>NZ_JBAQEO010000535.1:0-10030 GCF_049286785.1 Rhodococcus sp. (in: high G+C Gram-positive bacteria) | reverse complement strand
GATCATGACCCGTCTCGATGTGGAGACCCTGACCGCCGAGGCGTTGACGGCACTTTCCGAGAATGCACCCCGGGTTCCACCCGCCGTGGTCGGACTGGCGCCCGTGCTCGCCGATCAGGCCCAGTCCTTCGTCCGGCAGACGGTCAGCTCATTCGTGGCCTCGGACCAGTTCGAAACCCTGTGGATCCGCGCGAACCGGGAAGCACATCAAGTGCTGGTCGCGGTCATGACCGGCCAGACCAGGGCAGCAGTGCAGATCAACGACCAGGGCACGGTCAGCATCGCATTGGCACCGATCATCGACAACGTCCGCACCAGACTGACCGAGCGCGGCTTCGCCTTCGCCGACAAGATCCCCGAGATCGACAAGTCGTTCGTACTGTTCCAATCTCCCGAACTGGTCAAGGCGCAACGAGCGGTGTCGGCATTGGACACGGCGTCCACCGTGCTGCCCTTGATGGCCCTCCTGATTGCTGCCGCCGCCGTCTGGGCCGCACCCAAAGGCGGCCGCCGACGCGCATTTGCGCTGGTCGGCGTGAGCATCGCTGTTGCCATGGCCCTACTGGCGGTGGCGATCAGCATCGGCCGTGCGATCTACCTCGGGGACATACCGTCCGATGTCCTCTCCCGGGACGCGGCAGCGGTGTTGATCGACACGCTCGTTCTTCCCCTCCGCACCGCCGTGCGTGCGGTGTTCCTGCTGGCGGTGGTCATCGCGGCGGCCGGATACCTCACCGGATCGTCCCATTCCGCGGTGGCGGTGCGCGGTGCATACAACAAGGCGGTCAGTGCTGTTCGGGGAGCACACAGTGGCCGAGCACCCTATCCGGTCGAGACTGCCGTCGCGACGTATCGGACACCATTGCGAGTGGTCATCATCGCGATCGCCACGATGACCCTCGTGTTCTGGAAATACCCGTCGGGCCTGGTCGTGATGGTCACCGTACTGATCACCGTGGTGGCGCTGCTCCTAGTGGAACTGGTGGCCCGGCCCGCTCTGCTCACACACGACAACCCGCAAGACTCGACCACCTGAGGAGGATTTCCGAACATGACCGAAGAAATTGACGAGCTCGGTCCGGTCGACTGGATCGTGGTGGAGTTCCCCGGCAGCAAGTTCAACGGGGCGATCGCACCCGCACTCGGTGACCTCGTCGAACGCGGAATAATTCGTGTTCTGGATTTCCTTCTTCTGAAGAAGGACGCGGACGGGTCGCTCGAAGCGTATGAGCTCTCCGACCTCGACGACAGTGAGATCGGCGAGTTGCGCTCCTACGAGACCGAGCTGGCGATGCTCCTCAGCGAGGACGACGTCGAAGCGGTCGCTGCAGCGATCGACCCCGGAAGTACAGCGGCCGTGCTGGTCTGGGAGAACACGTGGGCCGCGCCGTTCGCGTCGGCCACACGCCGTGCCGGTGGACAGCTCGTGGCAAGTGGGCGCATTCCGGTGCAGGCTCTTCTGGCCGCAATCGAAGCAGACGAGGAAGTTGGTGCCTGACATGCCTTTAGCAGCCAGACGTTTGCGCCGAGCAGCGGTGATCGGACCCGCCCCGGTAGCGCGCACCGCCACCACGGTCGCCACGGCGGCCGTGGTGGCACACGGAGTCAGACGTCGTACCGATCGGCGAGACGATCGTCGGGACGACCGCAGGGACCGGCGCCGCTGAACCACCCGCGATGGGCGGCGCAAGAACAACACTCGGATGGCAGAACGGCCGAAGCGCCCGATCCGGTTGTGCGCCGCAAGCTGAGCCGGGTCTTGATCAGCTTGACGATCGATCAGGACCCGGCTTCGCGGTTCTCGTCGCGCCGCACTCGTGATCCCCGCTAGTCGATCATGAACCAACCACGCACCTGTGCCTGATGGTCGAGGTATCGCTCGCCGGACACATCGACAACGACCTTGTCGATCGTGCCGCCGGTGAACGGGAACGGCGACGTGTAGTCCGGTGTCACCGGGGACGCGCTGTCACGTCCGACGCAGATGCCGTCGCCGACGAGGCAGAACACTCCCGGCTGGGTGACGATCTCCCCGGTGGCCACCTGCTGGTCGTCGAGGTAGAGGGTGAGGGTCCCGGCGAAACCCGGCATGGTCGGATCCGAGTTCTTACCACGCACGGTGAACTCTGCAGTACAGACGTGGGCTCCAGGGGTGATGTCGCGGTCCGCGAACAGGTGCTGAAGGTGGGTGCCGAGCCAGTTGAAGGCGTAGTGGAGTCGGTGGTCCTTGACGTAGAGGCTGTGCCCGCCGGCGACACCGCCGTGGGCATAGAGGACACCCTCGGCGTCGGCTGTGTCCACGTGGACTCCGGCCGCGATCGTGTACGAGCGTCCGATGATCGAGACACCGGCAGACTCAGGAACGTCCGCGGAATTCGGGTAGTACTCGTAGTGGTCTCGACGCTTGCCGGGGTGCGGGCGCTCCGCGAGGACCTGCTCGAGGGCGCTGCGGTCATCGAGCGGCAACCCCTGGTAGATGCCGGCGTAGTAGAACCACAGGTCCTTCAGCTCCTGCAGACGCTCGGGTTCGGCGGCCGCGAGATCGTGAACTTGAGCGCGATCATCGGCGAGGTTGAACAGTTCCCAGGCGTCCTTGTCGAAGTGGCCCCACCCGGACAGCGGAGGATGCACGGAACAGGCCAGCCACCCCTGGTGATAGATCGACCGCTGCCCCAGGATGGTGTAGAACTGCGTGTCCTTGCCGGGCGCCTCGGGGTCGGTCAGCGATGCCGCGAAGCTCTGCCCCTCGATCGGGCTCTGCGGGTATCCCTTCAGCACCTCGGGCGGTTCGATTCCGAGGAGCTCGTAGAGCGTCGGGACGACGTCGACAGCGTGAATATACTGGGGCAGTGGCTCGCTCCGGGGCTCGAACTTTCGCGGCCACGCGAGCAGGCACATGTCGGCGATGCCGCCCTCGTAGCCGGCCCAGCGCTTCCAGTACGGAAACGGGGTGTCGAGTGCCCAGGCCCAACCGGTGTTGTAGTGGTTGTACGAGGCCGGACCACCCAACTCGTCGATGTGCAGTAAGTGTGCCCTCGGTGGTGTCGGGCACCCCGTTGAAAAAGCGCCATTCGTTGAAGGATCCGTTCGGCCCTCCCTCGCCGCTGGCGCCGTTGTCGGAGACCACGACGATGATCGTGTTGTCGAGCTCACCGGAGCCCTCCAGGAAGTCGATCACCCGACCGAGCTGATCGTCGGTGTAGGAAATGTAACCGGCGAACACCTCCGCCATCCGCACGAACAGTCGCTGCTCCTCGGCGGTCAGCGAGTCCCAGGGCCGCACCGTGTCGAGCAACGGCCACGGTTGGCCGTCGGGCCCGGTGGTGGCCGGCTCCCCGTGCGGGTTGATCGGCGACAGTTCGGTGTTCTCAGGGAGCAACCCCAGGTCTTTCTGCCGCTGGAGGATCTCGGCGCGGATGGCCTCGTAGCCCTGGTCGAACGTGCCCTTGTACCGGTCGGCCCACTCGGTGAAGACGTGGTGCGGCGCGTGCCCGGCCTGCGGAGCGAGATACATGAAGAACGGTTTGTCGGGATCGATCGACTTGGCGTCACGAATGAACTCGATCGACTTGTCCGCCAAGTCCTTCGACAGGTGGTACCCGTCCTCGGGCGTCCCCGGAGCATCGATCGGATGGTTGTCGTAAACCAGGTCGGGAAACCAGCTGCTCGACTCGCCCCCGAGGAAACCGTAGAAACGCTCGAACCCCCGGCCGAGCGGCCACCGGGACTTGACCGCCGACATGTTCATCTCCTCACCCGGGGTCAGATGCCATTTACCGACGCAGTACGTGTTCCACCCCCGTTCGGCCAGCACCTCGGAGATGAACCCGTTCTCGAAGGGAATGTGGGTCGAGATCCCCGGAAAACCGGAGCTCAGTTCCGCAATGGTGGCCATGCCATTGGTCGTGGCATTACGACCGGTCAACAGGGAGGACCGGGTGGGAGAACACAACGCCGTGGTGTGGAAGTTCGAGTAACGCGCACCCATCTCCCCGATGCGGCGCATGGTCGGGGTCTCG
Organism: Rhodococcus sp. (in: high G+C Gram-positive bacteria); assembly: GCF_049286785.1. Classification (GTDB taxonomy): domain Bacteria; phylum Actinomycetota; class Actinomycetes; order Mycobacteriales; family Mycobacteriaceae; genus Rhodococcus_F. The sequence goes on along the minus strand of NZ_JBAQEO010000535.1, from coordinate 6,011 downwards.
ACCGGACCGCCGAAGACGTCCATGGTGCCGTACCCCACGTCGTCCCACGCGATGAGCAGGATGTTCGGCGCACCTTCGGGTGCTCGATCCGGCAGGTACGGATCCCAGTCCGGAACGGAGTCACGAATGTCGACCGTAATCTTCCCTTTGTGCGTTCTGGCCATGGCGTCGCTCCTGGTGTCGGGCCGGTCCCCACATGTGTGCGCTCGCCCGCGGGAAGCCTCACGTCTTTTCATCGTGTGGCACCCGTCGAGGCAGCGTCTTCATCCGACACGCATGAATTGGACGTCGACCATTCCGCATATGCCTCCCGAGTCCGAGCACAGGTCCCCGTCCGCCGGCTGACGATTGCCCTCACCGTCCTGTGGATACCATCGGCCTTCCCGGTCGACGGGTGTGCGCCGATCTCGGATTGGTTCACATGTTCGGCAGAGATGTGAAGTCCTCACGGCCCCAACTCGATCTGGTGCCGCAGCGGCTACGCGAGGATGACGTCCTGGTGATTACCCGACTGGTGAAACGCACGGGGTGACAATTCACAGCGCCATGGCGCTCAGTTCACCTCGGATGACTTCGCTACCGCACGAGGGTGCGGTGCTTCCCGACCGATTGCGGCGGCTCGCTCTCGCAGGCGGGTTCGTCGCCGACGTACGCGTGGCGTGGCGTGGCGACGACACCAATCCCGCGCTTCATGGGGTGCTGAAGGTGGTGCTCGGGTTCGACGAGGCACCGATCGACTGACGACCGGAACCCCGCGCCCGGGGCTCGACTCAGGTGGAGCTCTCTCTACCACCCAGTCCGGGGTTGCGTCCATTCCCGTTCTCCTTCGTCTGCTCTGGTGCCCCCTCCCAACGAATCAAGGAGTCACCATGACCAACCCGAATGAGTTCGAGTCCCCGGCGACGGACCGGACGGACGCAACACCGCAGCCTGCGGCGCCCACATGTTGCAGCACCGAACGGCAAACCACCTGCTGTGATCACAACGAGAAGGCGACGTGCTGTGGTCCGGCGGCGACGGCCGGCGGAGGGTGCGGCTGCCAGTAGCATCACCCGGTATCGCGGTGCGGTGCGGGCGTCAAGCGGCTCGCACCGCACTGCTGTCTGTTCGAGGTGAGGTGAAGATGTCCGGCGCCCGCCTCCCGAGGGGGTGTGACAACGTCTACTGGTCCGCCGGTGGTGTGGCCCCGCAGTCGCAGGCTCCGCCGCGGGGTTGGTAGTCGTGCACGTGGCCGGTGTGGTCCTGGCTGATCTGACAGCACGCGTGCAACCGCTGCCGTAGAGCGGCGCGGCCGCGTTGGACCCGGGATTTCATGCCGGACACCGAGATTCCGGCCTCGCCGGCGGCAGCGGCGTGCGTTCGGGCGTCCAGGTCGACCATCGTCACCGCGGCAGCCTGCTCGGCGGGCAGACCGGAGAGCATCGGCACCAGGCAGGCGGCGAGTTCTTTCTGCACCGCCTCGTCGGTGTCGGGTTCGCCGGCGGGAGGGTTGTCCGGGACGGCGTCGACGGGCAGCTCGCGGCGATGCGCCGCCGACCGGTAGTAGTCGGTGATCGCGTTGCGGGTGATGGCATACATCCACCCGAGGAGCCGGTCCTGATCGCGCAGGTCGTCGAGACTCTTGGCCATCCGCAGGAACACGATCGACAGGATGTCGTCGGCGTCTTCGGGGCAGGAGACCCGGCGGGCGATGAAGGCCCGCAAGTCGCTCGAGAAGCGGCGCCAGAGCTGCTCGAGATCACCTGGTTCCGGCTGTGGTGTCGTCGCGGCCGTGGCCGTCGTCTCGCTCATGGTCCTCTCCTCTCCGTCTCCAGCATCCCCGCCTCGCAGCGCGGTGGCGACCCCTGGGTCGTCGTCTCACAGGTACGGACGACGGTGGCCGCGATAGGACGCACCCCTGCGTCCGGATTCGGGGTGTCACGTCTGTACGGGTGTCGATGTCGATATCGGGTTCTCCGATTCGACGTATCGGTACCAGCGCGGTAAGGAGGTGAGAGCGATGCTGACGACACATCTGTTGTCGGGTCTGACCAGTGAAGAGGTCGATCTGATCGTGGCGGAGGAACTGCATCTTCTCGACGCCGCCGTATGAGCGCCGTCGGCGCCCGGACCGGGCGTGCCAGCTGAACACAGCACACCACGCATGGCCCCTACCCTCTCGCGGGGTGGGGGCCGTGAGAGTGCCCGGATCCTGGGTTGCAGCGCACGCGCAAAACCCGCCCTGCCCCACCCCCTCGTGCCGAGGGGAGAGGGTAGGGCGGGGTGGTCGATCAGCGAGTGGCAGCCGCCCGTGTCGGCCGGACTCGGCGGGTGAGAACGGGGACGGCGGTGACCACGGCCCACAACCCGATCGCGGCGACCAGGGCGGTGACGGTGTCGCCGGCGGTGGCGGTGCCGAGCACGTGTCCGCGCAGGGCGTCGGTGGCATGCGCGACCGGATTCAGGGTCGCCATGGCCTGCATCCAGCCAGGCATGGTCTCGAGCGGCGCGAACGCACTCGAGACGAACATCAGCGGCATCATCACCATCATCCCAGCGAACTGGACCACATCCGGGCGACGGAGCCGGTCCCCGATGAGCCCGAACAGGGCGCTCATCGCCGCCGCCAGCACCACCAGGACCACGACCGCGGCGGCGGCGTCCAGGGCGGTGCCGTGGAAGTCGAAACCCAGCGCCACGGCGGCGATCCCGAGCAACGCGGCCCGGGCCAGGGTGAACACGGCCTCGTTGATGGTGCGGGCCACCCCCGGCAGCGCCGCCCGCATGGGCAGGGCCGCAAAGCGGTCATGCAGGCCGTTGGTGTGATCGATGGCCGCGGAGACTCCGGCGTTGGTGCCGGCCATCACGGTGGACACGGCGAGCATGGCCGGGGTGAGGAAGTCGATGTAGCTGACCCCGGGCGGAAACCCGGGTCCGGCGGCGACGCTGCGGAACACCTGGCTGAACAGGACCAGCATCGCCATCGGCATGGTCAGCGAGAACATCAGCAACTGCGGGACACGGGCACTGGTGCGCAGGTTGCGGATGGTGAGGGCAACGAGCTGGTTCCCGATCGGGGACCGCTCGATCTCGGTGGTGGTGCGGGTGGTGGTCATCGGTGGGCTCCGGTGTGGGCGAGGTGGGTGAAGACGTCGTCGAGGCTCGGGGAGGTCACGTCCAGGTCGGTGACCGCGATGCCGTCTCGGTGTAGGTCGGCGACCAGCGCGGCGGCGGCGATGCCGTCGTCGACGGTGACCGAGACCCGGACCCGGTCGCCGTCGACCCGGTGATCGGTGTCCGGGGTGAACGGCAGATCGCCGAGTTGATGGGTAGGGATGGTGGCGCTCAGGACCTTGCCGCCGACGATCTGTTTCAGTTCGGCGGGGGTACCGCGGGCGGCGACCCGGCCACGGCTCAAGACCACGATGTGGTCGGCGAGCCGGTCGGCTTCGTCGAGGTACTGGGTGGTGAGCACGACGGTGGTGCCCGCGGTGGTCAGTTCGTCGACGACGTCCCACAGTGCGGCGCGGGCGAGGGGGTCGAGGCCGGTGGTCGGTTCGTCCAGGAAGAGAACCGACGGGGACCCGACGAGGCTGGCGGCCAGATCGATCCGGCGGCGGGAGCCACCGGAGAGTTCCCCGACCCGCCGGGCGGCGTATTCGTGCAACCCGAGCCGGTCGATCAGCGCGTCGGCCTGCGCGCGGGCGGTGCGGCGCAGCCCGGTCAGGCGGCCGATCAGCTCCAGGTTCTCGCGGGCGGTGAGGAATTCGTCGAGTCCGGCGTATTGGCCGGTCACCCCGATCCGGCGGCGAATCTCGGTGGCGTCGGTGACAACGTCGAGACCCTCGATCTGCACGCGGCCGATGGTGGGGCGCACCAGCGTGGTCAGGGTGCGGATCAGGGTGGTCTTGCCGGCACCGTTGTGGCCGAGCACCCCGAGGGTGGTTCCGGCACCGGCGGTCAGGTCGACGCCGTCGAGCGCCCAGGTGGCGGCGTAGGCGACGTGGAGATCCTCGACGACGACGGCCGGGGCGGTCATCGCACACCCCCAGCGTGGCCGGCGTCGATGTGGGCGGACAGGTTGGTGGTCATCGGAAGGTCCTCTCGTGGAAGGTGTGCTCGCACCCGGTGATGGGTGGGAGTCGACTCCTCAGACGAACCAGCCGTGATTCGGACGCACCAGCCGCGGTCGCGGCCGCCGATCAGCTCGATCGAACGCGGGCGAGGTGCCGTCCGGCCAGAGGTCTTCGCCGCCCCGGAAAGCGACGTCGTGGACGATGTGCATGTCGGAGTTGAACGGCCGCTCAACGGCGGAGGTCTGCGTTGAGCCGTGCGGCCTGACGGGTGAGGTGGTCCCGTTCCGGGAGACTGTCCGCCGATCGGCCGGCATCGGCGTAGAGCCGTGCTGCAGTCACGGGGTCACCGTCACGCTCGTGTAGATACGCCGCGACGGCGACGTAGCGGGGCAGGGCGGGGTCGAGCCCCGCCAGGGCGGCCAGGCCTGCCCGCGGGCCGTCGGCCTCGCCGACCGCGACGGCCCGGTTGAGGCGGGCCACCGGGCTGTCGGTGAGGCGCACCAGTTCGTCGTACCACTCGACGATCTGCACCCAGTCGGTCTCCTCGGCTGTCCGGGCGTCGGCGTGGAGTGCGGCGATGGCGGCTTGGGCCTGGAATTCGCCCAGGCGGTCGCGGGTGAGGGCTCCCCGGAGCACGTCGACGCCCTCGGCGATGAGGCGGGTGTCCCACAGGCTGCGGTCCTGCTCGGCAAGAGGCACGAGGCTGCCCTCGGGGCGGGTCCGTGCCGGGCGCCGTGCATGGTGGAGCAGCATGAGCGCGAGCAGGCCCGCGACCTCCTCATGGTTGGTCTTGGCCGCCAGTTGGCGGGTGAGCCGGATCGCCTCGACAGCGAGATCGATACTGCCGCCATAGCCCTCGTTGAAGACGAGGTAGAGCACGCGCAGCACCGTGGCGACGTCACCGGGTTGGTCGAACCGGACGCCCGAGACGGTCCGCTTGGCCCGGCTGATGCGCTGGGCCATCGTCGCCTCGGGCACGAGGTAGGCCTGCGCGATCTGTCTCGTGGTCAGACCACCGACCGCGCGCAGCGTCAGCGCGACCGCCGAGGCCGGCGTCAGGGACGGGTGAGCGCACAGAAAGTACAGCGCAAGCGTGTCGTCCACCGCCTCGCCCGGGCCGGGCATGGGCTCGACCTCGACGAGCACCTCGCGCCGCCGCCGGGAGATGTCGGCGCGGGCGGCGTCGAGAAATTTACGCCAGGCCACGGCGACCAACCAGCCCTTGGGGTCCCGCGGCGGATCATCCGGCCACACGCGCACCGCTTCGACCAGGGCGTCCTGCACGGCGTCCTCGGCAGCCGCGAAGTCGGCTCCGCGGCGGACAAGGATCCCGATCACGGTGGGGGTGAGGGTCCTCAGCAGGGCTTCATCCACCGTGCGTCACTCCGTAACGGTCGGAGGCGCGGCCAGGAACGGGCGCACCTCGAGCCACTCGTGAATCGGTTTCCCACCCGCACCCGGAGCCGCAGACAGCTCGCCCGCCAGCTCCAACGCCCGCACGTAGCTCTCGACGTCGATCACCATCCAGCCGGCGATCAGATCCTTGGTCTCGGCGAACGGGCCGTCGGTGACCGGCGGCCGCCCCTCGCCGTCGTAGCGGACGAACGTGCCCTCCGGCGACAGCGCGTGCGCGTCGCACGAACTCACCGGTGCCCTCGAGCCGAGCGGCGAAGTCATCCATGTATTGCACGTGGGCCGAGATCTCCTCCGGCGTCCACTGGTCCATCGGAACGTCATTGACCGATGCCGGCGCGCCACGGTAGTGCTTGAGCAGCAGGTACTTGGCCATCATGTTCTCCTTGACGCGGTACGACCCATTGTGGCCGTGTTCACCCCGGGGACGGAGCCGCGCTCGGGATCTCGACATCCCACCGCGACATTTCCCGGCGACCGGACGATCTGGCCCCGCAACTCGCGGGCCGACCACAGTGGGTCCGTTATAGCGCGAGCGTTTGG
>NZ_JBAQEO010000534.1:0-7244 GCF_049286785.1 Rhodococcus sp. (in: high G+C Gram-positive bacteria) | reverse complement strand
GTTGCACCTACGAGATGCCCTTCGGGATGGTTGAAAAGGTTCTGTGAGAAGTCCAATTCTTCCACCACGACAGGGCATTTCGCCGTTACGACACGCTCACCGACCCAACCGAATCGGTGCATCCAGGGTAAGTCGTCCGCCTACCGCAGCATCAGTTGTCCGCCATCCACCGCGAAGACTTGTCCGGTCATGAAGCGAGCGCCATCCCCTGCAAGAACTCGACCACCGGTACGAGGTCGGTGTCGACGTCGACGAGCTTGCCACCCAGAGGGATGGAGGTCCGCAATGCTTGGTCGTGATGTGCCAACTGGTCGGCGGTCATCGATGCCCGGGTCTTGTCGTACATCGGTGTCCAGATCGCGGGGGCGATGGCATTCACCGCGATCCCGAATGGAGCCCATTCGACGGCGACCGACCGCATCCACGCGAGACCGCGCCTTTACTCGCCGCGTAAGCCGCTTTACCTGGGTAACCCTTGACCCCCGCAGCGGATGCGAGATTGATAATTCGTCCTCCTTTCTCTCGTAAGTGTTGGAACGCGGCCTGGTTCGTCAAGAAGGTACCCGTGGCATTGACCTCCATGGTTCGTTTCCAGATCTCGATCGGCGTTTCCTCCGCAGCTGCACCGGGTGCTATTCCTGCGGCATGGACCACCACATCGATTCCACCCAGATGTGAGGCAGCTCTGTCGAATGCCTCTTCCACTGAATCTTTTTCAGAGACGTCGCACCTCATGAAGGTTGCCCCCGACTCGGCCGCGATGCGCGAACCCTCCGGTTCGTCGATGTCGACGGATACAACGCTGGCGCCGGCAACTCCGAAGGACCGGACAAGCCCGGCGCCCATCCCGCTGGCGCCGCCTGTTATTACCGTACGGCGGCCGGCCAGAGACGATTTCTGATAAGTGTTGGCGTCAAGGGAGCGTTTGTGGTTGCCCAGCGACTGTGCACTTTGAGACATGGTGCCGTAATTGTCGACTACCAGTCGTCGCTACCGAGTACGCGTGGCCGCCAGCTCGATACTGCAACCTCGACGATCGAAGCACTGCCCGACGTCGTCGAAGCGGTTGCAGGTCGGGTCGAGGTCTACCTCGACGGGTGCTCGACATCATGCAGGACGAGACCGAGAACGCTCTTGGTCTGCTGGGTTACACCAACGTCGCCGAGGTCGAGCGGAGTTGCGTCGTGCTGCCGCATGCGCGTTGGCGGACGCAGGTACGGGAAGTCGTCGCTGCTGCCGACCGAACAGGACCACCTGTCAATCGATCGGTCGGCTGAGAAGAGGAAGTGACCGCGCCTCTTCGTATTCCGCCGCGAGTGCGTCGAGGATCCGTTGCTTATGATTCGAGGACAGCAGGCGTTTCGATGCCATAGCCGACGCCGGGGCAAATTCGGCAATCGTCCGGGCGTACCCGCGAACGACATTGTCGAAGTCGTCCAGAGGGATCTCCTTCGCGGCCAGACCCAGGCGTACCGCCTCGACCGAGTGGATCCATCGGGAACTCAGGACGATATCCATCGCCGCTTGCCGGCCTATCAGCGCCGGCAGGAGGTAGCTGCTACCGGCCTCTGGCACGGTCCCCAGCGCCGTGAAGGGCGCTCGGAGCCTGCAACCCTCGGCGACGAGGACGACGTCGCACAACAACAGCAGCGTCATTCCGAACCCCACCGCTACACCATGTGGGGCTGCGACAACCGGTTTCGTCATCCCGGCCAGCGTCCCGACAAGTTTGGCGAACCGTGTTCTCAGTTCTTCGGGATCAGAGGTCGCAAGGGCGTCCAGGTCAACGCCGCTCGAGAATGCCCTCCCCGCACCACGAATGAGGATGACTCGGACAGCATCATCCAGATCAGCCTCCGCGAGAGCCTGTGTGAGCTGCAGATAACCGGTGGAAGTAAATGCGTTGAGGCGTGCTGGGCGATCAAGAGTCACCAGACAGAATCCATCGATGACTTCTACGCCGATCTCGGCAGGCGACAAGATGTCGGTCAATCGTCTATCTCCTCGGTACCGGGATGGAGTGAAGCAATCTGGTGAACGGGATCACCGTTCGGCGCATGAGGTGCACGGAAGGCGCCCGAAGTGCGGCAGTCGTGGCCGTTCGGTAATCAGACCGTCGCGGTTTCGGGCATCTCCGGGATGGCGGACAGCAGTGTCCGGGTGTAGTCCTGCTCCGGATCGGAGAACAGAGTCTCGGTGGGGGCGTGTTCGACAATCTTGCCCGCTCGCATCACCGCAACAGAGTGCGCGAGTTTCTCGACCAGGGCAAGGTCATGGGTGACGAACAGATATGCCACACCCCGCTCTTCCTGGATGTCGAGCAACAGATTGATCACCTGGGCCTGCACGGACACATCCAGTGCTGCAACAGGCTCGTCGCACACGATCAACGACGGATCCGTGCTCAGTGCGCGGGCAATCGCGGCACGCTGCAGCTGACCACCGGATAGTCCGGAGGGGTAGCGGTCGAGCAGATGAGTGCCGAGGCCGACGCTGTCGAGCAACATGGCGGCCCGGTCCTTCAATTCACTTCGAGGGCACAGGCCGTGCACCAAAAGGGGTTCTGCGACTGCCTTCCAGATCCGCATACGCGGGTTCAGGGACGAAAAAGGGTCCTGGAAGATCATCTGCGCGTCGCGCCGGAAGCTCCGCAGATCGGTGCCGCGCAAACCGCGCACGTCTTGCTCGCGAAAGGTGATCTCGCCCGAATCTGCATCGGTCAACCGCAGCACGAGGCGACCCGTGGTGGATTTTCCTGCCCCGGATTCGCCCACCAGTGCAAGGGTTTCACCCTCGTTCAGCGTGAACGACACATCGTCGACCGCTGGACGAGCGGTAGCCCCGTGCGAGAAGGTCTTCGATAGCGAGCGAACGTCGAGGAGAGACATGGTGCTCCTTGGGTCAGCGAATGCCACAAGTTGTGTGATGTGTGCAACATAGTATACAAAGTTTCCTAAGTAAAATTGCATTTTCCGCCGCCCGGTCCGCGGGCGGCCCACGTGGAGGGATTGCCGTGACGGCGATGAACCTGACGGATCTGGCAGCGACCTACGAAAGCAAGCCCGCGATCGTGATGGCCGGAAGCGGTGCGACACTGAGTTACCGTGAGCTCGAGGAGTCGTCCAACCGAATTGCTCACCTGTTCAGGCAACGTGGACTGCAGGCTGGAGATCATATCGCGATCCTCATGGAGAACTGCCTGGATATGTTCCCGGTCGTCTGGGCTGCGCAGCGGGCCGGGCTTCTCTATACACCGGTCAACTGGCACTTGGCTGATGATGAAGCCGCCTACGTCGTCGAAAACTGCGGTGCTCGTCTGCTTGTCCATTCGGAACAGCTCGACCGGCTCGCTTCCGTCATCACATCCGGAAACCACGATGTCGAAGCAAGATTGACAGTGGGGAACGCATCGCCGAGCGGAGCCGAGCGGCTAGCCGATGCGGCTGCCGCACTTCCGCTTACGCCGATCGGCGACGAGCTCGAGGGCTACTACATGTTCTACTCGTCGGGTACCACAGGTCGCCCCAAAGGCATTCTGCCCGAACTGACCGGCGCGCCTTTCGGCACAGGACTGAACATCGACTCCACGATGCATAATGCCTTCGGGTTCGGTCCGGACACCGCGTATCTGAGCCCCGGCCCGCTCTATCACGCAGCGCCGCTCGGATGGAGTATGGGTACCGTCCGCAACGGCGGCACTGCGATCGTCATGGAGCGGTTCGATGCCGAGGCCGCCCTCGCTGCGATCGAACGGCACCTGGTCACTCATGCCCAGTTCGTGCCGACGATGTTCGTGCGCATGCTCAAACTGCCGGATGAAACCCGGGCACGGTATGACGTAACGAGCTTGCGTGTGGTCATCCATGCGGCGGCACCGTGCCCGGTTGAGGTCAAGGAACGCATGATCGAATGGTTCGGCCCGAAGATCCTCGAGTTCTACGGCGCCACCGAGGGTAACGGGTTCTTCATGATCACCACGCCGGAGTGGCTCGAACACCGGGGATCTGTCGGCAAGCCGACCATCGGCGAAGTACACGTCTGTGATGACGACGGAAACGAACTCGGTCCGGGCGAAGTCGGCAGCATCTGGATGAGCGGCACGGCGACGTTCGGATACCACGGCGACACCGACAAGACTTCCGGCGCATACAACGACAAGGGGTGGAGCACGCTCGGCGACCTCGGACACGTGGACGAGGACGGCTACCTCTACCTCTCTGCCCGCCGGACCGACCTGATCCTGTCCGGCGGGGTGAATATCTACCCGCAGGAAATCGAGGATGCGCTCACGATGCATCCGTCTGTCCTTGACGTTGCAGTGATCGGCCTACCCGACGACGAGATGGGTCAGCGGGTGCATGCCGTGGTGACGCCGGCGGACGGGGTCGTCGCGGACGACACTTTCGCGGCCGAGTTGATCGCTCATGCGCGTGAGAAGCTTGCGCATTTCAAGGCGCCCCGGACTGTCGAGTTCGGTGAGGTGCCGCGTTTGCCGAGCGGCAAGATCCTCAAGCGCGCGCTGCTTGCCCGCTACGAGGGCACAAACGTCGCGAAGTAGCAGGCGCGCAGCAGAAAGACAGCACCGCGGGGGCGGTACACGGGCCACACCGAGTTCGTAAGGAGAACCATGGCCGTTCACAGATCACGGCGCGTCATCGGGGCAGCAGCCCTCGCCGTGACAATGCTCGCCGCAGGTTGCGGATACGGGCCGAGCAGTGCGTCGGAGACGACGGACCTCGGCACCGCGGTCCTCGACCGCAACGCGGACCTGGTCGTAGCCACGACCGCGGTACCAACGGGGTTCGATCCACACCGGGAGCGCACGTCGGGGGAGCGTGTGTACTACTACCTGGTCTTCGACCGCCTGACCAGGGCAGAGACCGGTGGTGAGATCGTGCCGATGCTCGCCGAATCGTGGGAGACCGCTCCCGACGGGATGTCGATGCGGATGTCGCTCCGTGAGGGCGTCGAGTTCCACGACGGCACCCCGTTCGATGCCTCGGCGATGGTCGCGTCGATCACCCGCGCACAGCAATTGCCGGACTCGGTGGTGGCACCGTTCCTGAAGACCCTCGATCACATCGACGTCGTGGGGGACCACGAGGTGGTGTTCCGCTATTCGGCGCCCACCCCGGACATGCCGACGATTCTGGCCGGGCCGGCCGGCGCGATGATCAGCCCGGCTGCGATCGCCGACCCGAACCGGGACCTGCGTACCGATCCGGGGGACGCCGGCACCGGTCCGTACGTCGTGGGCAAGTTCGTGCCCAGCCAGTCCGTGAGCTACTTGCGTGCCCCGGACGAGAACTGGGACCCCGATGCGGGTGCCTTGGCCGAGCTGGAGATTCGTTTCATCGCCGACGATCGAACGCGTGACTCCGCAATCCGCGCCGGCGAGATCGATGTCGCATACGTCAACGGTGTGGTGGCGCAAGCAGTGCGGCAGGCGCAGCTCGCTGCGCAGGGCAACACCTTGCGGCTGGTCGAGGTACCGACCAACCAGCTCGCGGCCTTGTGGTTGCAATCCGACCGACTTGCGGATCCCAGAATTCGTGAAGCGCTGGTGCAGGGGATCGACCGCGACTCCATCGCAAATGGTTACTACCAGGGGACCTGCGTTCCGTCCGCACAGTTGTCGAGGGAAGGTTTCCCCGGACACGTCGATGACTTCGTCGATCCGTACCCGTACGATCCGGCGAGAGCACGAGAACTCGCCGAGGAAGCCGGCTGGAAGACTTTCGAGATCTCGTACACCGCTGGCCGTGAAGCACTCCCGGTCATCGCCGCCGACAATCTCGCCGAGATCGGTGTCGACACCGTACTCCGGCCCGGCACGAGTATCGAGGCACTGACAGCCTTCCGAACAGGACAGTCCGATTCGTTCATGTACGCGATCGGGCCCGAGGGCACGGTCGCGAACACCGTGAAGTGGACGATGGCCGACTCGCGGCTCTCCTACGAGGATCCTGCACTGTCCGCCCTGGCCGACCAGGCTTCCAGGACGATCGATCCGCAAGAGCGCGAACGGATCAACGCTCAGCTCGTCACGGCTCTCGCCGAAGCTGCGATCTTCGTTCCGATCTGCCACTACAACACGTACTTCCTCACCGCATCCGACGTGGTCGGCTTCGACAAGGCGCTCAACGGTGAGTCCCAGTTCATGATGGACCTGCGCTACGTCGGGCGGGTCGGAAAGGAAGGACAATCGTGACGACGCTGCGCCGGGTGGTCATCACGACCCCCATCCTGTTCCTCCTGGTCACCTTCGCGGTGTTCGCAATGATGGCCGCCGCCCCCGGAGACCCGGCGATCGATCTTGCCGGGCAGAACGCCACAGCCGAGGACATCGCGCGTGTTCGCGCCGAACTCGGACTCGACAAGTCCTTCCTCGCCCAGTATTGGAATTGGCTCTCCGGTGTGTTCACCGGTGACTTCGGCACCTCGTACAGCCGCCGCCAGCCCGTCGCGGAACTCATTGCGTCGCGCCTCGAACCGACCCTGTCGCTTGCGCTGGTCGCGATCGTCATCGCAGTTGTGCTGGGCGTGGGGCTGGGGATCGTCGCCACCGTGCGACCCGGCGGTGTGCTCGACCGGATCGTCGGTGTGCTGTCCTCCGCGGGCATTGCACTGCCGCAGTTCTGGGTCGGCATGCTCCTGGTCATGGTCTTTGCACTGACTCTGCGCACGATGCCCGCCACCGGCTACGTCCCACTGTCCGAGGGCGTTGTCCCATGGGCCGCCCATATCGTGCTGCCGGCTGTGGCGCTCGCCGTCATGCCCGCCGCCGAACTGGCCCGGCACACCCGAGGCTCGGTGCTGGAGGTCCTGGACAAAGACCACATCCTCACTGCACGGGCAAAAGGCATACCGACCTGGCGGATCTACACGATGCACGTCGCGCGCAATGCGGGCATCCCGATCGTCACCGTACTGGGCATCCGCATTGCGCAGCTGCTCGGCGGCACCGTCGTGATCGAAACCGTTTTCGGTATCCAGGGTCTCGGCACCTTGACGATCGACTCCGTGCTGGGCCGTGACATTCCGACAATTCTCGGAGTCGTTGCGCTCGCGGCTGCTGTCGTACTGGTGATCAACTTATTGGTCGATCTTTCCTATCGCTTCATCGATCCGAGGACGGTCAACCGTGTCGCTGCATGATGAAAAGGACACGGTTGCGGCCGTGCCGGAAGCCGAGAAGTTACCGACAGCCGAAAAACTGCCCGACACGGGCACGAGTATGGTAG
>NZ_JBAQEO010000533.1:0-12437 GCF_049286785.1 Rhodococcus sp. (in: high G+C Gram-positive bacteria) | reverse complement strand
CCACGCCGAGGAGGCCGCAGACCGTCGAAGGCCATGTCGATGATCTTGTCGACCAGCGGGCGCAGCGGCCCGTGCTCGTCCTCGTTGTACCAGAATGCGCACCAGCTCATACTGCCCATGAGTCCGTTCACCACCAGCTCGGGATCGAGCTTGCGGAAGATGCGTTTGCGTGAACATTGGGCCACCGCATCCTCGAACGTGCGCTGGTACCGGCGGACAATCTCCGGCTGGCGAGGGCCCCCCGGAGACGACGGTGATGTCCACAGCTGCATGAAGCCGACGAGCACCGGCGATGACACGCGAAGAGCGCAATGCTCGGCATGAAAATAGAGAAGCTCACGAAACCGATCATCCGGGGCAAGATCGCTGCGTTCCGCGATCTTCGCCAGCTCCTGCTCGGCCACCTCGGTGAACCGCGCCTGAATCAGTCCGACCAACTCGTCCTTGGACGAGAAGTAGGTGTTCAGGCTTCCCTTCTTGATGCCGACCGCATCGGCAATGTCCTGCAGACTCGTGCCGTCGATGCCCTTCCGACGAATCAACTCGATCGCAGCGTCGAGGACGTCGGAATGCCGTTCGGCAGAGCGCTTCGGTGGCACAGGGGTTCCTCCAGCGAATAGGGGTGGCCCCACGATCAGCCCAGCAGCGGCCTACCGTCCGCTGGACTACGCAGAGCGGGCACTATTACCCTACCGAACGTCTGGATGGCCTCGAGTACCGCGACGTGCGGCATGTAGGGGTGGTAGAGCCGGAAGCAGAGGTGGGAGTCGGTTCGGCCGGCAAATCTCTGTTCGTAGGGCCTCAGGGCTGCCGTCACCTCGTCCGGGGTGCCGATGAGGTTGTACCGGCGCACGGCGTCCTCGGACGAGAGGTTCGCGTCGGGCTCGACCGGGTTGCCGGCTTCCTCGGCCGCCCAGCGGGCATGCACGTCCTGGGTGTAGGTCATTCCTCTCCCGGCGAGCTTCCAGCCGAGTTCCGGATCGTCGGCGACAAAACCCGATCGCAGCTGACCGAAGGAGAAGCATGCACGCCGCTCGGGCGGCGCCGAATCCAGTACCGAGTCAAAGGTCGACATGGCGGAATCGAAGGGAGCAGAGACTCCGAAGTAGCCGTCGCCCAGGCGCCCGGCACGTTCCAGTGCCCGAGGTCCGGTGCCGCCGAGCCAGATCGGCGGGCCACCGGGAGTGAAGGGTTCCGGCCTGACGTGAGCCTTGTCGATCTGGTACACCCGCCCTTCGAATCCGAAGCGTTCCCCCCTCCATGCCTTCCTCAGGATCTGGCTCATCTCCTCCAGCGCCTTCCCGCGGGTTGCCATGTCGACGCCGAACGCCCGGAACTCACTACGCCTCCACCCCGTTCCCATACCGAGAATGAAGCGGCCCCCGGACATCTGGTCGAGCACCGCGACGTCCTCAGCCAATCGAAGCGGATTATGGAAGGGGGCGAGAAGGACCGCAGTCCCCACCGTCAGCCGTTTCGTCGAGGCGAGGATCGCCGCCGCGATCGGTAACAGCGACGGTAGGTAGCCATCAGCTGCCCCGTGGTGCTCGCTCAACCATACTGATTCGAGGCCAACCTCTTCGGCCAGTTTTGCCTGTTCGATGATCCGAGCGTACTCATCACGAAAGCTGATGCCCTCACCTGGCGGCACCTGCCCGGTATACAAGCCAAGTCCATATCGCATTACTGTTACCTCCGCTACTCGAATAGCATTGCCACATCGTTTATTTCGATGGTGGCAGAGTGACCCAACCGCCGCCGTGAACCACGACCTCTGCCCCGCTGACGTAGGAGGCGTCTTCCGAGCAGAGAAATGCGACCACGGCAGCAACCTCCTCGGGTTTTCCGCCACGGCGTGCGGCAATCGACGCAATGTTGGCGTCGAGTACGTCCGGATCGACGTCTTTGACGATGTCCGTGAGAATCGTTCCCGGCAGCACCGCATTCGAGGTGATATTGCGCCGCGAAACCTCGAACGCCAAGCTCTTCGACATGGCCAGCAGCGCGGCCTTCGAGGCGCCGTATCCGCTGTCGCCCGGACCGCCGGTGGCCCCCAGTACAGAGCTGATGAACACCACACGGCCCCAGCCGGAGTCGTACATGTGCGGAAGGGCGGCCCGTGTGACCGACCAGGCGCCACGGATGTTGGTGGACAGCATCTGATCGAACTCGTCCAGAGTCTGTTTGATCATCGCCCGGGAGCGCTGAACCCCGGCGTTGTTGACCACCACCAGCGGCGGACCCAGTCGACTATGGGTTTCACGGACGAGTTCCTCGCCGGCGCCCTCCACCGATACGTCCGCCTGAATTGCGACGGCTCGGCCCCCGTCCGCAATGATTTGCTTCACGACCGCATCAGCGTGGGGCTTGGATCTGGCGAAGTTCACCGCGACGCTGTATCCCTGTGCGGCCAGGCGCAGCGCGGATGCGGCACCTATTCCGCGGGAGGCCCCCGTGACGAGTGCGACCCTTTCCTGCCCATCGTTTGACCTTGTCATGACACATCCTTTTCGTGTGTTGCCCAGTGCGGGCGGCGTAAAGCCAATTTGTCGATCTTGCCGGGCCCGGTGCGAGGCAGTTGGGTGTGGAATTCATACGAGCGCGGGATCTTGTAACCGGCGATCAGCTCCCGACAGTGCCGGTCGAGGTCGGCTTCGGTCGTGACCACCCCTTTGCGGAGCACTACGGCGGCGTGTACCTGTTCGCCCCACTGTGGTGACGGAACGGCGATCACCGCCACCTCGACGACGTCCAGGTGGCGGTCGAGTGCCGCCTCCACCTCGGCGGCGTAGACGTTCTCGCCGCCGCTGATGATGGCGTCCCCCGCCCGGCCCACGATGTAGAGGTAGAAGCTCTCGTCGCGGTACGCCAAGTCCCCCGACCAGTACCAGCCATCCCGGAACCGTTGGTGGGTGACCTCTGGCTGCCGCCAGTAGCCGACGGCGAAGTTCGGTCCGCGGCCGACGATCTCGCCGATCTCTCCGATCTCGCAGTTGGTGCCGTCCGGCCGGACCACCCGCACCTCGACGCCCACGACGGGGCGGCCGGCGGAGCGAAGGACCTCGCTGCCGAGCAGGCGGTCTTCATTCGGTAGGAAGCTGAGAATCGGGCCCGCCTCGGTCATGCCATACGACTGGGTGAAGGAGCAGCCCAGCCGGGCGATAGCGCTGTCGAGGAGCGTGGGCGAAATGGGCGCGCCGCCGTGCACCACGAGCCGCAGCGATGAGAGGTCCGGGACTCTGTCCATCTGGTCGAGATACTCGAGCAGCAGGGTGAGCATGGTGGGAACCAGGAAGGTGCAGGTGACCCGTTCGGTCTCGATGGCGCCCACCACGGACTCCGGATCGAAACGCGCAATCACGACGTGTCGTCCTCCCGCCCAGGTGATCGGGTAGGTCGACATCCCGTCGCCGAGGTGGAACATCGGGGAGCAGTGCAGGTAGACATCGTCGACCGCGTAACCGAGCCCGGCGATCATGTGCAGTGCATTCGCGGTGAGGTTTCCGTGGGTGAGCATGGCACCCTTGGCGCGTCCGGTTGTGCCGCCGGTGTAGAAGATGGCTGCCAGGTCGGTCGAGCTCACCTCGGTATCGCGACCGGAGATGGTTGCGTCGGCCGGTTCGCCGAGCAACTGCTCGAAGGTGACGCAACCCGTACCGCTGGATTCGGTAAGCGCTTCCGCGCGGCTCCGATGGGTATCGTCGGCGACCAGGATCGCCGGTTCGCAGTCTTGCATCACCTCGATCAGCTCGGCGTCGGCGAGCCGCGCATTGAGCGGGACCAGGATGTATCCGGCTGCCGGCACCCCGAAATAGGCGGCAACGTACTCGGCGCTGTTCATTCCGAGGACCGCGATTCTGTCCCCTCGAACGGCGCCGCGCCGCGCCAGCGCCGACGCCAATCGATCGCACCAGGACAACAGCTCGGCGTAGCTGAGCCTGGTCGAGCCGTCGACGACCGAGACCGACCCATTCTGAAGACCGGCGGCTCGGCGCAGCGACCACATGAGGTTGGGGGCCACCGTGACAGCGGTACCGGCCTCAGTCGAATCGGACAGCGACCACCTGACGTTCGGTGCCACTGGCAGAGGCGGACTCATCTCGGGCATGGACGTTCCTTCGGGCCTGATCATCGCGAATATGTGAAGAAGCCGCGTCCGGTCTTCTCTCCGAGGAGCCCCGACTCGACCATGCGCAGCAGCAGCGGCGGAGGCGCAAACTGCGGGTCCCTGAACTCCTCATACATCGAGTTCGACGCCGCCAGCAGGATGTCGAGGCCGACGAAGTCGGCGAGCGACAAGGGGCCGACGGGATGGGCGCACCCCTCCACCATGCCTTGGTCGATATCCGCGGCAGAGGCGAAGCCTGCCTCCAGCATCCGCACGGCGGACAACAGATACGGGGTGAGCAGCGCGTTCACGACGAACCCGGCTCGGTCCTGGGAACGGATCACGAGCTTGCGTAGGTCATCAGTGGCGAACCGCTCGATGCGGTCAACTGTCTCGGCCCGCGTATGGAGGGTAGGCACGAGTTCGACGAGTCGCAGAGCGGGCACCGGATTGAAGAAGTGGAGGCCCACAACTCGTTCGGGGCGCGTGGTCGCCGCAGCCAACTTCGTGATCGAGATCGAGGACGTATTGGAGGCGAGGATGGCGGTGGGACTGGCCACCACCTTGTCGAGGGCCGAGAACAATTCGCGCTTCACCGCTTCGTCCTCGACAACGGCCTCGATGACCAGCTCTCGGTCCTCCAGTTCCTCGAGCCTTCCCGTGAAGCTGAGCCGGGACATCGCGCCGGTGCGGTCGGTGTCGGTGATCTTGCCGGCCACCACCGCACGGCGAAGCGAGCTCTCGGTCCTCGCCCGTGCCGCCGCCGCCTTGTCTGAGTCTGCCTCGCAGACCACTACTTCGGCCCCGGCGAGCGCACAGACCCGTGCGATGCCTGTTCCCATGAGGCCGCCACCCACGACGCCTATCTGATCGATGATCAATTCATTCTCCTAGCTAGTGCTTGCAAATATCGGATTCACCCGAGGTCCGTCGCGACCTTCAGTTCCGCGATCTGGTCATGCTGTGGGGCCACCAGCCACGTGTCCCTTCCCGCAATGACCGTTGACAGATCCGGTGCGCCACCGGCGCGTGCCTCGAAAATCTGGGCGTTGACCAGATCCTCGTAGGCGGGACGGGCCACATCGCGGAAGACACCGAGCGGGGTGACGCCCTCCGGCCGGTCACCGAGGTGCGAGAGCATGAAGGCAAGCGACGAATCCGTCTGGTGGACATCATGAGTCAACAAAGACGCTGGATCCACGTCATCGAGCGCCACGATCTCCAGAACACCTCGCGAATTGACGCGCAGCCCTCTTCTGGTGGTCGTCCCGAAGAGCATCGGTTCGCCGTGCTGCAACCGGACGGTGGTGTCACCCCTGGTGTCGGGATTCTTCAGCGGGTCGAAGGCGCCGTTGTTGAAGATGTTGCAATTCTGCAAGATCTCGACCAGAGCGGTTCCACGGTGGTGGGCGGCCGCCCGCAGAACACCGGTGAGGTGTTCCCGGTCGGAGTCGACCGTCCGCGCGACGAAGGTCGCCCCTGCGCCCAATGCCAGAGAAATCGGGTTGAGCGGCCGGTCGACCGAACCGGCGGGTGATGACTTGGTGACCTTGCCCGCCTCACTCGTCGGCGAATATTGGCCCTTGGTCAGTCCGTAGATCTGGTTATTGAACAGTAGGATCTTCAGATTCACGTTCCGCCTGAGTGCGTGGATCAGGTGGTTACCACCGATCGACAGGGCATCACCGTCGCCGGTGACGACCCACACGGACAGATCCGGGCGCGTTACCGCGAGACCCGTCGCGATCGCTGGGGCGCGACCATGGATGGAGTGCATCCCGTAGGTATTGAGATAATACGGGAACCTCGACGAGCAACCGATCCCCGAGATAAAGACCATATTCTCGCGGGCAAGTCCGAGGTCGGGCAGCAATCCCTG
Organism: Rhodococcus sp. (in: high G+C Gram-positive bacteria); assembly: GCF_049286785.1. Taxonomy (GTDB): domain Bacteria; phylum Actinomycetota; class Actinomycetes; order Mycobacteriales; family Mycobacteriaceae; genus Rhodococcus_F. The sequence continues at coordinate 6,450 of NZ_JBAQEO010000533.1, read as the reverse complement.
AACCGCCGCCAAAATCGCGTAGTCCCCGCACCCGGGACACCAACGCATCTCCTGATCAGTCTTGAAGTCCTCGGACGTCATTGTCCTGGTGGTGGCGGGAACCAAGCCCGGGCCCGACATCGGAGTCGGCGACCGCACAGGGTTGTCGAATTTTACAGAATTTTCGAGCATGTCAGATCAGTTCCTCGATCTGCGCAGCGAGCTCCGCGGAAGTGAACGGCAGGCCGCGGACGCGGTTGTATCCGATGGCGTGAACCTCGAAGGAAGCCTTGATCAGCATCAGTAACTGACCGGAATTGAGTTCGGGAACGAGCACCGTTCGGTACCCACCCAGGACCTCGGCGGTATTGGCGGGAAAGGGGTTCAGATGACGCAGGTGGGCATGGGCCACCTGCTTCCCGCGTTCGCGAACAGCGCGCACCGCTGAGCTGATCGCACCGTAGGTCGATCCCCAGCCGAGTACGAGGAGATCCGCACAACCATCCGGGTCATCAACCTCGAGGGACGACACATCCGCCGCGATGCCCGCGACCTTGGCTGCGCGGACGCGGACCATCGCCTCGTGATTGTCCGGGTCGGCCGAAATGGTTCCCCTGCCGTCGAGCTTTTCCAGCCCGCCGATGCGGTGCTCGAGGCCGGGCGTTCCCGGTATCGTCCACGGCCTCGCCAACGTGTGCGGGTCCCTCAGGTACGGCCAGAACTCGCCGTCCTGGTTCGGCTCGGTAGCAAATCGAACTTGAATGTCGGGGAGCTGATTCAGGTTGGGCAACCGCCAGGGTTCCGAGCCGTTCGCCAGATGCGCATCGGAGAGGATCACGACCGGCGTGCGGTACTTCGTCGCGATCCGCACGGCCTCAAACGCGATCTCGAAGCAGTCCGACGGCGAGCGAGGAGCCAGAATCGGGACGGGCGATTCGCCGTTGCGGCCGAACATCGCCTGCAGCAGGTCCGCCTGCTCGGTCTTGGTCGGCATCCCCGTCGACGGGCCCGCTCTCTGCACATTGCACACCACCAGCGGCAACTCCAGAGCGATCGCCAGCCCGAGAGCCTCGGCCTTGAGCGACATCCCCGGACCGCTCGTGGAGGTCACCCCGAGATGTCCACCGAACGAGGCCCCGATCGCTGCTGCGATCCCCGCGATCTCGTCCTCGGCCTGAAATGTGCGCACGCCCTGCGCCTGGTGGCGAGCAAGTTCATGCAGCAGGTCGGACGCCGGCGTGATCGGATAGGCTCCGAGGAACAACGGAATACCAGCGGCCCGAGTTCCCGCGAGAAGCCCATAACAGAGGGCAAGGTTTCCAGAAACATTGCGGTAGAGGCCATCCGGCATACGAGCCGGACGAACCTCGTACCGGGTTGCGAAGATCTCAGTCGTATCGCCGAACGCATACCCAGCCTGGAACGCGGCCACGTTGGCGTCGGCGATCTCCGCGTGCTTGCCGAACCTGCGGTGCAAGTACTCGACGGTCGAGGCGGTAGGACGGTCGTACATCCAGCAGAGCAGGCCGAGGGCGAACATGTTCTTTGCTCGTTCGGCATCCTTGTTGCCGATCGGGAACCCTCGTAGCGCCTCCACCGTGATCGAGGAAAGCGGAATAGCGTGCACACGAAAGCTTTCCAACGAGCCATCCTCCAGCGGGTTCGTGTCGTATCCCACCTTCTTCAGAGTGCGTCGCTTGAACTGGTCGCTGTCGACAATGATCTCTGCCCCGGCCTCGAGGTCTCCGACATTCGCCTTCAGCGCCGCGGGGTTCATAGCGACCAGGACATCAGGGGTATCCCCGGCCGTATGGACGCCATGGTCCGCGAACTGCAACTGGAACGACGACACCCCCGCGAGTGTTCCCGAAGGTGCCCGAATCTCGGCAGGGAAGTCGCGCAGGGTCGACAGATCGTTCCCGAAGACGGCCGTCTCCCCTGTGAACCTGTCACCGGTCAGCTGGATGCCGTCGCCGGAGTCTCCAGCGAACCGGATGATCACACTCGATAGTTGCTTGGTGCCAACAGAACTGACGTCCATAGGGGCCACCACTCCTCGCCTACGCGTTCACACAAGCGCCGTGCGGCGCAACAGCCTCGGCCACAGGTTCCGATCACCGAACCGACCTCAGAGTGTGAAATCTATTACCTTCCGATCGGAAGGTCAATAGCCTTGCATCTCACCTCGGGCTGACGCCGCCGACTGCTGCCGCGGCCGCAGCCACCCGATCAACTAACCAGCATCTCAACGCGACGCCTCCTGATCGCGCAGTTTTCGGTGAAAAGCCGGCCGGATGGCCCAACTCCGATCCTGAGGCCCCAGGTCAACGGTGCACCATCACGAACTGGCTACGACGTCTGCGCGCAACCTGAATGCGTCACGTGTGGTCGCATTGCTGGTGCACCACCAACGACGCGGACTGGTTCGAGTTCTGAATGAGACCTTCCCAGACCGACATTGCCCCGTGCGCAGACCGGGCGCGTCGCCCGCAAGTGCGGGACCTGACGAACTGAATTCTTGCACCGCGGTCGGCGCCGAGATTCGCCTGGCGTCGGAGCGACTTGTTGTTGCGGGGGATAACTCTGCCGCGGGCCTTGCCCGACTCGGGTGTCCGACCGGAATGCTGGGCTCCTGCGTGTCGAATCGTGCTGCCAGGCCGAATGCCCTCGTGAACAACAGAATCCGTTGACAAGCCTGACGACGGTCGTATACCTTCCAATCGTTAGGGCAACGTGATGGGGTTCACACTCCCGTACCGCTCGAGCGAATGAGAACACTGTTCCGAAGCATCTCCGAGCGATATGTCGACCGAATGGAGTCAGTAATGGCGCTTGATATCCACAACCCGGATGTCGAAAGTCAAGGAAGAGGGCTCGTTCGGTCAGAGCCGACATTTCTACCAGACCCCGACCCTCGGGAATTATGGTGCCCTCTCATCTCAGTAGATGATCATGTTCTCGAGCCCGCAAATATCTTCACAAGTCGTGCGAGCTCGCGGTATCGCGACCTTGTTCCAGCAGTTGTCCCCGACCAGGACGGCATCCCGTATTGGCACATTGATGACGACCGAATCCCCATGCGCCTCACAATGTGCGGAGCAGTCGGTCGGCCTATCGAAGAATGGAGCCTGGCGCCTCAAAAGTACGAGGACTTCCGGCGCGGTGTCTGGGACGTTCATTCGCGAGTCAAGGATATGGACCTCAACGGGGTGTACGCATCTCTCAACTTTCCATCCTTCGTCTGGGGATTTGCCGGCAAACGGTTGAGCGGAATGCGTGATCGCGAGGTTGGTCTCGCTTCGGTTCGTGCGTACAACGACTGGATGCTCGAGGAATGGTGCGGCGCGTATCCCGACAGATTCGTATCCTGTCAATTGCCGTGGCTCCTTGACCCTGAGGTGGCAGCACTGGAGATCAGAAAGAACAAGGAACGCGGTTTCCAGTCGGTAACGTTCTCGGAGAACCCTGAGGGATTGGGGCTCCCCTCTCTCTACTCCGAATATTGGGATCCTTTCTTTCGCGCATGCGAGGAGACCGAGACCGTGGTCAACCTGCACGTGGGGTCGTCAGGATCGATCTGCCAACCGAGTACGGCGTCCCCTGCAGATGTCACAGTCGCACTCTTTCCGTTGAACGCCATACAGGCAGTGGTTGATTGGATCTTCTCCCGGATCCCACTGCGTTTCCCGAAACTGAAGATCGTACTGTCTGAATCCGGCGTCTCATGGGTGCCGATGATCATCGAGCGACTCACGCGTTCGTACAGGCAGGCTGCCAGCTCGGAGACATGGAGCACGTCAGACCCGGATCCGGTCGACATCCTGCGACGAAATTTCTGGTTTACGTCGATCGAAGATCCAGCGGCATTCCGGATGCTCGATATCATCGGCGTCGAGAAAGTTATGGTCGAGACCGACTACCCGCATGCTGACTCCTCGTGGCCTGAGTCGCAAGAACTCTTCAGTCGGGACATGAAGTCACTGCCCCGCGAAACGATCGAGAAACTCTGCTTCCGGAATGCAAGTGCTCTCTACCAACACCCGCTCCCCCCATCGGCGTTAATCGATTCATCGCTTATTTCCCGATCTTAGCCTCCATCACAGCCGCATTCGACGCCATTTATGTTCCCCCTGGAGTAGCCACTATGCATACTCTCGACCTGCCAACTCCGCCCACATTCCCCTCACATGATGAGGAGCGAAATCACAGAAAAATTCGCCTGGCCGCAGCTTTCAGGATCTTCAGTAGGTTCGGCCTGGACGACGGAGTTACCGGGCATATCACCGCCCGCGACCCCGAATACCTCGACCACCTCTGGGTCAACCCCTGGGGAATGCCCTTCAGCCAGATTCGCGCGTCTGATCTGTGCCTGATCGATGGGGCCGGAAACTTGGTCGAGGGCACAGGTCCCGTCAATCCGGCAGCAATCACGATACATTCCAGTGTGCACGACGCCAGACCTGATGTCGTAGGCGTCGCGCACAGCCACTCTCTGCACGGAAAGACGTGGTCCGCGTTCGGTCGAAAGTTGGATCCGATCACCCAGGATGCGTGCGCCTTCTACGAGAGGCACTCCGTTTTTGAGCAGTACAACGGAGTCGTGCTGGACGATAGCGAAGGTCGTTCCCTCGCAGCGAATTTGGGGGCGAATCGCGCCGCGATCCTCAAGAACCATGGCATTCTGACGGTCGGCGCAACGGTTGACGAAGCCGCATGGTGGTTCATCGCGCTCGAACGCTCGTGCCAGGCACAGCTTCTCGCCCTCGCGGCCGGGCAGCCGGATTCCATTCCGGCGGAGACTGCTCGAGAGGTGGCCGCACTCTACGATCAGCGCGCTGGATGGTTCAATTTTCAGCCCATATTCGCGCGGATCATGCAAGAACAGCCTGATCTCGCAGGATGAATTGCCCGATTCCCTTATCGGCAACTGACATACCTTCATCCAGGGCCCTGATCAATCCGGGGCCCTGATCACCCTGATTCGGTGATCGTCTACCGCCTCGAGCTATCCACCCTCCCGGTCTACATATGGCGCGAGGGCCCATTCAACAACGACAGCTTTGCCATTCCGTCGGGAATGCGAATACGGAAGGTTATGCCATGTTCACGTCCTTTCACATCAGTAGACTTGTTTGCAGGCTTACCACTGCTGCGGTAGCACTGACACTCGCCGGCTGCGGGACCGCAAGTAACGCCGAATCACATGGCGATGTCATCAAACTCGGTGAGACGAGTGGAATCAGTGGACCGGCCGGGGGCTACGGCAAGGCGCTGAGCGAAGGGCAGCAGGCGATCTTTCGGGCAGTCAATGATGCCGGCGGCGTGGACGGCAAGAAGATCGAACTGACACTGCTCGATGACGGCCTCGATGTGGCCCGCGCGGTGCAGAACGTGCGGAAACTGGTCACAGACCGGAACATAGCAATTGTCGGCGGCTCTGGTTCGGGCTCGATCGATGCGATCGTCCCGGTCCTGGACAAGGCAGGCGTTCCTCTTCTCTTCCCTGCGAAGTCGAGTCCATCCTTCGTCAACGCAGTAGTGCCACAGGCCTTCGCGATGGTTCCCACTTTTCCTGATCAGGCACATGCTCTGGTGTCCGCAGCGTACGAGAAAACCGGACCAGGAAGCGTTTTCCTTGTCCGTACGGTGTCCGACCAGAATGACCCGATACTGGCGAAGGTCGAGGCCGCAGTCCAAAATGGCGGTGGCTCATTTCTCGGCACGGCAATCGTGCCGTTCGGGGCCGACGTGACACCCGTCGCACTCCAGGTCGCCGAGGCGAGGCCGGATTATGTCGTCTTCACCTCCGCACCCGCTGAGACCACCAAGATCGTAAATTACCTTGCCGGCAAGGATCAGCTCCCGGGAAAGGCGATCCTCGGTACGACCTCGCTTCCCGGTGACACCTTTCTGCAAGGAACACCGCGGAGCGCACACGAACTTCTCTTCAGCCTGGCCATCACCAAGCCAACCACGGACCCGAGCGCAGCCGATTGCCTGGAGGCGGTACGAAAGTACTACCCGGACTCACAGATCGACACAGTGACGACGTTCGGTTGTGCGATCGCGCAGGCCGTGGTCGCGGGACTCGAACTCGCTGGACCTGACCCGACCAGCGAGAGCCTGGTCAAGGCACTTGCCTCCATGAAGGACCGTCAGGTGAGTCCCCTCATCCCCCCCGTGACTTTCTCTCGAGAATCGCATATGGGTCTGACTTCACTGCCGGCAGTCACTGTCAAGGACGGTCAATACCAGGCAGCCGAGACCGTCAACGTACCGGTTCTGCCGTGAGGCTCACCCACCAAATATAGGAGAGTGTCATGGGTCTGTTCCTGGAAACGGTCCTTAGCCTGAATCCGTGGATGTGTGATTTCGTGGGGTTTCTAGGTTCGCTCGGCGTGGGATGCCTGTGGCGGGCATGGGTGATCCGCTGGCCCGGATGCCAGCTCATCCACGTTGGTAGGTGTCCTC
>NZ_JBAQEO010000532.1:0-1560 GCF_049286785.1 Rhodococcus sp. (in: high G+C Gram-positive bacteria) | reverse complement strand
CCCTCGGTGGCAAGGACATCAAGAAGGACGGCGTGTACGCGCTGCAGTACCAGGATGCGGAGCTGCAGGTGCAGAAGTGCGGTGGATTCGCGCAGGCTCGGTCGTACTCGGTCGTGGAGATCGTGGGCAACGACTACTCGAAGACCGTTCTGTACGGTGCCCCGTTCAGCATCGGCTGATTTCGGTCCTTTGCAGTTCTTCCCACCCACCTTCTCGCGTGTGCGAGTTATCTACCCTTAGAGGGGAACAATGATCATCAATCGTAAGAACGGTCTGCGGCTGGCCGGTGTCGGCGCTGCTACGGCCGTTGCCATGGGTTTCTTCTCCGCTGGTGCGGCCAATGCGGACACGTTCGTTCCGCTGCCTGGTGGTTCGATCACGCAGACACTCGCTGACGGCACCGTGGTCACGGTGAATCTGACCGACGAGAGTGCGAACATCTCGCCGTCGCTGGGTTCGACTCCGTTGCACCGCAACGTGTGGGTCAGTGGCAAGGCCTCGGTCAGCCTGGACGGCGCCGGCGCCAAGGGTGCCTCGATCAGCCCCGGCTACGTCCTGGCCTGCCAGGTCGATTTCGGCGCCAAGGCCAGTGGGAACAGTGCTACGGATGCCTTGAAGCTCAGCACGCTCGCCGATCAGGTCGAGTCGGGGATCGGGTTCACCGGCGGCGGCAACGGAGGCATCACCCTCGGCCCCGGCCAGGCGAAGAGTGTCAGCATCCTCGACCTGGAGAAGAAGGACCCCTACGGTTCACAGACCTCGTCGAGCTCCAACTCCTTCAAGGGCAAGTCCGGATCCGTTACCTGGGCCGACTCCACCCTTGGCGTGGCCGGTTGCGCCGGATACGCCCAGGCTCGCTCGTTCGTCAAGGTCAGCGTCAGCACGGACAATGTTTCCAGCACAGTCACCCTGTGGGGACAGCCCTTCAGCATTGGCTGATTTGTCCTCGCCTCAATAAACAGCAGTACCCGGAAAGGCCGGGAACGTGAGAAATCACGTTCCCGGCCTTTCCTTGTCTGTGCAGCTCTATTACGCGGAAATCACATAACTGCCCCTAGCGTAACGCTTGTGTAAATGCACCCATTCCGAGATCACGTTTAGGACTCGAATCGTTTAACTTGAGATCGTCGCACGGGTGGTTGGGATTTCCGAAGGTCGGAGATATCCGCACCTGATGAGGGGAACGAATATGAACAACGGCATGTCCGGCCTGCGCCGTGGCGCCCGTATCGCAGGCCTGGGTGCTGCTGCGGCTGTTGCACTCGGCTTGATGTCCACTGGTGTGGCGAGCGCGGATGCCTTCATTCCGCTGCCCGACGGGTCGAAGTCCGGTCCGAACGTGACGGTGACCCGTACCGCGGAGAGCGCTCTGGTGTCGCCGTCGTTGGCTGCCAATGGCGCCGGCCGGGTGGCGTGGGTGTCGGGCACCGTGGTCGCCGATGTCAAGGGCATCAAGGAGGTGACCGAGGTTCCGGAGGCGAACAACACGGTCAAGTCCGAAGGAAACTACAACGGTACGAATGCGTCGAGTACGCATGGTGTTTCGCGTGTGACGACCGG
>NZ_JBAQEO010000531.1:0-2178 GCF_049286785.1 Rhodococcus sp. (in: high G+C Gram-positive bacteria) | reverse complement strand
CGCAGCCCAACAATGTTCGACAGCCAGGGTGCAATCACCGAGATCACGATGAGCGGCACGACCATAGGGGTCAACGCCAACGCGGCGGTGAGCGGTCCATAACCGAGAATCAACTGCAGATACTGCACCAACAGCAAGAACACCCCGAAGGTCACCAAAAATTGGATACAGACCGACAGCGCGCCGGCACCGAAGCCACGGCGGGCGAACAACCGGACATCGAGTAGGGGTGCCGAGGAACGTAGTTCTACGACGACGAACACCACAACCGCAAACAAGCCCACCGCAGTGCTGATGGCGACGAGCGAATCCGACCAGCCACGGGCCGGAACCTCGATCACAGCGAAGACGATCGCCCCGACCGCGACCACTACGGTCGCCGCGCCCACCCAATCGACCGGTGGATGCTCCTGCTGGCGGGACTCCGCGATACTGCATGCCAACCCGGCCAGAACCGCTCCGGCGACGGTCAACCCGACGAACACCGAGGTCCACGACCACTGCTCGAGCAGCACACCAGCCCCGAGGATGCCCAGGACCGCCCCGGATCCAGCAACCCCGGCCCACACACCTACAGCGCGACCGCGATGCGCCGGTGGAAATCCCGCGGTCAGTATCGACAGCGTCGAGGGCATGACCAGCGCCGCACCCGCCCCAGCCAACGCGCGAGCAGCGATCAGCCACGCCGGGTCGGCGAGAAACAAGGGCAATGCCGACGCGAAAGCGAACAACGCCAACCCCGCCACGAGCACCCCCCGGCGACCGTACCGGTCACCGATCGCACCGGCAGGCAGAACGAAGCACGCCAATACCAGCGTATAACCGTCGACTATCCAGGTCAGTTGAGCTTGCGTCGCCCCTGTCGCGACCGCGATCTGTGGCAACGCTGAATACAATGCTGCCATTGCGGCCACCACCAACGCGACCGCCATGCACGACACAATCAACATCCACCACTGGGCACCGCTCCATCGAGCGACGCTGGCAGAGTCGGATCTACGTTCGTTCAACGGCCAGCCTCCCAGTTCGAGACCGATCGTCTCGGTACGAGACTATTAGTATCACAACTCTGCGGGTGTGACAGAATGGTCAAGCGAGGACATGTTTTGTCAGTCAAAATGGAGCGGAGCCCGTTCATGGTCGACCCTCTCGTTGCAGCCGAGGGCCCGGCCGACCCCCGGCTGGCGCGCTCACGTAACCGGTTACTCGAAGCGGCGGGCCAGCTGCTAGCCACCGGCGGTGTCGAGGCGGTTACCGTGGAGGCGGTCACCCGCATGTCGAAGGTTGCACGTGCCACTCTGTACCGCCACTTCGGAAGTACCACTGACCTGCTCGCTGCAACCTTCGAGCGACTACTACCCCCAGTCGACACCGATATCGATACCGGTCCGCTACGCGAACGTCTGATTTCGGTGCTCACCACCCAAGCCGACCTCATCGACCAAGCTCCGGTGCAAATGACCACGCTGGCGTGGCTGGCAATGGGACCCGTCAACAGCGGCGACGCCAGCCGGCGCGATCTCGATCTTGGCGCGGTGGTCTCGCTTCGGGCCCGTGTCATAGAGCAATACCGCAGGTCCCTGGATCAGATCCTGACGGCCCCTGACGCCCGCACTGTGCTCGGCGAGATCGACACCACCTTCGCCCTCATTCAGCTCCTCGGACCGATAGTGTTCGCTCGCCTCACAGGACTGCGCCACATCCACGCCGACGACTGCATCCAAATCGTCGACAACTTTCTCGCCGCCCATGCCGCAAGTGTCCGATCGAGCACTTCGCGCGACAACAGCCGTCCACGGCCGGCCGCGACGCTAGACCCGCAGCTCACCGACGGCCAATAAAACTTGATGCGAAATTTCACCCTCAATGCGCTATCCAGTCAGGGATCGCAGCGCTCACTGGATAAGGCCGGACGTGTGCTCGAGAACTCGGAGTTGCACTGCAGTGCACTTCTGACATCGTGCAGCCGTCTTCTGAAACTGACACTACGGCTGGTGAATCGGCCTCGATCCGTTCGGTTTAGATGTCCGCTTGAAAATTCCGGTATGACGTGCTGAAGTGACGAACGATGCGAGATGGCGGACTGGCCCCCCTACCGGATCTGGCACTGGACGCTCACGTGACGTCGTCGAGGATCCCGAGCAGCTCGGCCAACAACTGGTCGGCGCGGTCTTCGAT
>NZ_JBAQEO010000530.1:0-3569 GCF_049286785.1 Rhodococcus sp. (in: high G+C Gram-positive bacteria) | reverse complement strand
ACCTGGCCGTCGGCCCGCACCCGGGCGCCCTCCGCCGGGAGGTGTGGGGTGCGCCGGCCGTCGTGCATGAGGTGCTCGACGCTCATCCCGAGGCGTAGCACCGCGACGTCGGCGACGAGGCGGCGGTGGCAACGCCACCACACGCTTTCACTGCACATCATTGCCGTTCTCTGCCGTGCCGACTGTTCCAGCATTTCGGTGAGTGCCTCGTCGAACTCACTGGTGCGAGTGTGAGCGGCATAAGCGGCGAACTGTTCGACTCGCCACCACGGGTCCTCGCACGGTCCGCCGCGCCGCAGGCGTCGACGCCCGCCGAGCCGAGGCTCCGGGCGATACTCGATACCCGCCTGCGGTAGCCACTGCGTCATCGCGTCGCTGCTGACATCGGGATTGCGGCGGCTGCCGGGAAATCGGCGAATGTCGACCACCGCTTCGATGTCGGCCGTGTGCAGCAACGTTGTCAGTTCCTCCCGGCCGAGCCGGCCGTGTCCAAAGGAAATCAACATCCGCCCATCGTCTTTCCCAGAATCAACATCACCCCAGCACATTGATCGTTGTCCGCAGGCGTGCTCGCGTAGGGCCGCGCTAGTGCCGCGCCAGGTGGGCGACGCAGGTCCGGGGGGTTTCCCACGGAACGAGTCGGTTGTCGGTTTCCGGTGCGTCGAGCCTGTTGAGGACGCCGCGCAACAGCCCGAGATGCAGTGCACACACGACGTTCGGGCTTTGCCGGGCGACCGACTCGAATGGGCAGGCGTGCAAGCGGATCCGCATCTCGGCTTCTGACGCCTCGAGTTCGGGATCGAATCCCATCTCTGCGAACAGGGTGGCGATGGCGCTCGCGGCGTCCTCGATGGATCTGGGTGCCCCGGGGGTGTCGGTGAGGTCGTCGAGTGCCCACGCCCGGCCGGCCGCCTCTGCCCGGCCCACGGGGTCGTCATCATCAGCGCTCGACCAGTGCGCCGCCAGCACGCGGGCCAGCCGTTGGTACCCGGAATCGGCATGGCGGCCCGTTTCGAGGGGGGCCAGCGCCTGGTAGAGCTGACGGGGACGACCGCGCACCGGATTCCGCTCGCGTTCGGCCGATACCAATCCGGTGCTGGTCAACGCGTCGAGGTGAAAGCGAACTGTGGTCACGTGCAGCTCGCACAGCGCCGCCAGTTCAGCGATGGTCATCGGTGTGGGACTGGCCCGCAAAGCGTCCAGTAGCTGGACCCGTTTGCGCGAGGCCAACACCGCGTGCGTCCCCGCGCGCTCTGCACCGGTTCCCTTTCGTATCGCCATACTGTATGACTTTAGAGGAAAAGATTCCTCAAAAAAAGGCGTCCCGGAGGTGGCCATGACCTACGTGATCGCAGAGCCGTGTATCGATGTGATGGACCGGGCCTGCGTCGAGGAATGTCCGGTGGACTGCATCTACGAGGGCGGCCGCTCGCTGTACATCCACCCCGACGAATGCGTCGATTGCGGCGCATGCGAGCCGGTGTGTCCGGTGGAGGCGATCTATTACGAGGCCGACGTGCCCGCGCAGTGGGAAGAGTACATCGACGACAACGCCCGCTTCTTCGACAAGCCGTTACCCGGTGCGTCCGAGGCGTTGGGATCACCGGGCGGAGCTATGAAGCTCGGTCCGGTCGCCGCCGACACCGAGTTGGTCGGTGGGCATCCACATTCGGATCCCGCTGCTACGGGCGAGGCATCCCACCACGGTGACGGTGCATCGTGACTCACGTCGCGGTGGAAGTCGTCCCCGTCCGGCCTTTCCCGGCACGGCGCGGGGTCAAGGGGTCGTTCCTCTACAAGGCTGTCACGACCACCGATCCCAAGATGCTGGGTCTGATGTACATGGTCACCTCGTTCGCGTTCTTCATGGTCGGCGGGCTGATGGCGCTGCTGATCCGCGCCGAACTCGCTGTGCCCGGACTGCAGTTCCTGTCCAATGAGCAATACAATCAGCTGTTCACGATGCACGGCACCATCATGCTGCTGCTGTACGCGACGCCGATCGTCTTCGGATTCGCGAACTACATCCTGCCGCTGCAGATCGGCGCACCCGACGTAGCGTTCCCCCGTCTCAACGCGTTCAGCTACTGGCTGTACCTGTTCGGCGCGATTATCACCGTGTCCGGGTTCCTCACCCCCGGAGGGGCAGCAGACTTCGGCTGGACCGCGTATTCACCCCTGACCAGTGCGGTGCATTCACCGGGTGTCGGCGGCGACCTGTGGATCATGGGACTGGCGTTAGCCGGCGTCGGCACCATCCTCGGCGGCGTCAACATGATCACCACCGTCATCTGCCTGCGCGCCCCCGGGATGACGATGTTCCGGATGCCGATCTTCACGTGGAACATCTTCGTCACCATGATCCTGGTACTGATCGCCTTCCCGATTCTGACCGCGGCACTGATGGGCCTGTTGGCAGACCGACACCTCGGGGCGCACCTCTTCGATCCGGCCATCGGCGGCGCCCTGCTCTGGCAACACCTGTTCTGGTTCTTCGGTCACCCCGAGGTATATATCGTCGCGATCCCGTTCTTCGGCATCGTCTCGGAAATCTTCCCCGTGTTCAGCCGCAAACCGCTCTTCGGCTACACCGGCCTCGTCTACGCCACCATCGCCATCGCCGCACTGTCGACCGCGGTGTGGGCGCACCACATGTTCGCCACCGGCGCCGTTCTGCTGCCATTCTTCTCGCTGATGAGCTTCTTCATCGCGGTGCCCACCGGGGTGAAGTTCTTCAACTGGATCGGCACGATGTGGAAAGGACAGCTCACCTTCGAAACACCCATGCTGTTCTCGCTCGGTTTCCTGGTGACCTTTCTGTTCGGTGGCCTGTCCGGCGTATTGCTCGCGAGCCCGCCGCTTGACTTCCACGTCACCGACTCCTATTTCCTCGTCGCACACTTCCACTACGTACTGTTCGGCACCATCGTGTTCGCCACCTACGCCGGCATCTACTTCTGGTTCCCCAAGATGACCGGAAGGCTGATGGATGAGCGCCTCGGCAGATGGCACTTCTGGACCACGTTCGTCGGCTTCCATACCACCTTCCTCGTCCAACACTGGCTCGGCGCCGAAGGGATGCCCCGCCGCTACGCCGACTACCTGCCGTCCGATGGGTTCACCACCCTCAACACGGTCTCGACGATCGGGTCGTTCATCCTGGGCGGATCACTGTTGCCATTCGTCTGGAACGTCTTCAAGTCCTACCGCTATGGCGAGGTGGTCACGGTCGATGACCCCTGGGGTTACGGCAACTCGCTCGAGTGGGCTACCAGTTGCCCCCCGCCGCGGCACAACTTCACCGAGCTGCCCCGAATCCGTTCCGAGCGCCCCGCATTCGAGTTGCACTACCCCCACATGGTCGAGCGGATGCGCGCCGAAACGTACGCCGGCCGACGGCGCACGTCCGTCACCGTCACCGCGAGCACAGTCCGGAACCCGAGCGAGAATCGAGCCGGGGATGAATGAAACCGCCTATCGTTCCCACGGTTCACTCCGGTGTCACGAAGCCGATGCGGTCCCAGAGCATACCCAGTCATGGTCCGCGAACGGCGACCCTTCGACCGGAC
>NZ_JBAQEO010000529.1:0-4675 GCF_049286785.1 Rhodococcus sp. (in: high G+C Gram-positive bacteria) | reverse complement strand
GGTGCTCAGCGTCAGCGGCGGCCTCACCATGGCCGGCTGAGGCCAGAGCCCGAAGGAGCACCGATCATGACGTACACCTACGACGCGCACGAGTACCGGGAGTTCTTCGAGAACGATTTCACCTACCTCAACGGATTCCGGCGCAACATCCATCGCTACGCCCGCCGGATCGCTCTGACGTCCCCGGCGACGGGTGAGTCCTGGACATACGCGGAACTCGGCAACCGGGTGGACCGTGTCGCCACCGGACTTACGGCCGCCGGCGTCGAACCGGGGGAGGTGGTGGCATACCAGCTTCTGAACGGCCCGGAGTTCGCGCAGTTGTATCTGGCCACCCAGGTGTGCGGAGCGGTCGGTTCTCCCATGAACTTCCGGCTCGCCAGCGGCGAGACCGCTTTCATTCTCGAGACCAGCCGCCCCAAGGTGTACTTCTACGACACCGACTTCACGGACATGGTCGCGGACGCGCTCGCGCGGTCGGATCACCGACCGGAATTGGTGGTGGCGGTGGGCGACGGTGATCCGATCACCCGCGCCGGTGTCCACGTGGTCCGGTTCGACGACCTGGTCGCCGACGTCGCGGTCCCGCCCGAGGTGCACCGCACCAGTTGGGACGAAACCACCCGGCTGTACACGTCGGGAACCACCGGTATGCCCAAGGGTGTTCCGCTCAACAGCACGATCGAGATCTTCAGCGCGCACGACGTGATCATGCACTTCCCACTCACTCCGGAAGACAAGACGCTCAACATGACTCCGTGGTTCCACCGCGGCGGATTGCACTCGGGCGGCCCCACTCCGATGTTCTACGTCGGTGGTCAGGTAGTTCCGATGCGCAGCTTCGATCCGGAACTGACACTGGACTACGTGGAGAAGTTCGAACTGACCTATCTGATCGGTGCACCCACCAACCTGGCCATGCTTGCCTCGGCACAGGAGGAGAGCAAGCGCGACCTGTCGAGCTTGCGGGGAATCGTGACCATGGGAGCGCCGCTCGAGAGGGAAGCGGCTCTGCGCTACCAGCAGGTCCTCACACCCCGAATCTTCAACGGCTACGGTAGTACCGAAGGATTCTGGAACACGTTTCTGAATCCGTCGGATCTGCCCGACCGTGCCGGCACCACGGGCCGGGCGTGCACCGACGACGACGTGCTCGTGGTCCAGGTATTCGGCGACCGACTCGCCGAACCTCACGAAACAGTGGCCAAGGACGGCACCGAGGTAGGCGAAATCATCGTCCGTTCACCGAAATCGGCCAATGCGTACTTCGATTCGCCCGAGCAGCAGGAGAAGAAGTTCCACAAGGGATGGCTGCACATCGGGGACCTGGCGACATGGGACGAGGACGAGTTCGTCACCATCGTCGGCCGCAAGGACGACATGCTGATCTCCGGGGGTGAGAACGTCCATCCGGTGCAGGTCGAGGAAGCGCTCAACGAGCATCCGCGGGTCCTCGACTCCCTCGTGGTCGGGGTCCCCGACGAGCGATGGGGGCAGACGGTTGTCGCGTATATCGTCGTCTCGGCCGACGACGAGCCCACGGCAGAAGAACTCGATGCCCACTGCCGCAATCATCCCATGCTGTCGCAGTTCAAACGACCACGCGCGTACCGGTTCGTCGATGCCCTGCCGGTGTCGGCGACGGGAAAGAAGTTGCATTACAAGGCTTCCGATACCGCCCGCAACGAGGTGGCCGCCGGACTGTTCACCTACCCGGGCGCCGGGGTGACCGCACGCCCCGCTCACGAAGGATCCATCCATGAGTAACGCACCACAGCTTCCCGCGTTCGACCCGCTCGACCCGCTCGCCCTCGACTCGCTGTATTCCGACGACGAGATCGCCGTACGCGACACCGTCCGCAAGTTCTGCGCGGAGAACGTGACACCGCATATCGCCGACTGGTTCGAGGCGGGCGACCTCCCCGGCGCCCGCGACCTGGCCAAGGAATTCGGCAAGCTCGGCGTCCTCGGCATGCATCTCGAGGGTTACGGGTGCGGCGGGTCGTCGGCCGTGCACTACGGGCTGGCCTGCCTGGAACTCGAGGCCTGTGATTCCGGCATCCGTTCGCTGGTGTCGGTCCAGGGGTCGCTGGCCATGTTCTCCATCTGGAACAACGGGTCCGAGGATCAGAAGCAGGAATGGTTGCCGGGCATGGCCGCCGGCGAGATCATCGGCTGCTTCGGGCTCACCGAACCCGACGTGGGGTCGGATCCGGCGGCGATGAAGACCCGCGCCAGGCGCGACGGTTCCGACTGGGTGATCAACGGCCGCAAGATGTGGATCACCAACGGCAGCATCGCCGACGTCGCCGTCGTGTGGGCCGCCACCGACGACGGTGTGCGCGGATTCATCGTCCCCACCGGGACACCGGGTTTCAGCGCCAACACGATCAAGCACAAGATGTCGCTGCGCGCGTCGGTGACCAGCGAACTGGTTCTCGACAACGTCCGGCTCCCCGAGACGGCGATGCT
Organism: Rhodococcus sp. (in: high G+C Gram-positive bacteria); assembly: GCF_049286785.1. Lineage (GTDB taxonomy): Bacteria > Actinomycetota > Actinomycetes > Mycobacteriales > Mycobacteriaceae > Rhodococcus_F. The sequence continues at coordinate 2,203 of NZ_JBAQEO010000529.1, read as the reverse complement.
GCCGAAGGCCAAAGGCGTCCGGGGACCGCTCAGCAGCCTTTCCGAGGCACGCTACGGAATCATCTGGGGTTCCATGGGCGCCGCGCGCTCGGCGTGGCAGGCGGCGCTCGACTACTCGAAGCAGCGCACCCAGTTCGGTCGTCCCATCGGCGGATTCCAGTTGACCCAGGCCAAGCTCGCCGACATGGCACTCGAGCTGCACAAGGGTCAGCTCCTCTCGCTGCATCTCGGCCGACTGAAGGACACCGTCGGGTTGCGCCCGGAACAGGTCAGCTTCGGCAAGCTCAACAACACCCGGGAGGCCATCGAGATCTGCCGCACCGCGCGCACGATCCTCGGTGGCAACGGAATCTCACTCGAATACCCGGTGATCCGGCACATGGTCAACCTCGAGTCCGTCCTCACCTACGAGGGCACCCCCGAGATGCATCAACTCGTCCTGGGTCAGGCTTTCACCGGCGAAAACGCCTTCCGCGGATAGGAATCGATGTCATGAGCGCACGCCTCGGCTACGAGTCGGAGCACCACCAGTTCCGGGACAGTGTTCGCGCATTCGTCCGCGACAAGATCGTCCCCGTACACGAGCAGTCGGAGCAGCAGAGTTGTCTCGACCGCTCGCTGTTCACCGAGGCCGGCAAGCAGGGCATGCTCGGCTTCTCCGTGCCCGAGGAATTCGGCGGCCCCGGGGTCGAGGACTTCCGATACAACGCCATCGTCATCGACGAGGTGGGCCGGGCCGGCGCTGCCGCGGAGGCCATCGCGTTCTCGCTGCAGAACGACGTGGTGCTGCCGTATCTCACCGATATGACCAACGCGCAGCAGAAGCCGCGATTCCTACCCGGTGTCGTGACCGGCGAGACCGTGCTCGGTATTGCGATGACCGAACCGGGAACCGGCAGCGACCTCACCGGTATTCGCACCAGCGCCGTGCGGGACGGCAACCACTACGTGGTGAACGGCAGCAAGACCTTCATCTCCAACGGACAGAACGGTGACTTGTTCGTCGTCGCCGTGCGAACCTCGCCGGACAAGCACAAGGGGCTCTCGCTCCTCCTTGTGGAGGCGGGGACCCCGGGCTTCGAGCGTGGGCGCAACCTGGAGAAGATCGGACTGCACGCCCAGGACACCAGCGAGTTGACGTTCACCGACATGCGGGTTCCGGTCGAGAACCTCCTCGGCGAGGAGGGGCAGGGTTTCTACCAGTTGGTGCACAACCTGCCGCAGGAGCGGCTGTCCCTGTCGATCGGCGCGGTATCCGCTGCGGAGGGTGTGTTCGAGCACACTCTGAACTACGTGAAGGAACGCACGGCGTTCGGAAAACCGATCTCGCAGTTCCAGAACACCCAGTTCGTGCTCGCGGAACTCTCCACCGAACTCGATCTCGCGCGCACCTACCTCGACGACTGTCTCGCCGAGCATGTCGCAGGAGAACTGACCGCGGCCCGCGCCGCCCGGCTCAAGTGGTGGACCACCGAACTGCAGGTGCGGGTGGCCGATCGTTGCCTGCAGCTGCACGGCGGATACGGCTACATGCGCGAATACCCCGTGGCTCGCGCGTTCGTCGACGCCCGGATCCAGACCATCTACGGCGGCACGACCGAGATCATGAAGACGATCATCGCCAAGGATCTCGGCATCTGAAGGGAGCAGCGAAGACGTCGAATCCAGCAGGTACTGTGAATGCCCGTTCACGGTTGGTTTGCAGTTGGTTTGCCAGCGAGGAGAGGTCAACGTTCATGGCGAAGGACACGTCCGCCCTACCGCTCGACGAGGCGGTACGCGCAGTTCGCGTGAGTTCGCGTCGGCGCCAGCTTCTCGATGCCGCGGTGACCGTGATGCAGCGGACCGGCTTCCATCAGATGTCCATGCAGGCGTTGGCCGACGAGGCGCAGGTCAGTGTCGGTCTGATCTACAAGTACTTCGGTGGCAAAGAAGAGATTCTGCTGGCCACCATCGTCGACATCCTCGATGCCTTTCGCGACCAACTGGAACCGGCGATGGATGCTGCCGGGAGCGATCCCGTCGAGCGCCTGGTGGCCGGATTCCGCCGCTACGTGGAGATCGTGGACGAGAATCTGGATGCGGTGGTGCTGACCTACCGCGAGAGCCGCACGCTCGACCCGGAAGGTCGCGAACGCATCAAGGAACTCGAGGTGTCCACGTCCCGGCCGCTTCACGACGCTCTGAAGGCAGGGATGGCCGC
>NZ_JBAQEO010000528.1:0-1916 GCF_049286785.1 Rhodococcus sp. (in: high G+C Gram-positive bacteria) | reverse complement strand
TTCCGGTCGGTGTTCCGGCCGCGCACCGATACCGGGCAGATCGCCACGAGCGACCTGGCAGGAAGTTCACCGTGCTCGATGAGCCAATACCTCAACCCACCCGCCACCATCGCGGTGACCACATCGTTTCCGGTCACGCCGGCCGCGTTCTGCACAGCCCGCAGCCGAGACTTGGGCCAGGTCTGGGCAGCAAAGCTGCGGCCCCTGCCCAGACGCCCGTTGAACCGGGTGCGCGGCGCACCGAACGGCAGGGTGGTGGTGGATGTGGTCAGGCCCTGGACCATATTCGAGGCCGCCCCCTCGACGACCCGGCGGACGAAGCCTGCGCTCGACGCGGCGACACCCAGCGCCGAGCGCGTGAGCGCGATCGGATTCGGGAGGATCCCGGACCCGGCCTCCGCACGTCCGATCGGTTCCTTCTCCGGCGGAGACACGAAAAACGGCCGCATGGCCCGACGTTCGGGATCGGACGTCAGCGACTCTGCGATCATCCGGAATCCGGCGACGCCATCCATCAGCGAGTGATGCACCTTCGCGTAGTAAGCGAACTTGCCGTCCTGCAGACCATCGATCAGGCATGCCTGCCACATCGGCCGAGACCGATCGAGTGGTTCGGCATGCAGCTCGCCCACGACAGCCCACAGAGCCTCCCGTCCCGCGCCGGGCGGCAACGATCGCCGTCGCATGTGGTGGCGCAGGTCCAGGTCGCCGATATCGCGCCACACCCAGACACCGCCCGTGTCGACGCCCAGATGCGGATATCTGCGTAAGCGCGCATCCACCTCGTCGGTGCCGGCAAGTGCATTCTCGTAGAGCTCGTCGACGTAACCGTCTCCGCTGCCTTCGGGTGGAGACAGGATGAGCACAGCGGCGACATGCAACGGGTTTGCCACCACCTCCGCTGTCATCAAGACCGCAGATATCGGATCGAGCGGCACCATGTCACACCCCATTCCCTGTGCACGACCGTTATCCCACATCTGCCAGGGGTGGACACCCGTTTTGGTGTGCACTGTGACAATCCGGCAATCGGACCGCTGGTCGCAGCCATTTTCACTCACTCGACCCTGCCGTTCCCGGCACCTTTTGCCAGTACCATGGGGAGCAGTCACACCCCCAGACCAACGGAGGTCACCCATGGATCTCGGCACCGTCACTTTCACGTACGACGGAAGGGTGGCCCTCCGGTTTCAGCGGCCGTTGTCGCACTCACCGGAGAAGGTGTGGCGCGTACTCACCGACCCGCAGTACCTGAAGGCATGGTTTCCGGCCGACGTCGACTTCGATCTCAGGCCGGGCGCCGAGCTCGTATTCCGAGTGACGCCCGAACAGGTGCGTCGGTTCGGGTTGCCCGAGGACCACACCACCACCGGCACCGTCATCTCCGTGCACCCCGCACATATCCTCGAATATCTTTGGGACGCCGAGACACTGCACTGGGAACTCGTCCCGGACGGAAGCGGCGGATGCTGGCTCACCCTCACCCACACGGTGGAAGAAGAAGAATCGGCCTACGCCCACGCCGCCGGCTGGCACGCAGGCCTCGAAGTGATGGAAGCCCAACTCGAGGGCCGTGATATCGACTGGTCGCCGTGGGATCGCGCCGACGAACTCGCCGCCTCGTATCGCCGGACGTCCTGACCACGCACGCTCACCGATTCGCCGGCTTCCGACGAATTTTGCTGTACACCTGACGAAACGGCCACATCTAACCCACCAGGGTCGACTCGGACCACTGCCCCTCGCCCTCGAGTTCCACACCGCGGGTATGGAACTGACTCAGGGTGCTGCGGTGCCCCACGCTGACCACGATGCTGTCCGGAAGTTCACTCCTGAGCAGGCCGTACAGCGCATACTCGAGCCCCTCGTCGATGGCCGAGGTGGCCTCGTCCAGGAAGACGACAGCCGGCCGGGCG
>NZ_JBAQEO010000527.1:0-9296 GCF_049286785.1 Rhodococcus sp. (in: high G+C Gram-positive bacteria) | reverse complement strand
GGGTGGGCCGGACGCTGCGGCCGCCCGGTTGCGTGAATTGATCGACCGGTTCGGGGCAGACCGGGTCACGGTGGAACTCACCCATCACGGCATCCCGGAGGACGGAGAGCGCAACGCGTCTCTCGCGGCACTCGCCCAGCAGCACGGACTCGGGATCATTGCTTCCACGGCAGCTCATTTCGCCGGTCCCCCGCGACGTCGCCTGGCCATGGCCATGGCGGCCGTCCGCGCCCGGCAGAGTCTCGACGACGCGGCCGGGAACCTGGCGCCCACGGGTGGGGCGCACCTGCGTTCCGGGGAGGAGATGGCATACCTCTTCGCGGCGTACCCGGAAGCCGTGAGCGGAGCGGCGCAGCTGGGCCTGGAATGCGCCTTCGACCTTCGGCTCATCGCGCCGCAGCTACCCCCCTTCGACGTCCCCGAGGGGCATACCGAGGTCAGTTGGCTGCGCGAGCTGACGATGGAGGGGGCACGCCGGCGCTACGGTCCGCCGGTGAGCAGGCCGGACGCATACCGGCAGATCGAGCACGAACTGGATATCATCACCGAGCTGAATTTCCCGGGCTACTTCCTGGTGGTCCACGACATCGTAGCGTTCTGCAAGAGCAACGACATCCTCTGCCAGGGAAGGGGTTCCGCAGCCAATTCCGCCGTCTGCTACGCCATCGGCATCACCAATGTGGATCCCGTGCGCAACAAGTTGCTGTTCGAGCGGTTCCTTTCACCCGAACGGGACGGCCCGCCGGATATCGACGTGGATATCGAGTCGGATCGACGGGAGGAGGCCATTCAGCACGTCTACGCCAAATACGGCCGGCAGTACGCGGCGCAGGTGGCGAATGTGATCACGTACCGGGGGAAGTCGTCGGTGCGGGACATGGCCCGGGCACTGGGCTTTTCGCAGGGGCAGCAGGACGCCTGGAGCAAGCAGGTCGGCCGGTGGACCGGTATCGGCAGGGAAACCGGTACCGACATACCACCAGCGGTTCTCGAACTGGCGGCGGAGATCGAGGGCTATCCACGTCACCTCGGCATCCACTCCGGAGGCATGGTGATCTGTGACCGGCCCATCGCCGACGTGTGCCCGGTGGAATGGGCGCGGATGGAGAACCGCAGTGTGCTGCAGTGGGACAAAGATGACTGTGCGGCAGTGGGATTGGTCAAATTCGACATGCTGGGTCTCGGTATGCTCTCGGCCCTGCACTACATGATCGATCTGGTGGCCGAGCACAAGGGGATCGAGGTGGATCTGGCCCAACTCGACCTGTCCGAGGAGGCCGTCTACGAGATGCTGCAGCGGGCCGATTCGGTCGGCGTGTTCCAGGTGGAGTCACGGGCGCAGATGGCCACCCTGCCCCGGTTGAAACCGCGCAACTTCTACGACCTGGTGGTGGAGGTGGCACTCATCCGCCCCGGTCCCATCCAGGGCAACTCGGTGCACCCGTACATTCGACGCCGCAACAAACTCGAACCGGTGACGTACGACCATCCGTCGCTGGAGAAGTCGCTGCAGCGGACATTGGGGGTGCCGCTGTTCCAGGAGCAGTTGATGCAGATGGCGATCGACGTCGCCGGCTTCACTCCGGCGGAGGCGGATCAGCTTCGCCGGGCGATGGGGTCGAAGCGGTCACCAGAGAAGATGGAACGTCTGCGGGGGCGTTTCTACCAGGGTATGCGTGATCTGCACGGAATCGGCGGCGACGTGGCCGACCGGATCTACGAGAAGCTCTACGCTTTCGCGAATTTCGGTTTTCCCGAAAGCCATTCACAGAGCTTCGCGGCGCTGGTGTTCTATTCGTCGTGGTTCAAACTGCATCACCCGGCGGCATTCTGTGCCGGGTTGCTGCGGGCACAGCCGATGGGTTTCTACTCACCGCAGTCGCTGGTGGCCGACGCGCGCAGACACGGGGTGCCGGTCCGCGGCGCCGACATCGATGCGAGTCTCGCGCACGCCACCGTCGAGGCGGAAGGAATGGAGGTGCGCCTCGGGTTGGGGGAGGTGCGGCACATCGGCACCTCGCTGGCCGAGCGGATCGTCGCGGCCCGGGAGGAGGCTGGGCCGTTCACCTCGTTCCTCGACCTCACGGGTCGGGTGGAACTGACTACCGCGCAAGCAGAATCACTTGCGACGGCCGGCGCTCTCTCGAGTTTCGGGATCTCGAGGCGTGAGGCGTTGTGGGCGGCCGGTGCCGCGGCAGGGGAGCGACACGACCGGCTGCCGGGCCTCGGGGCATCGACCCGGGCGCCGGCTTTGCCCGGGATGAGTGACCTCGAACTGGCCGCGGCGGACGTGTGGGCCACCGGCATCTCCCCGGACACCTATCCCACCCAGTTCCTGCGACCGCAACTGGATGCGCTCGGCGTGATTCCGGCGGCACGGTTGCTGGATGTGCCCGACGGCGACCGGGTACTGGTGGGCGGGGCGGTCACTCACCGCCAGCGTCCGGCCACCGCAGCAGGTGTCACGTTCATCAACCTCGAGGACGAGACGGGAATGGTAAATGTGGTGTGCTCGGTGGGTCTGTGGGCGAAGTACCGCAAGCTCGCCAACACGGCGCCGGCACTCCTGGTACGCGGCAAGGTGCAGAACGCCGAAGGTGCGGTCACGGTGGTGGCGGACCGGATGCAGCTCATGGACTTGCGGATGTCCGGCAGATCTCGCGACTTCCGGTGAACGGAAAGTGATCTCCCGAAGATCGGGCCGGTGGACCGCTAGCATGCGCACATGAGGAGATATGTCCTGTCGGCGATCGTCATTGCATCGTTGGTCCTAGCCGGGTGTGGCGGTTCCGACGGGGGCGCTCCGTCTCCGGGATCGCCGAGTTCGGCCGATCGTGGTTCGGCGGAGATCGGTGGCGCGATCCAGGCGCCCGCGAAGGACCAGTCGACCGCCGAACGCCAGGAAATCATCACCGGGCAGGTCGCGATCACCGCGGACGATCCGGTGGCGGTCGGCAGAGAGATCGTGGATATGGTCGATTCCCTCGGCGGCCGCGTCGATCAGCTCACCGAACAGCCCGGATCAGATGATCAGGACCCGAGCAGTTCCCTGACCATCCGGGTGCCCGCAGATTCGCTCACCCGCACCTTGGACGATCTACGCGCCGTGGGGAAGGTGACCAGCGTCAGCGTCACCAAAAGCGATGTGACGATGCAGTCGCAGGACCTCGACGCCCGAATTGGGGCTTTGACGGCATCCGTCAGCCGACTGCGGGGACTCATCGATTCGGCCACCAATACGGCAGACCTCATCGCGGCGGAGGAGGCGCTGGCACAGCGGCAGGGCGAACTGGACAGTCTCACCGCGCAGAAGCGGTTGCTGAGTGATCAGGTGGCTCTGGCCACGCTCACGGTCGACGTCACCGCCCCCGATGCGGACAAACCCGACCTCGGCCCCGACAACTTCTGGGAAGGCGTCGTTGCCGGCTGGCAGGCCCTGCTGTCCGCCATCCAGGGCGGGGCGGTGGTGGTGGGCGCGCTGCTTCCGTGGTTCGGATTCGTGGTCGTGATCGCCCTGGTGATCTACGGCGGGTACCGTCTGCGCCGGATGTACACCACGTCGCGCCGGCCACCGCCCGGTGCGGAGCCGGAACGGGAAGAGGCGAAGACGCAATGATCGAGGTGGACCTGAACTCTCTGGACAACGCGCTGGAGTCGGGTGCCCCCGTTATCGACGTGCGCGAAGCCGATGAGTACGCGCAGGTCCGGGTTCCGGGTGTGACGCTGATCCCGCTCAGTGAGTTCGTCGCCCGTGTCGACGAGATTCCCGATGCCGAGACGGTCTATGTGATCTGCGCGGTGGGTGGTCGCAGCCTGCAGGCCGCGGAGTACTTGAATGCACGTGGGATCAGCGCCGTGTCCGTCGCGGGCGGCACATCGGCGTGGATGCAGTCGGGTCGTCCGATCGAGAGCGGGAACTGACGGCGAGTTCGACACGCGAGGGCGTGCCGCACGGTTCGGTAGGAAACGACGGACCAGATCGGGAGCAGGGCACACCACAGTGCGACGCCGGCGCTCACGACGACGGCCGAATGTGCCGCGGCGCCCAGTGAATTCGCCCCCAGTGCGCACGTGCCGACGGGAAACGTGAAACTCCACCAGGTGGGGGCAAAGCTCATCCCGCGCCGGAAGGCTCTCGCGGTGACGACGACGAGAGTGGTCAGCGTGACCACTCCGAGCGTGCCGACGGTGACGCCGTAGGCGACGCCGGCCGTGTGCAGCCACGGGTGGCCGGATGCCGCGCCGAGCAGAGTGATCGCGGCCACGGATTGCCCGATCACGCCCAGCGGAATCCAGAGTGTGGGAACGAGCGCTGCCTGGGGTAGTCCGTTGCGGACCAGGTGAGCGCCGACGACGATCACGACCGACACCGCGGCTGTCAGAGCCAACGCGAACAGGATGTAGCAGATCGTCAGCAGCGCCATCCGGGGCGCGCCCGCCGGGAGATGCCGGACCAGTGCGGCGCCGCTGGACGCGGAGACCATGGGCGGGACGACGGGCATCAACCATGACGGCACCGGTGCGGTGCCGTCCGGGCGCATCAGCCGGCGAGTCATCACTGCACAGGTCACGAGGCCGATCCCGGTGCCCACCGCCCACAACGCCGCCGACACCGGTATCGCACGGTGTCCCAGTATTCCGCGGCCTGCCGCGCCGGTGGCGGCGCCGACCGTCAGCACCGCCATCGCTACCGCGCCATAGAACGGGAACATCGTGTGGCTGCGGACGTCGGCGAGCGCCTCTTCGCGCCGCTGGATCCAGTGGCGTACGAGTGCGGTCGTGAGCGCGATCAGCAGTGCGGCGGCGAGGAACCAGAACAGTTCGGATACCGGCCGCGCGACAACGACGGCAGGAGGCAGGGACGTCGCGACGACGGCGACGATGCCGGTGCCCATCACCGTCGCGAACCAGTTGGGGGTCATGGAGTCGAGCCTGTCGGGCCGTCGTCGTCGCCGGTAGGAGGCTCGTCGTTGAATACCCACAAACCCCGTTTGTGGGACTAGCCTTTCCCTGTGCCGCTCTCGCCCCGTGTTCCCGAACTCAACGCACTTGATGTTCTGCTGTCCGTGGAGCGGCTGGGAAGCATGGGAGCTGCGGGGCGCGAGCACGGGCTGAGCCAGCAAGCGGTCAGTGCGCGGGTTCGTTCTGCCGAACGGCAGTTCGGGATCAAGGTCTTCGACCGGGGTGCCACCGGGGTTCGTCCCACCGCGGAGGGTGCGCTCATTCTCGAATGGGCCAGTCACATTCTCGTGACCGCAGAGGAACTCGCGTCGGGAGTCGCGGCACTGCGCGGAGAGCGGCAGGCCGAGCTCACCGTGGCCGCCAGCATGACGATCGCCGAATACCTCGTTCCCGGCTGGACCGTAGCGATGCGGCGTAAGTACCCCGACGTGGTCACGTCCGTCCGGCTGCACAATTCGTCGGATGTGATCGCCCGGGTGCTTGCCGGGGACGCGGACCTCGGGTTCGTGGAGGGCCCCGACATTCCGCCGGGCCTGCAGTCGCGGCAGGTCGGCCGGGACCACCTCGTCGTCGTCGTGCCGCCGGGGCACCAGTGGGTCCGCCGGTCACCGATTCCACTCGACGAACTTGCCCGGACCCCGATGATCCAGCGTGAACAGGGCTCGGGGACCCGGACGACTCTCGAGAATGCGGTGCCGCGGTGTGCGGCACCACTGCTCGAGCTCACTTCGTGCACCGCCGTGAAGGCCGCGGTGGTCGCGGGCAACGCACCCGCGGTGCTGTCCTCGCTCGCGGTCGCCGCGGATCTCACCGACGGCCGCCTCGCCGCTGTGGACGTGGAGGGGCTGGCTATGCCCCGCACACTGTCGGCGGTGTGGGACCCCGTTCGCGGAATACGGGGGGCGGCACGCGACTTCCTGGATATCGCGCTGGGCGCTCTCGCGCACGCCGGAGTTACAGCGCAGCCCCGGTGAACCCGTGCTGACGCCATGCCTCGTACGTCACGAGCGCGGCGGCGTTGGAGAGGTTCAGCGATCGGCGTCCGGGGAGCATCGGGATGCGTAGGCGTTCGGTGACGTGCGGGTCGGCCAGCACGTCCTCGGCCAGGCCGGTGGGTTCGGGGCCGAAGAGCAGTACGTCGCCGGGCTCGTAGGAGATGTCGGCGTAGGAGACGGCGGCATGCGCTGTGAACGCGAACACGCGGGCCGGCTCGATCGCAGCCCACGCGGCCTCGAGGTTCTCGTGCACGGTGACGGACGCCAGATCGTGGTAGTCGAGGCCGGCACGTTTGAGCTTCGGCTCGGTGAGGTCGAATCCGAGGGGGCCCACCAGGTGTAGTTCACACCCCGTGCCGGCGACCATGCGAATCGCGTTGCCGGTATTGGGTGGGATGCGGGGCTCGTGGAACATCACTCGGAACACCCGACCAGCTTAGGTGCAGGCCCGTGGGAGGCATTATCCCAAGCCTGCATGCCGGGTGACGGACGTAACATCACCCCATGACCGGACGGACGCGTGTCGCACTGGCTCTGGGCGGCGGGGGTGCCCGCGGCTACGCGCACATCGGAACGATCCAGGTGCTCGAGGAGAGGGGATTCGAGATCGCGTGCGTCGCCGGATCCTCGATCGGTGCCCTCGTCGGTGGCGTCTACGCCGCCGGGAAGCTCGACGAGTTCACGAGTTGGGCACTGAATCTCAATCAGCTCGATGTGGTGCGACTGCTGGATCTGTCCGTGTCCGCGCCCGGTGCCATTCACGCCGAGAAAATCCTCAACCGGGTACGGGACATCCTCGGCGACATCCGGATCGAGGATCTGCCCATGCCGTACACGGCCGTGGCCACCGACCTCGCCGCAGGCCGTTCGGTGTGGTTTCAGCAGGGACCCGTCGACGCCGCGATCCGCGCGTCGATCGCCATCCCCGGCGTCATCACGCCCTACGTCCTCAACGGCCGGGTGCTCGCGGACGGTGCCATTCTCGACCCTTTGCCGGTGGCCCCGACGCTCTCCTCGGGTGCCGGTCTCACGGTCGGGGTCATTCTCGGTGCCGAGGACAGGGAGGGGGAGGTGTTTACGCCGGAAAACGCAAGTGCGGACGTCCGGCCTGTCGACGAGTGGATGGGTCGGTTCCGCCGCAGCGCTGCGCAGCTGCTCGAGCGTGACCTCGTGCGGACGCTCGTCGGCCGTCTGGGCTCCACCCCGGCAGAATCAGATGAATCCGAGGACATCAGCGAGGCGTCCGATGACGCGACCGCGACCGACGGTACCGCCCTGCTGGTCCCGAAGTTCAGTCGATTCGCGGTGATGAACCGGTCGCTCGACGTGATGCAAGCTGCCCTGGCCCGTTACCAGCTCGCCGTGCACCCGCCTGATGTGCTGGTCAGGGTGCCGCGCAACGCGTGCCGCAGCCTCGAGTTCCACCGAGCCGGCGAGATGATAAAGCTGGGACGCGAACTCACCGAGTCCGCCCTCGATGCCGCCGGCGTCACGGCAGGTGCGGGATCGCTACCCGCAGAGGACGAGGACGGCGGCGCCTGAGCGGTCCTGAGCCCAGCAGGCACCCGCTGATGCCGATACGCTGATGTGCCGGGGCCGCTCCGCGGCCGGCTAGTCGCGCGATCCACGTGTGGAGGAGGCGGTGTGCACACCGATCCGCGTGCACAAGTGGCGGACCGCAACGGCCTCACCAGCACCGAGGCGGCCGCACGTCTGGCCCGCGAGGGCCCGAATCAGCTACCGGCGGCCCGGAAGGTGCCGTGGTGGCGCCGGTTGATCGCTCAGCTCACGCATTTCTTCGCCCTGCTTCTGTGGTTCGCGTCGGTGCTGGCCTTCGTGGCGCGCATGCCGGAGTTGGGTATCGCGGTGATCATCGTGATCATCATCAACGGGATCTTCGCGTTCGTTCAGCAGGAACGCGCGGAAAAGGCGGCCGAGAGACTCGAAGACCTACTGCCCACCACGATCGTCGTGCGCCGGGACGGTGAACTGCAGACTGTGCACACCCGTGAGTTGGTGGTCGATGACGTGGTCGCCCTGTCCGGTGGAGATCGAGTGCCCGCCGACCTGACCCTCGTCGTGGCCGGGCGGTGCAGGTTCGACGAGTCCACTCTCACCGGCGAGAGCGAGCCGGTGTCGCGGGGGGTCGGGGAGGCAGTACTCGCGGGAACATTCGTCGTCGACGGCGAAGCCGAGGGTGTCGTCACCGCAACCGGGGCGGATACGCGACTGGCCGGCATCGCTGCGCTGACCACATCGGTCCGCCGCCCGCCCGGCCCACTCGATCTGGAAATCCAGCGGATTGTCCGCGTGCTGGCCTTCGGTTCCATCGGTGTCGGCGTCCTCTTCTTCGCCATCTCGACGCTGGTCGGCATCTCCTTGCAGAATGCGTTCCTCTTCGCAGTGGGCATCACCGTGGCGCTGGTTCCGGAGGGGCTTCTGCCGACGGTCACCCTGTCCTTGGCGATGGGTGCTCAGCGCATGGCCCGCAACAACGCGCTCGTGCGCAACCTCAACGCGGTGGAGACGCTGGGCTCCACCACCTTCATCTGCACCGACAAGACCGGCACACTCACTCAGAATCGGATGGAGGTCGTCGAGACGTGGACCCCCGCCGGGTCCGTCTCGGTGCACGGCGAGGGCTACGAGCCGACCGGCGAGGTGGACGGGTCTCCCGAGGCGATCGTGCGTGCGGCGGAGGCGGGCGCTGCAGCTGCCGCCGCCTCGAAGGGCCGTGTGATGCGGAAGGACGGCGAATGGCATCCGGTCGGGGATCCGATGGAGGCGGCGATCGCGGCGTTCGCGGCACGGTTGGCGGGTCCGGGCGGACTGCCTCACGTCGAGGTCACACACCGGTTCGGCTTCGATCCGTGGCGCCGCCGGGAGTCGGTGATCGTGGGTAACGAGCTCCTACTCAAGGGGGCGCCGGACGCGGTGCTGCCGCGATGCGCGGATGCGCCCGCGCTCCTCGACCGGGCCGAGGCCGCGCTCGAGGACATGGCGTCACGTGGCCTCCGGGTACTCGCGGTGGCTCGCCGCAGCCTCGACGACCCCGGAGCGGCCGCGGACCCGCACCTCGTCGAACAGGACCTCGAGTTGCTGGGCCTGCTGGGACTGGAAGATCCGCCGCGCACCACGGTGCCGGCGGCACTCCTGGCAGCTCGAAGTGCCGGCATCAAAGTCGCGATGCTCACCGGCGATCACCCGGCCACCGCTCGTGCCATCGCCCGCGAAATCGGGCTGCAGGGAGCCGACGCAACCGTGATCCAGGGCAAGGACCTGCCCGAGGACGATCAGATTCTCGGTGCCTTGCTCGATCGCGACGGGATCGTGGTCAGC
>NZ_JBAQEO010000526.1:0-3235 GCF_049286785.1 Rhodococcus sp. (in: high G+C Gram-positive bacteria) | reverse complement strand
GTCGTAGACGGCGGCCGGGTCAGCAGAGAAGCGTCCGCCACTGGCTCTTTCGACGTCGATACCACCTCCGTCGACCACGAGGGTCAGACGGCCATCCAAGTTTGCGATACGCATATTCTGTTTTCCTTCACGTGAAAAATGACGGTCGGTCCAGTGCTATCAGAGAATGAAACTGATCTTGCCCTGCGGACGGAGCACGTCGCAGTCGAGAGTCGCTCTGCGTTCGCGAATTCGGAAGCTTCCGTCGGATTCGCGGTCGAGCAAGTGTCGGTACTCGCCGGTGAACACGTTGGAGACGCCTCGTCGGTAACGGTAGACCGCGAAGTTCGAGCGAACCTCGTACTTGTTCGGGCCCGTTTCACGTACCCGGACGTTGGTGATCAGGCGGCGCGTGCGAGACCTCGGTTGCTCGACGAAGGCCTTTCCGCTCAGGAGCCGTTCGACGCGTCCGCAAATCTGCGCATAGCTGTCGGCAATGATGAACACCGTCTGGTCCGGCGTCTCGGAATCGTGTGTATCGGTGGGCGGTACCAAATATCGGCAGTCCTCCGTGATCAACATCAGCCACTCGTCGAGATGCCATCCGTCGAGCAACTCCGCCTCGTAGTTCAGAAAGCACTGAACCTCGTGCGTCGTTTCCATGTTCGACACCGCAGGGGTCAGAATGCCGGTCATCAGAGACCCCCGCCCACGCCGGTTGCTGTCTCTTCGGAGACCGCCACGTCGTTCTGCCACTGACGCCAGAAGGCGCGCATCTGTTCCTCGTCGGTCACGCCTGGGACTTCCTTTCCGATTCCCTTCGACACGATGTTCCATTCGGTGCCGCGGCCCTCGCCGTATCCCTCCTGACAGGCCTCGATCACCTCGTTGTCGTCCGGGGTCGCGAAGCCGCCCGGGCCGAGGAATTCCAGGTAGCCCTGGATACGGTGCTTTCGCAGCTCGGCTCCTTCCCCGACCGGACCGAGGCACCAGGCACTCACATCGGTGTTGTCGACGGCGATGGGGTCGAGCATCCGGATCTGCAGCGATGCCGCATCGATGATGAGCAGGTTCGGGTAGATCAGGATGTTCTTGGAGGTCTGAGAGATCAGGTCGGCCGTTTCGGCGCCGTGCTTGTCGACGAGTTCGGCTGCGAGTTCACCCACTCGCTCCTTGGCCTGCTCGCTCATGACCACTGCCGGCTTCGCCACCGAACGACCGAAGGGTGCCTTGTACTTGATCATTGCGTGCCCGTTGCCGAGGTTGAGCCCGACTCCGTCGAGACCGCCACTCAGGTCGTACCCGCGCTTACCGAGATACTTGAAGTACGTTTCGTGCACGGCGAGACCGTGGTAACCGTCGAGACTGTTCTCCACGATGAGCTTCCAGTTGCCGCCCATGCGGTACAGGTGCGAGCCCTGGACAACCTCCATCTCGCCGGTGATCGACTGGTCGATGATGGAGTCGAGGTAGGGCAGTACCGGTTCCAGATGTTCCCGCAGGGACGGCGCTTCCGCACTGAACGTAACGAAGACGAAATCACGGTAGATCTCGCAGCGCGGCGAGTCGAGTCCGCTCTCCGCAAGGTTGAAACCCTCTGGGAACGAGGTACGTTCGGCTATGCCGATCAGTTCTCCGGAGTTCCGGTACGTCCACGCGTGGTAGAGGCAGCGGAAGTTGGCCGCATTGCCGGAAGGCTCTCGACAAACCAGAGCCCCACGGTGCCGGCACGAGTTGAAGAACACCCGTACCTCACCGCTCTTGTCCCGGCACAGGATCAGCTTCTCGCCCACCACGGTGCGTGTGAGGAAGTCGCCGTTGTTCGGGATCTCGGACGCATGGCCGATATAGAGCCAGTTGTTCGAGAATATCGTCTTCTTCTCGCGCTCCAGATAGCGCTCATCGGTGAAAACTGAGCGATGAACCCGAAAGTCCACGCCCGGTGTTTCCACTACCAGGTCCTTGAATCCGTCGGTGGCGGTCATCGAGATTTCAACTCCTCATGTCTATTTGGCACTCCCGGCATGCGTTCATCAGATCGTCGAGCCCCCGTTCACGCCCAGGACCTGGCCGTTGATGAATCCGGACTCTGCGCCGGCGAGGAACTCGACAGCAGCGGCGACCTCACTCATCTCCGCCGGCCTGCCCATGGGGATCTGGGAGACGAAGCGCTCCGTGAGGTCTGGCTGTTCCCTCATGAATCTTTCGAACTCCGGAGAACGCACCGCCGGAGGAGCGACCACGTTGAAGGTCACACCTTTCTTACCGAACTCCCGCGAGAGGCTGCCCACCAGCGCGTGCACGCCACCCTTGGCCGCGTTGTAGATGGCGTGGTCTTCGAGACCGTTACGCACGGAGTCGGCACCGATGAAGACGACACGCCCGGAACCGGCCTCGAGCATCTCCGGAAGCACTGCGAGGGTGCAGCGGAGCGCCGACCACAGATTCCGATCGATAGTGGCCTGCAACGTTTCTTCGGTGTGTGACAGCGTAGGCCGAATGACTCCGCCACCGGCGTTGTTGACGAGCACGTCGATCTGGCCGAACGTCGACTTGGCCTGCTCGACCATCTGCTGCGCACCGGCCTCGGTGCTCAGATCTCCCACGCTGGTCACGAGAGGAACGGATCTGTTCTCGAGTTCAGCCGCGATCTTTGCCAGCTTCTCGCCGTCGACGTCGGCGAGCACAAGGGACGCGCCAGCCTTGGCGAATCTCTCACTGAGCGCCCGGCCGATGCCGCACCGGCGCCCGTGACGATCACGCACTTGTCCGCGAACGCACCCTTGTCGGTTTTCGTGGACGTACCCGTCTCAGCTTTCGTGAACCCACCCATGTCAGTTGGCCTCCGCAATCTCGAAAACACCGAAGACCTTGTTCGAGGTGAACAGGTCGGTTTCTATGAGGTTGAGCCAGTCCGGCCCGACGCCGAGCCGATCGACAGCGCCGGCCAAGCAGAACCAGTTGAGCATTTCGTGCTGACCGGCGCGCTCGACCTCCTCGAGAGTCACATCACGCCACGCCGCAGGCTTCTTCCCCAGCAATTCGAAGAGCTCCCGGTCACGAGCGGTGTCGGGCAGAAGGAAATGGGTCTGCTCGTTGAGGAACGCATGGGACCAACTCGAGGAGGCAATCAGCGCCACCCGCGACGCACTCTGTGCGGAGATCTCGGCAATGGCCGCGCCGATGTCGAAACAACGCGCGGGCGAGGGTGATGGCGGGTCGAGTTCCGAGACGTCCTTGGGCATGTCGCTGAGGT
>NZ_JBAQEO010000525.1:0-5120 GCF_049286785.1 Rhodococcus sp. (in: high G+C Gram-positive bacteria) | reverse complement strand
CACTTCCCACGCTTGTTCCACCACGGCCCGGGCCTGCGCCGACTGCAGCGCGGTGGAGGGTTCGTCCGCATCGAGCACACTACGCAGGCCGGTAAGGACGTCTCGGATCGCTTCTTGGTCACCCATGGCGAATGCTCCACCTCCGTCAGAATGGTGATCCACACCACAATGTTATGTCATCGTGCCTCTGCCGATTCCTCGGCATCCGCGCGTCCCCGATATGAACCCTCGAACAGGAGCCCTCATGTATCCCGCAGTGCATGCCGCCGCCACACCCGACAAGCCGGCCGTCATCGTCGCCGGCACCGATCAGTTACTGACCTACGGCCAGCTCGAGACGCGTTCGTGCCAGCTTGCCAACGCATTTCGTGATGCCGGGCTGGTCGAAGGCGATGTCGTGGCGCTGTTGTCGACCAACGCGGCCGAGATATTCGAGGTGTACTGGGCATGCCTGCGCTCAGGACTGTATCTCACACCGATCAACTCCCATCTCGCCGTCCCCGAGGTCGCCTATGTGGTTGACGACTGCGACGCAAAGGCTCTCGTCGTATCGGCCGATCTGAGCGACATCGCGGCCGAACTGGTGGGCTCGGTGCCCAAGGTCGAGACGTTTCTGTCCTACGGCGGTGCGGTGACTGGATACGGCAACTACGAGGCGTTCGTCGCCAGCGGATCCCCCACCGCACCGTCAGACCAGCCGCGCGGCGCCGACATGCTCTACAGCTCCGGAACGACCGGCCGACCCAAGGGCGTCAAACCTCCGCTTCCGTCCCGCCAGGTCGGCGACCCCGGCGATCCCTATGTCGCGGTGTTCGGCGGCGGATATTCGATGGGTCCGGACAGCGTCTACCTCTCACCCGCACCGCTCTATCACGCTGCGCCGCTGCGTTTCGGCATGGTGATCCAGTCTCTGGGTGGAACCGTCATCACCACTCGCAAGTTCGACCCGGAGCAGTGCCTGTCGATCATCGACGAATACGGCGTCACCCACAGTCAGTGGGTCCCCACGCATTTCGTTCGACTGCTGCGTCTGCCCCGTGGCGTCCGCGAGTCGTACGACCTGACCAGCCAAACGCATGCCATTCACGCTGCCGCGCCGTGCCCGGTCGAGGTCAAGAAGGAGATGATGGCCTGGTTCGGGCCGATCCTCCACGAGTACTACGCCTCCACCGAAGCGAACGGCATCACCATGATCGGACCAGACGAGTGGGCCGACAAACCAGGTTCGGTGGGCAAGGCCAAACTCGGCATCGTCCACGTGTGCGGTGACGATGGAACCGAGGTATCCCAGGGCGAGACCGGTCTGGTGTACTTCGAACGCGAGGCGATGCCGTTCGCGTATCACAAGGATCCGGGGAAGACCGAATCGGTGCAACATCCTTCCCACCCGAACTGGTCGACCTGCGGTGACATCGGTTTCCTTGACGAAGAGGGATTCTTGTTCCTGCGCGACCGGAAGGCATTCACGATCATTTCCGGCGGTGTCAACATCTACCCGCAGGAGATCGAGGACTGCCTCGTCCTGCACCCGGATGTCTTCGATGTCGCCGTGGTGGGTATCCCGGACCCGGAGTTCGGTGAATCGGTCCTCGCGGTCGTCCAGCTCGCGTCGGGAGTCCGGGCAGGACAGGAGGTCTCCGACAGGCTCATCGCGCATCTACGGTCGGGCATCGCCGGCTACAAGGTGCCTCGTCGTATCGAGTTCGCTGAGAGCCTGCCGCGCACACCGACCGGGAAGCTCGTCAAACGTGAGCTTCAGCAGAAGTATTCGTCTCTTGTCGTCAGTCCGTCGGCGTCGGCCGAGCCCGTCACTCAGTAGGGATCGCAATGCCCATCGCGTCATCCGCTGGAATCGATATGGCGCGACTGCAAGATCGGTGAGATCTACGAGGACGGCCAACGAGGTGCAGCTCTGGAGTATCGCTCGCACGGCACTCGGGCGGGACCTGACCGGGTAGCGAACGAGTGGGCCGGTGCCGATTCAGCTCGAGTCGGCACCGGCGTCGCCCGGAGCGAGCAGGATGCTCGTGGCGTACTTCTTCCACAGCCGCCGATGCGGATCGCGGGCGTGAGGGCGGCGATCGAACGAGTAGGTCAGCGCCACACCACGCATGCTCGTGTTCACAAGCTCGCGCACATCGGCGTACTCCGGGTGCTCGACCAGCGGTGCTCCGAACATCGAATCCGTTGCTACCCTGACCCTTTGATAAAGACGTCGCTCCTCGGCGGCGAGGACCGCGCGGAGCTGTTCATTGTGACGGGCGCCCATCCAGAGTTCGGTGGCTGCCCAGAAGTAGTCCTGCTGATACGTCGACCACATTGCGTCGACTGCAGCGGCAATGCGCCTTTTCGGCTCGGTCGGCCATCGCACCCCCTCTGCTGTGGCATCGACGCGCACAGATGCAAGATGCTGAACCGCTGCGATGAGCAGATCGTCGCGTGACGGAAATTGGTGCAGAAGCCGACCTCGACTGACCCCCGCAATCTCCTGAATCCGCAGCGTTGACGCCCCGGCGTATCCGTGCTCGACCAGGGCGGTCACGGCGGCGTCGAGGATTCGTCCTTGAGTGATCGTGCTGCGTGGCTGCATGTTCCAAGCATGCCCCATCGAGGCGCCTGTTGGTTGTGCCCGAGTACCCCTGGCGGCTCGGGAATGCTGCGCGGTCGACCGCGTTCAGAAGTTCGGGCGACGGCGCTCGACGAATGCGGCGACGCCTTCCCGGCCGTCGGCCGATCCGGCCAGATAGGCGATCGATTCGGCCTCCGCATCGAGCTGCGGTGACAGTTCGACGCGTTGAGCCTGCCAGAGCAACCGCTTGATCGCGCCGTGCGCAGACCCCGGGCCGCTCGCAAGCTCAACTGCGATGGATTCGGCCGTCGACAGCACTTGGTCGTCGTCGACGAACCTGGTGAGTAGACCGCTGTCGAAGGCCGCCCGCCCACGAATCGGTTGGTTGGTCAGCAGCATGTCACGCGCACGGGCGAATCCGACGAGGCGCGGCAGGGTCCATGTCATTCCGCCGTCCGGTGAGAGGTCGATTCCCGGATAGGCCGGGAGAAAGGTGGTGGACGGGCTACCGACGATCACATCCGCGGCGCAGGCGATGCTCATCCCCGCACCAGCGGCCCATCCCTGAACGGCCGCAACAACCGGTATCGGTGTCGTGGTCACCACCCGAATGAATTGATGAAAACGCTTCGCCAGATCTCCGACGTAATCGCTCGGGTCGGGGGCAGACGCAAACGCAGTCACGTCTCCTCCGTTGCAGAAGGCTGCTTCCGACCCGGTAAGGATCACGGCGCGAATACCATTCGCATCGGAGGGCGTGGTGCCCAACATTTCCGCTGCTTGCTCCAGCGCGGTAATCGACAGGCTGTTACCACGGCTCGGATCCGAGACGACGCATCGCAGTATTCCGTCGCCGGGCCGACCGGTAGGCGTGTGCTGCATGGAGAACTCCTCGGGGTGAGCGCAGGGATACTGCGCGGAAGACTCATCCACCTTAACAGTCAGTATTGACTGGTTGGATCTGGGGATCTACTGTAGAACGCACCGTACGCACCCACTTGTACTGGTTGCGTACACAATCCATGGATCCGCGGCGTTACCCGTTGATCACACCATCCGAGTGATGTGCACATGCCTGTGCCAGGAGGGCCGCGACCGTGCCGGAACAAGCAAGCCTCCTACGAGGCGATTCGAATCCCCGCGGACAAGGCAAACGCAGTGCCCTCAACGGAGTGAGGCGGGTCGACAGCAATCGAGGACACCGTGCTCGGCATCGCGCCCCCAGCGTGCGACCGGGGCGTCGTCCTTCCCCTCCAGGCAGGTTCTGCGTGTGGGGATCGGGAGGCGACCATGGCAATCATCTTCTTCCGCTCGCTTCCCTGAACGCCAAAGCTGCCGACGGCAGCACCTACGATTAGGACGACAATGACGAACCCCGTATTGCACACAAAGTTCACCGAAGTCTTCGGTGTCGAGCACCCCGTCGTGCAGGGCGGCATGCAGTGGGTTGGCCGCGCACCGCTCGCCGCGGCGGTTTCCGAAGCCGGCGGCCTGGGAATGATCACCGCGTTGACCCAGCCGACGCCTCAGGACCTGGCTACCGAGATCGACCGGGCACGGGCGTTGACAGACAAGCCTTTCGGCGTCAATCTCACGATCCTCCCATCGATCACACCGCCACCCTATGACGAGTACCGTCGTGTGATCATCGAATCGGGGATCACCATCGTGGAGACGGCCGGATCCAATCCGGAGCCCCACATGGAGCTGTTCAAGGAACACGGTGTGAAGGTGCTGCACAAGTGCACCAGCGTTCGACACGCCCTCAAAGCGCAACGGGTGGGCGTGGACGGCGTCAGTATCGACGGCTTCGAATGCGCCGGACATCCCGGAGAGGACGACGTTCCCGGCCTGGTTCTCATTCCGGCTGCGGCACGCGCACTGGATATCCCGGTGATCGCTTCCGGCGGCTTCGCAGACGGTCGGGGCCTGGCCGCAGCACTCGTCCTGGGCGCCGACGGCGTCAACATGGGCACCCGGTTCATGTGCACCGCAGAATCACCGATCCACCAGAACATCAAGGATGCGATCGTCGCAGCAGACGAGCGCGATACCGAACTGATCTTTCGCCCCCTGCGGAACTCGGCCCGGGTGGCGAGTAATACCGTCAGCCGCGAGGTCGTAGACATCCTGAACCGTGGGGGCCAGTTCCCGGATGTACAAGAACTTGTCGCCGGTGTTCGCGGGCGAAAGGTCTACGAACTCGGTGACCCCGAAGCCGGGATATGGACTGTGGGAATGGTGCAGGGCCTCATCCACGACATCCCCACCGCCGGCGATCTCGTTCGTCGTATCGTCGCGGAAGCGCACGGGGAGCTCTCCCGTGCCCATCAACTGTTCCGTGACCCGGTTGTCGCGGCACACTGACCAGCGCCCGGCTTGCACCCCCCGTGTTCCCTGCAGTAGAAGCCACGGCACGACCGGGCCGTCACTGGGCGTAGGAGTACCTACCTGCCTCCGTCTTGATCTGGACCGCACACACCCGCGCTCGACCATCATCTCGACGTGCCCAGGTTGGCGTCTTCGTGAGGAAACGCGAATGTACACCTGT
>NZ_JBAQEO010000524.1:0-30240 GCF_049286785.1 Rhodococcus sp. (in: high G+C Gram-positive bacteria) | reverse complement strand
TTCCGGTGCGCGCGTCCATCACCGGACTCGACCGGGCGGCGTTGCGGGCGCAGGCGCGGGCGCACTTCGGGCTGCCCGCGCAGGGTCCGGTGCTGCTGGTGTTCGGCGGATCACAGGGCGCGCGGTCGCTCAACGATGCGGTGTCCGGGGCGGCCCCGGCTCTCGCTGCGGCGGGAGTTGCGGTGCTGCACGCGCACGGGCCGAAGAACACTCTCGAGCTTCCGCCCTCGCCGGACGGTCCGCCGTACGTTTCCGTCCCCTATCTCACGCGCATGGATCTCGCGTATTCGGCTGCGGACGCCGTGATCTGCCGGTCCGGTGCGATGACGGTGGCCGAGGTCTCCGCTGTGGGGCTTCCTGCCGTCTACGTGCCGTTGCCACACGGCAATGGGGAGCAGGAACTGAACGCGAGACCCGTCGTTCGGGGCGGAGGTGGAATGATTGTCGCCGACGGTGACCTGACTCCGGAATTCGTCGCGGATACCGTGATTCCTCTGCTGCGCGACCCCGCTCGGCTCGAGGACATGGGACGACGCGCGGCCGGCGTGGGTCATCGCAGCGCAGCCGCCGCGGTTGCGCAGATCGTGCTCGACGTGGCCGCGCTGACAAGGGGAAACCGATGACCGACCTGCCCGCGCAGTTGCACCGTGTCCACATGGTTGGAATCGGCGGCGCCGGAATGTCCGGCATCGCCCGGATCCTGCTGGCCCGGGGCGGGCAGGTCTCCGGTTCCGACGCGAAGGAAAGCCGCGGTGTGCTTGCCCTCCGCGCGCGGGGAGCGCAGGTCCGGATCGGCCACGATGCCGGCGCGCTGGATCTGATTCCCGGCGGTCCGACTGTGGTCGTCACCACCCACGCCGCGATCCCGAAGGACAATCCGGAACTGGTGGAAGCCGGCAGGCGGGGAATCCCCGTTGTTCTGCGTCCGGCGGTGCTGGCGTCTCTCATGCAGGGGCATCGCACGCTGCTGGTGTCCGGTACGCACGGCAAGACATCCACCACGTCGATGCTGGTGGTGGCGTTGCAGCATTGTGGATTCGATCCGTCGTTCGCAGTCGGTGGTGAGCTCAACGAGGCCGGGACCAATGCCCACCACGGCAGCGGCGACGTGTTCGTCGCCGAGGCGGACGAGAGTGATGGTTCGCTGCTGCAGTACGACCCCGACGTCGTCGTGGTCACCAACGTGGAAGCGGATCATCTCGACTATTTCGGGACCGCCGAGGCGTACACGCAGGTCTTCGACGACTTCACCGCGCGGCTGATGCCCGGCGGTCTCCTCGTTGCGTGCCTCGACGATCCGGGCTCGGAGGCGCTCGCCCGGCGGGTGGTGGAGCGGAATCTGCCTGGGATTCGCGTGCTCGGATACGGGAGCGCCGAGAACGGCTGTGCGCTTTTCGATCCGGTGAACGGTGTCGAGGTAGGCGCAAGGCTGCTGAGCTTCGAAGCGAGGGACGTGGGAGGAGTGCTGCAGTTCCATCTCGCCGATGAAACCGCACCCCGGACGATCCGGATGGGTGTCCCGGGCCGGCACATGGCACTCAATGCACTGGCCGCCATTCTTGCCGCGAGGGAAGCTGGCGCGGACGTCGAGGAGATTCTCGAGGGGATCACCGGATTCGGCGGAGTCCACCGCCGGTTCCAGTTCACCGGTCGCGAGCGCGGGGTCCGGGTGTTCGACGACTACGCCCATCACCCGACGGAGGTGCGTGCGGTACTCGGTGCCGCCGCGGAGCTGGTGCGTCCTGCCCAGTCGGCAGAGCGCGCAGAGTCTGCCGGCGAGGTGCCCAGCGGCAAGGTGATCGTGGTCTTCCAGCCGCATCTGTACTCCCGCACAGCGACTTTCGCGGAGGACTTCGGCCGGGCGCTCGACCTCGCCGACGAGGTGGTGGTGCTGGATGTCTACGGCGCCCGGGAAGAACCGATGCCGGGCGTCAGCGGGGCTCTGGTCGCGTTGGCGGTGTCGAAGCCGGTGCATTATCAGCCCGACCTGTCGCAGGCGCCGCGGCAGGTCGCCGCACTGGCCGGACCGGGCGATGTCGTGATCACGATGGGTGCGGGTGACGTCACGATGCTCGGCAAACAGATCCTCGACGCTCTGCGGGCGGCCCCGCACGCCCAGTCGCGATGACTCCGGACCGTCCCGACCGCGGAGATCGCCGGGACCGACCGGAGCGCGCCGGACGACGGGACACCCCACGCAGTCCGCGCCCGGGTGCCTCGGCAGGCACGCGGGGGAGTCGCAGAGCTGGCGCCACAGCCTCGCGCCGGAGTTCTCCGTCCGCGCCGGGAGCAACTCGGACAAGGGAATCCGGACGTGACGCGCACCAGACCCCGGACTCCGCGCCCACACCGCGTCGCCAGTGGTATCGGCGTCCGTGGTGGATGGGACTGGTGAGCGTCATCGTGGCGGTGGCGCTGGGTGTGATCGCCTACTTCACCCCGTTGCTGTCGGTTCGTGAACAGGATGTCGTCGGCGCGACGTCGATTTCGGAGGCGGAGGTTCTTCAGGTACTGGCAGTGCCTGGGGGGCAACCACTTCTGCAGGTCGATGTGGGCGCCGCCGCCCAGCGGGTGGCCACGATCCCGAAGGTCGCATCAGCCCGGGTACAAAGGGCGTATCCGTCCACCATCCGGGTGACGGTCACCGAACGGGTGCCGGTGGTGTTCATCGATTCACCGGACGGAACCCATCTGCTGGACGCCGAGGCCGTCGACTACGAGATCGCGCCGGCGCCGCCCGGTGTCCCGCGGTTGGTAACCGACACGCCGGGGTGGGGCGACCCGTCGACGTCCGCTGCCCTCGAGGTGCTGCAGTCGATGCCGCCGCAGCTGAGGGGTCAGGTGGGAGAGATTGCAGCCGAGTCGATTTCGGATATCTCGGTGACCCTGCTCGACGGCCGCGTGGTGGTCTGGGGGGCTGCCGAGAAGTCCGAACGCAAGGCCGCCGTCACATTGGCTCTGCTGACGCAGCCGGGGCAGACCTACGACGTGTCGAGCCCCGATCTGGCGACGGTGCGATGACCGGACGCGGCGTGGAGCGAAACGCGGGGGCGGTTTCCGTCAAATAACTCGGCGCGTCTCGGCGCGCCTAATGGCGTATCCCGATGTCGGTGCATAGCGTTTCGCTCTAGTCGAGCACTTGACATAACCATAACCCTATGGTTGAGGTTAAGAGTTTTCCCGGCTGATTTGTTGGAAAGCGCGATACACACTCACGGAAGGCGAGAGCCGATGACGCCCCCGCACAACTACCTCGCCGTAATAAAGGTCGTCGGCATCGGCGGCGGCGGCGTGAACGCAGTCAACCGGATGATCGAGCAGGGACTCAAGGGAGTCGAGTTCATTGCCGTCAACACCGACGCGCAGGCATTGCTGATGAGTGATGCCGACGTCAAGCTCGACGTCGGCCGCGAACTCACCCGCGGGCTCGGCGCCGGCGCAGACCCCGAAGTGGGCCGCAAGGCCGCCGAGGACCACAAGGACGAGATCGAGGAAGTCCTCAAGGGCGCCGACATGGTCTTCGTCACCGCCGGTGAGGGCGGCGGCACCGGTACCGGTGGCGCACCCGTCGTCGCGAGTATCGCGCGCAAACTCGGCGCGCTCACGGTGGGCGTCGTCACCCGGCCCTTTTCCTTCGAGGGCAAGCGCCGCGGCGGGCAGGCCGACACCGGCATCCAATCGCTGCGTGAATCCTGCGACACCCTCATCGTCATCCCCAACGATCGCCTGCTTCAGCTCGGCGACGCCGCGGTCAGTCTCATGGATGCGTTCCGCAGCGCCGACGAGGTACTCCTCAACGGCGTCCAGGGCATCACCGACCTCATCACGACTCCCGGTCTGATCAACGTCGACTTCGCCGACGTCAAGGGCGTCATGTCCGGCGCCGGCAGCGCGCTGATGGGTATCGGGTCCTCACGCGGTGAGGGCCGTGCGATCAAGGCCGCTGAGTCGGCCATCAATTCGCCGCTGCTCGAGGCCTCGATGGAGGGCGCCCGCGGCGTGCTGCTGTCGATCGCCGGCGGCAGCGATCTCGGTCTTTTCGAGATCAACGAGGCGGCCTCGCTCGTGCAGGAAGCCGCCCACATCGACGCCAACATCATCTTCGGCACCGTGATCGACGATTCCCTCGGTGACGAGGTGCGTGTCACGGTCATCGCCGCCGGCTTCGACGCAGGTACGCCTGCTCGGCGTCCGGTCGAGGCCGGTGCCGCCGGGCGAACCAACATCGGAGCGGGACGGGCCGGTGACGTGAACCAGTCCGGGGAGTCGCAGGGCGGCGAGTCGGTGTCGGTGACGCGCGAGACGATCGGTTCCCACCAGAACCCGAGCAGCCTGCCCCCGCTTCCCGGCCACGGATCGTCCCGGCCCGTCCCGGTGCCCGATGAGGAGGGTGAAGACGAAGTCGACGTGCCCTCCTTCATGCGTCGTTGAGTTCGCAGTCAGCTCCAAGATTCCGCGTCCGCCGGGTCGTCACCTCCCGTGTCGGTGGAAGGTCCGTCGGGCCGTATGAGTCGTTCAATCTCGGTGACCACGTCGGGGACGACCCGGCGGCGGTGGAAGCCAACCGTCGCCGCCTCGCCGAGAAGATCGGTGTTCCGTTCGATCACCTGGTGTGGATGGAGCAGATTCACAGTCGCAACGTGACGGTGGTGGACGGGCCGCGGGATTCCGTCGTGCCCGCCACGGACGCGTTGGTGACCACCGTTCCGGGACTCGCCCTCGCGACCCTCAGTGCCGACTGCGTGCCTCTGCTGCTGTCCGACGACGAGGCCGGCGTGATCGCTGCGGTGCACGCCGGACGGATCGGCGCCCGGCTCGGAATCGTGCCCAAGGTGCTGGACGTGATGGTGGAGCAGGGCGCCCGGATCGATCGGATCGGCGCATTCCTCGGCCCGGCCGCGAGTGGCCGTCGGTACGAGGTGCCGGCGGCGATGCAAGCCGACGTGGAGAAACACCTGCCCGGTAGCGCCACCCGCACGGTGAAGGGAACGCCCGGTCTCGACCTGCGCGCCGGCATCCGCAAGCAACTGCTCGATGCGGGCGTGGCCGGTGTGGCCGAGGATCCCCGATGCACGATCGAAGATCCGACATTGTTCAGTCATCGGCGCGGGGCACCGACCGGTCGGCTCGCGGCCGCGATCTGGATGGATACTGGGCAGGATGGAGCCTGAGGCGCAGAGGGCGTCCGGCGAGCAGCCGTGGCTGCGGAAGATTCGGTGTGGAAGATTCGGTGTGGGAGTGGCGAGGATGGACAGGGCCCGGGAGATCGGTGCGGCGCTCGAGACGGTACGAGAGCGGCTGGACCGGGCGTGCCGGGACGCGGGGCGCGATCCCGCCGAGGTGATGCTGTTGCCGGTCACCAAGTTCTTCCCGGCCTCGGACGTCCGCATCCTGTACGACCTCGGCTGCCGGGAATTCGGGGAGTCCCGCGAGCAGGAAGCCACCGCGAAGATCGCCGAGTTCCGCAGCGAGGTCGCGGACGACACGGTGCGCTGGCACATGATCGGTCATCTGCAGCGCAACAAGGCGAAGTCGATCGCGCACTGGGCCTATGCGATCCAGTCGGTCGACAGCGAACGGCTGATCGGCGCGCTCGGCCGGGCCGTGGGTGCCGCGATCGACGAGGGGGACCGGTCGGCACCGCTTGGGGTTCTGCTCCAGGTCAGTCTCGACGGTGATCCGCAGCGCGGTGGTGCGCCGATTGTGGAGCTCGAACACCTCGCCGCTCTGGCGGAGTCGACGCCCCACCTCGAGTACCGCGGGCTGATGGCCGTGCCGCCCCTCGGTGCCGACCCCGATGCGGCGTTCGCGAAGTTGAGGGCGGTCCACGAGAAGCTGTGCACCGAACACCCGGATGCGACCGAACTCTCGGCGGGGATGACGAATGATCTCGAGCACGCTGTCCGACACGGATCCACCTGCGTGCGTGTCGGAACCGCGCTGTTGGGCGCGCGGCCTATAACCTCGAAATGATCGCCGAGGCGAGCCGAGAAGGAAAGTCGGCTGGGTGATCGCCAACCCGTCCACACCGCTGCGACCGTTCGCAGTCGGATCCTGTCCGCCGCGCCAAGGAAGGTCGATCAATGAGCAGTCTGCACAAGTTCAAGGCTTACTTCGGCATGGTTCCCCTCGATGACTACGAGGACGAGTATCTTGACGAACCGGAACCTGTTCGCCGGACTGCTCGCCCTGCTCGTGACGGCGGACGTGATCCGTACCTCGACCGGGACGACCGCGACTTCGCGGAACCCGCATTCAGCAAGGCAGGCTACGGACCCGGACGGCGCGACGATCTGGATGACGAGTTCGACCGGTACGACAGTCCTCGCCATGCCTCCCGTGTCGAGCCGGTGGCAGTGCGCTCCGCCCGGCCGGGTGCCGTGCGTGGCAGCACGCGCGGGGCGCTGGCCGTCGATACTCGGTCCGAACGTGTGGAGAACCGGCGCGGACCACTGTTCGACGAGGGCGGACCACTGTCCAAGATCACGACGCTGCGTCCGCGGGACTACAGCGAGGCCCGAACGATCGGTGAGCGGTTCCGGGACGGGACACCGGTGATCATGGATCTCGTCGAGATGAGCAACGCCGATGCCAAGCGGCTCGTAGATTTTGCCGCTGGTCTCGCGTTCGCGTTGCGCGGTTCATTCGACAAGGTGGCGACGAAGGTCTTCCTTCTCTCCCCGGCAGACATCGACGTCTCCGCAGAGGAGCGCCGCCGCATCGCCGAAACCGGCTTCTACAGCCAGAAGTAGACGAGGTTCGAGCGGAGCAGGGGAGAAGCGACCATCGGGATCCCGGCGTTCGGTGCGCGGCAGCACGTGGTAGCTCGGGACGAACACCTGATTACCCGGCTCGTTTTGATCGGCCGGCCATTCTCAGGCAGAGTGAAGGTGTGGCCTTGTTCCAAGTGATCTACTTGATACTGTTCGTCTTCTGGCTGCTTCTCATCGGCAGAATCATCGTCGAGTTCGTCCGGACGTTCGCGCGGGACTGGCGGCCGACGGGTGTCGTCGTCGTGTTTCTCGAGGCGATCTTTACGGTCACGGATCCGCCGGTCAAGCTGCTGCGGCGGCTCATCCCCCCGATTTCGCTCGGTGGGGTGCGGTTGGATCTATCCATCATGGTCTTGCTGTTCATCGTCTTCATCCTGATGTCGATCGTTCAGGGACAAGCACGGGCTACGGGTCTGGTGTGACAGAATGGACCCCATTGATGCGGTGTTGGTTCACCGATACGTAGACTGCGCTGTAACTGAATGCTTGCTAGACCGCCAAATGACGCGTGAAGGGATCCTTCCATGCCGCTGACTCCAGCTGATGTGCACAACGTAGCGTTCAGCAAGCCGCCGATCGGTAAGCGAGGCTACAACGAGGATGAGGTCGATGCGTTCCTCGACCTCGTCGAGCAGGAGCTGTCGCGCCTGATCGAGGAGAATGCCGACCTGCGACAGCGAGTCGGTGAGCTCGACAAGGAACTTGCCGACGCGAAGAAGGCTCCTCGCGCCGCGGCCGCACCGCAAGCTGCCGCCCCCAAAGCCGAGCCGGCTCGTGTCGCCGAACCGGCACCGGCAGCTGCTGCTGCAGCGCCGCAGGGAGCGGAAGCTCATATGCAGGCCGCAAAGGTCCTCGGCCTCGCGCAGGAGATGGCCGACCGGCTCACGAGTGACGCGAAGGCGGAGTCCGAGCAGTTGCTCGGCAGTGCTCGCACCAACTCCGAGCAGTTGGTCAGCGATGCGCGGACGCGTTCGGAGACGATGATCGCCGATGCTCGCCAGAAGTCCGAGGCGCTGATCACCGACGCGCAGACCCGTTCGGAAACCCAGCTCCGTCAGGCCAAGGAGAAGGCCGACGCGCTGCAGGCGGATGCGGAGAAGAAGCACACCGAGATCATGGCGACGATCAACCAGCAGCGTTCGGTGCTGGAAGGCCGGATCGAGCAGCTCAAGACGTTCGAGCGCGAGTACCGGGTACGCCTGAAGTCCTACCTGGAGTCGCAGCTCGAGGAACTGGAGCAGCGAGGATCCGCGGTGCCGGTGGACGGTGGGCAGGATTCGTTCGCGCAGGGCGGTTCGCAGTCCAGCAACTACAGCCAGTCCTACGCCAAGGGCAATAGCTGACCAAGTCCGGTAGTTGTCCACCCAGCAGCTGGATCGAGGTTGAGCCGTGCTGGTCGTGACACTCGTTCTTGCGGCGGTGGGCTTCGCCCTCCTGGTCGTCGCCTTGATGACCGGGTCGGTCATCTGGGCGTGGGGTTGCATCGCGGTGTGTATCCTCGGCGCGATACTCCTCCTGGTCAGTGCGCTGGCCGGCAAGAGGACACCGCCCGCCTCGGGCAAGAGGACACCGCCCGCCCCGGGCGAGAGGACACCGCCCGCCTCGGGCCGACATACCGGAGCGGACAGTGGTCGCCGCGCCGCAGCCGATGGGGAGCCGGGCTCGATGCCTCCCTCCGGTGAAGGCGACTAGACTACACAGAGCACCTGGACTGCACAGAGCGGCAGTCTCCAATTTCAGACAGAACATCAGGCGGAGATCCGGCTATCACCGGGGAGCCTTCGGAAGAACGGCCGGACACCCGGCTCAGTAGAACCGAACGGGTGGGCCCGTGACAGCCCGACACCGAGAGGCGTCCACCTGGGCGCAAGCGGGGTGGTACCGCGGTGGTGACGCACGAGGCGTCGCCGTCGTCCCCGTGCCGAGTACGCCAGGCACGAGGAGATCGACGGTGACCAATACCAGCAACGCGACGGGTGACAACGATTCGTACCCGAAGGTCGACTACGGGATCTCCGACCAGGCGGGTGTGCGCTTTCCACGGATCGAGCAGCGGGTGCTCGCCGGATGGGACGAGGACGACACCTTCCGGGCGTCGATCGCTCAGCGCGAAGGTGCTCCGGAATACGTCTTCTACGACGGCCCTCCCTTCGCCAACGGACTTCCGCACTACGGCCACCTGCTCACCGGGTACGTCAAGGATCTGATCCCGCGCTTCCAGACGATGCGCGGCAAGAAGGTGGAACGCCGGTTCGGATGGGACTGCCACGGACTCCCCGCCGAGCTCGAGGCCGAGAAGCAACTCGGGATCAAGGACAAGTCCGAGATCGACGCCATGGGTCTCGCGAAGTTCAACGAGTACTGCAAGTCGTCGGTGCTGCGCTACACGGACGAATGGCGGAACTACGTCACCCGTCAGGCGCGGTGGGTCGACTTCGACAACGATTACAAGACGCTCGATCTCGACTTCATGGAGTCGGTGATGTGGGCGTTCAAGGAACTGTTCGACAAGGGCCTGATCTACCAGGGCTTCCGTGTGCTGCCGTACAGCTGGTATGAACAGACCCCGCTGTCGAACCAGGAGACCAGGCTCGACGACGCCTACAAGATGCGTCAGGATCCCGCGGTCACCGTCGACATGCCGTTGCGCGGTGCGGGTCCACTCGACGGCGCGAACGCGATCATCTGGACCACCACACCGTGGACGCTGCCGTCCAACCTTGCCATCGCCGTGCATCCGGACATCGACTATGTCCAGGTCGAGGCCGACGGAAAGCGTTACGTGCTGGCGAAGGACCGGCTGGGGCATTATGCCCGTGAGCTGGGTGAAGCGCCGGAGGTGATCTCCGAACACAAGGGGGCCGACCTCGTCGGGCTCAGCTACGACCCGCCGTTCGATTTCTTCGTCGGCCACGAGAACGCCCACCGCGTTATCGCGGCCGACTACGTGACGACCGAGTCCGGTACCGGAATCGTCCACCTCGCACCGGCTTTCGGTGAGGAGGACATGGAGTACTGCACCGCCAACGGGATCGACATCGTGCAGCCTCTCGACCCGGGTGGCAAGTTCACGTCGATGGTTCCGCCGTACGAAGGGCTCCAGGTCTTCGATGCGAACCCGGTGATCATCAAGGATCTCAAGGCTGCTGGAAAGTTGCTGCGGCACGAGACGATCGAGCACTCCTACCCGCACAGCTGGCGCAGTGGTAAGCCGCTCATCTACATGGCGGTTCCGTCGTGGTTCGTCGCGGTCACCAAGTTCCGTGACCGCATGGTCGAACTGAACAAGGACATCACCTGGGTGCCCGAGCATATCCGCGACGGCCAGTTCGGTAAGTGGCTCGAGGGTGCACGCGACTGGAACATCAGCCGTAACCGGTACTGGGGCAGTCCGATCCCGGTGTGGGTGTCGGATGATCCGGCGTATCCACGGACGGACGTCTACGGTTCGCTCGACGAGCTCGAGCGGGACTTCGGTGTGCGGCCCACCGACCTGCACCGGCCGATGATCGACGACCTGGTTCGTGCCAATCCCGACGACCCGACCGGTAAGTCGATGATGCGTCGCGTGCCCGAGGTTCTGGACTGCTGGTTCGAATCCGGCTCCATGCCGTACGCGCAGGTGCACTACCCGTTCGAGAATCGCGACTGGTTCATCGGGGCGAGCGGCGTGAGCGGGGATGACACCGCGCATTTCCCCGGCGACTTCATCGTGGAGTACAACGGCCAGACGCGTGGCTGGTTCTACACATTGCATGTGCTCGCCACGGCGCTGTTCGATCGTCCGGCGTTCAAGACCGTTGCGGCGCACGGCATCGTGCTCGGCGAAGACGGCCTGAAGATGAGCAAGTCGAAGGGCAACTACCCGGACGTCAACGAGGTGTTCGAACGGGACGGCTCGGATGCCATGCGGTGGTTCCTCATGTCGTCGCCGATCCTGCGGGGCGGCAACCTGGTCGTCACCGAGCAGGGGATCCGGGAGGGCGTGCGGCAGGCGCTCCTGCCGTTGTGGAATGCCTGGAGCTTCCTGCAGCTGTATGCGCCCGCATCGGGCGAGTGGCGCACGGATTCCACGAACGTGCTGGACCGCTACATCCTCGCGAAGCTGGCGGCTACCCGTGACGTCATCACCGAATCGCTCGAGGCGGTGGACATCGCCGGGGCCTGTGACGAACTGCGGACCTTCTGTGACGCGCTGACGAACTGGTATGTGCGCCGGTCACGTTCACGGTTCTGGGACGAGGACAAGGACGCGGTCGACACCCTGCACACCGTTCTCGAGGTGGTGACCCGGCTCGCTGCACCGTTGCTGCCGTTGATCAGCGAGGTGATCTGGCGCGGTCTCACCGGTGGGCGGTCGGTCCATCTCGCGGACTGGCCGACGGCGGAGGAATTGCCCGCCGACCCCGATCTCGTTGCCGCGATGGACGAGGTGCGTTCGGTGTGTTCGACCGTGCTCGGACTGCGTAAGGCTCAGAACCTGCGGGTGCGGTTGCCGTTGCCGGAGGTGACGGTGGCCTCCGAGGACGCCGAGCATCTGCGTCCCTTCATCGGCCTGATCGCCGACGAGGTCAACGTGAAGAAGGTGGACCTCACGACGGACGTGGACGCGCACGGCCGCTTCGAACTCGTCGTCAACGCCCGCGCTGCGGGGCCGCGTCTGGGCAAGGACGTGCAGACCGTAATCAAGGCGGTCAAGGCGGGGGACTGGGCGGAGAGCGCGGACGGTGTGGTGACCGCGGCCGGGATCGCGCTGCTGCCCGAGGAATACACGCAGCGCCTCGTCGCGGCCGAGCCCGAGTCGACGGCTGCCCTGCCGGACGGTGCCGGACTGGTCGTTCTGGATTCGGCCGTCACGGAGGAACTCGAGGCGGAGGGCTGGGCAAAGGACCGGATCCGTGAGCTGCAGGATGCTCGACGGGCGGCCGGACTCGAGGTGTCCGATCGGATCCGCGTCGTTCTCGAGGTGCCGGCGGAACGGCGGGACTGGGCGCAGGCACACCGGGATCTGATCTCGGGTGAGATTCTCGCGGTCGATCTCGAACTAGCCGACGCCCCCAGCGATGCTGTCGAGCTGGGCGAGGGTGTGCGGGCGGCGATCTCCAAGGTGTGAGCTGTCGGACCGCAAGAGTAATTTCGCCACCGTGAGCCGTCGGTGGGTGTTGCACCTCGATATGGACGCCTTCTTCGCGTCGGTCGAGCAACTCACCCGGCCGACGCTCCGGGGCCGCCCCGTCCTCGTCGGCGGCCTCGGCGGTCGCGGAGTCGTCGCCGGCGCGAGCTACGAGGCGCGTGTGTTCGGTGCTCGTTCCGCCATGCCCATGCATCAGGCACGCCGGCTCGTGGGACCGGGCGCTGTGGTGCTGCCGCCGCGGGGCCGGCTCTATGGAATGTTGAGCAAATCGGTGTTCGACGCCCTCCGCGCGCCGATGCCGGTGCTGGAACAACTGTCCATGGACGAGGCGTTCGGGGAGCCGACGGAACTCGCCGGCGCGGATGTGGCTACCGTCCGGCGCTACTGCGAGGGTCTGCGTGCGTTGGTCCTCGCGGAGACCGGGCTCGTCGCGTCGATCGGGGCGGGGTCCGGAAAACAGGTGGCCAAGATCGCGTCTGGGCTGGCCAAACCCAATGGGATCACGGTCATTCCCCCCGACGAGCAGCAGTCGATTCTGGAGGCGCTGCCCGTGCGGAAGCTGTGGGGCATCGGCCCTGTCGCCGAAGAGAAGCTGAAACGACTCGGTATCGAGACGATCGGCGGCCTGGCGCGCACCGCCGAGTCCGAGGTGGCCTCGATCCTCGGCACCACCATCGGGCCGGGACTGCACCGGCTGGCACGCGGCATCGACAACAGGCCGGTCGCCGAGCGTGCGGAGTCCAAACAGGTCAGTGCGGAAACCACGTTCGCCATCGACATCGTCACGGTCGGCGAGCTGCGTGCCGCGGTTGAGGCGAGTGCGTCTTCTGCGTTCGCCCGGCTGGAGAAGGACGGCAGGGCGGCGCGGACCGTGGTACTGAAGCTGAAGAAGTCGGACATGGGGATCCTGACGAGATCGGTCACGCTGCCGTACGCCACCCTCGATCGGCAGATCCTGGTCGCGGCGGCGCAGCGGCAGGTGATCGATCCCATCGAACTGGGACCGGTGCGTCTCGTCGGTGTCGGATTCGCCGGACTGTCGTCGGTACGCCAGGGTTCGCTGTTTCCCGAGCTGGAGTTGGACGTTCCCGGCTCCGAGGAGTCGAGGACAACGAACGTTGCCGGTACAGAATCCCTTCCGCACACGCCGGTACCCGCACGGGATATCGACCGCAGGTGGTTCCCGGGGCTGGACGTGGCACACCCGGACCACGGCCACGGCTGGGTGCAGGGGGCCGGGCACGGGGTGGTGACTGTCCGGTTCGAGACCCGCACGACGGGCCCGGGGGTTGCGAGAACCTTCCGGGACGACGACGAACAACTCGCGCGCGCCGAGGTGGAGGGATCTCTGAAGTGAGGGTGCTGGAGCCTTTCAGGTGGAGAAGGTAGCCTCGTCCCCCAGTGCTTACCGTTGGGTAATGTGGCCCGGAAGCACGCCGATGCTTGATTGACCGAGTACGAACACCCGAGAATGAAGAGGTTATCGAGTTGAATCTTCGAAAGAGCACGGTTGCCGTGGTTGCCATCGCCGCAGCCCTCACCATGTCCGCCTGTGGTTCGGATGACGGCGGTGACACGGCGACCAAGACCACGACCACCACTTCTGCGGCTCCCACGTCGGAAGCTCTCGAGGTGCCCACCGCGGCCGAACTGAACGTGTTGCTGGTGAAGGGTCTCGATCCCGCCACCCCGCTGGAGGAGAAGGCCGCCATGGTCGAGGGTTCCGAGCAGGACCCGGAGCTGATCAACCAGGTTGCCGCCGCTGCGCGCGCGAACAACGCACAGGTCACCGTGCTCGACCCGGTTATCGACAACGGCGACGGCACCGCCAGCGGCCAGCTGCAGCTCACGGTCGGTGGTCAGGTCCAGCAGGGTGGTCTCCCCGCGATCTTCGTTCCCAGCGGCACCGGATCGTGGAAGCTGTCGCAGGTCACTGCGTGCCAGATCGTGTCGCTCGCACAGCTGACCTCGCCTGCGTGCCCGGTCTGATCCACGCTGTCGATCCCGACGGATCGTAAGGTTCTTCTTCACCGAGATGCCGGCGCCCCTCCGAGGGGTTGCCGGCATCTTGTCGTTCCGGTAGTCAGCGGGCGACCGAGGGTGCGAGGCGGGCTACCGCGGTCCGGGTGAGGTCCTCGAGGACACCCGGGTCGATCGGTTCCTGGGCGGATGCCACGAGCTGGGTGACGGTGCTACCGACGATCGCGATCACCACGTCGGAGACCAGGCTCAGACCTTCGCTGGTGGTGACGAGCCGGAACGCCACCGAGCCGTCCCCGGTCCGAGCCTGCTCGCGCCCACCCACCCGGTACGACACCGGCACGCCGTCGGCGTCGGTTCCCGAGAACTCGGTGCAGCGCGAGAGGGTGTCCTGGACGCCCGCGAAGGCCCGGGCGGCGTCCGCGGGTGTCGGATAGCCGGCCGCGTCCTGGTCGACGGATGCGAAATTCGGTCCGCTGAACCAGTTCGCCGCCGACGCAAGCACGCCCGGCTGCTGATCGGCGATCTCCGCGAGAACCGCTTCACACTCGGTGGGTGTGGTGCTCGAGTTATCCGTATCCGACGACTCGGACGCCGGAGGAAGACCGAGATCCATCTCCGGGTCCGCGAGCCGAGCGAAACCGGCAGGGAGGTCGGTGACGTCCAGCAGCGCCGCGCGCAACGCCGCCGGATCGGTGAACGCCGCGCCCTGACCGTTCGGGGACGCAGCCCCCGGGGACACGGTGACGGCGGGTCCGAGCGGCGGGAGTTGTTCCGCGGTTGCGGGGTCCTCGGCGCCGGGATCGGACGAACACCCCGACAGCGCGAGAGCCGTGAGCACCGAACACACAGCGGCCACTGCGCCGCGACACATCACGACGATGCCCACTGGACGCGATTGGAGGTGGTCTGATGCAGACGGGTCCCGCCGTCCGGATCGCTGTATTGCTGGTCGCCGCCCATCGTCACCGTTCCCTCCACCGGCAACGGCAGGCCGAGGTCGATGGTCATCGTGCCCGTACCCTCCATCACGTACTGGTCGACGGTCAGCGTCCCCGAATCACCGGGAAGCTGCCACACGGGGGACTGCGGTGTCTGGGCAATCGTGTAGTCGACGGTCAGCCGGTCGCCCTCACGCGCGGCAAGAGTCACGGTGGTGGTCTGGTCGAGAGTGATTCCGCTCATCACCCGTTGGTGGATCGTCCACTGGCCGCCCACGCCGACCGGCTCGGCCGGGAACGCGATCATACGATAGGCGGCCTGGTAGAAGGCCTGCTCGATGGCCGAGCGCGCGATGTCCTGCGAATCGGAGGCCGGTCGCAGGCGCAGTGCGGTGACAGCTCCGCTGGGGTCGACGGTGAGACCGGCACCGGAACCGCTGCTCGCCTCGAGGGCATCGGCGAGGCGCCCCTCGGGACTCGTGATGTCCCCGAGCGTGAGGTCGACCAGGGTGCTCGCACCGCCGCCCGCGTCCGGACGGGAGATCACTGCGGAGAGGGGCACCGTGATCTCGGGGGAAGAGAAGTCCTGGGCGGGCTGATCGTCGATCTGCTGGAGCACCTGCGCACTGGTGGTCAGCCGCACCTCCTGCGTCGCGTCCGCCGGCGGTGTGCGCCGGATCAACTCGCGGGGTTCGTCGCCGGGCCGGAGAAGCACAACCGTGGTGGCGGAGATCGGGACCGTCACCTCGGCGGCCGTGGTCGCGGAGTCCGCGGCTCCGGGCTGCGAGGACTCGTCGTCACCTCCGCAACCTGTCGTCAGAGCGAGGAGGGACAGGGTCGCGGCGAGCAGACAGGATGGGGATCGCAGAACGTTCGAGAACAGTGGCACGCCCCCAGGTTAGTGTGCGCAGGAGCGCGTGAACGGCGCCTTGCCTCGGTAGTGGATGATGGACTGGTGAGTCAAGACCCCCCCGCAGAGAACGACACCGAAGGCCGCGTGCGGAACGACAGCGCCACATCGGGTGCCGGCAGCAGCAGCGACACCCCTGTCCGGAACGAGGGCGACACCCCGGAGGCGGCCACGACCGAGGCGCCGCGGCGTCTGCGGATGCGGCTGCTGGCCGTCGTGGCGACGGTGATACTGGGTGCGGATCTGCTGACGAAGCTGCTCGCGGTGGCCTTCATCGAACCCGGCAAGCCCGTATGGCTGCTCGGCGATGTCGTGTCGCTGCGGATGGTGCGTAACCCGGGCGCCGCCTTCTCGATGGCCACCGGAATGACTTGGTTGCTCACCCTCGTGGCAGTCGGTGTCGTCATCGGCGTCATCAAGATCGGGCGCACGCTGCGTTCGCCGTGGTGGGCGCTCGGGCTGGGACTGGTGCTCGGTGGAGCCCTCGGCAACCTCGTCGACCGTTTCTTCCGTTCGCCCGGAGTGATGCAGGGTCATGTCGTGGACTTCGTGTCGGTCGGGTGGTGGCCGGTGTTCAACGTCGCGGACTCTGCAATCGTGTGCGGTGCCGTGCTGCTCGTCGTACTCACCCTGTTCGGTTTCGAACCCGACGGCACACGTAAGGGAGTGAAGAAGTGAGGGAAACACGGTCGATGCCGGTGCCGGACGGGCTGGACGCGATGCGCGTCGACGCCGGCATCGCGCGACTTCTCGGACTGTCGCGTACCGCGGTGGCGCAGCTCACCGAAGAAGGGTCGGTTCTGATCGACGGTGCGCCCGCCGGGAAGTCGGATCGGTTGTCCGCCGGAACCTGGCTCGAGGTGGAACTGCCGGAGCCTCCGCGCCCACTGGCCATCGAGGCAGAACCCGTGGAGGGCATGGAGATCCTCTATGCGGACGACGACGTCGTCGCCGTCGACAAGCCGGTCGGTGTCGCCGCGCACGCGAGCGTGGGCTGGACCGGACCGACCGTGATCGGCGGTCTCGCCGCTGCGGGCTTCCGGATCTCGACGTCCGGCGCGCACGAGCGGCAGGGCATCGTCCACCGGCTCGACGTGGGCACCTCCGGTGTGATGGTGGTCGCGACCTCGGAGCGGGCTTACACGGTGCTCAAGCGCGCGTTCAAGCAGCGCACCATAGACAAGCGGTACCACGCGCTGGTGCAGGGCCACCCCGATCCGAGCAGCGGGACCATCGACGCACCTATCGGACGTCACCGCAGCAACGACTGGAAGTTCACGGTCACCGCGGACGGCAAGCCCAGCATCACGCACTACGACACCGTGGAGGCGTTCCAGGCTGCAAGCCTGCTCGACGTCCACCTGGAGACGGGCCGCACCCACCAGATCCGCGTCCACTTCGCCGCGCTGCGGCACCCGTGCTGCGGTGATCTCACCTACGGGGCCGATCCGCGTCTCGCGGAACGTCTTGGGCTCGAACGCCAGTGGCTGCACGCGCGTTCGCTCGGGTTCGCGCACCCCGCGGACGGGAGATGGGTCGAGATCACCTCCAAGTACCCGAAGGATCTCGAGCACGCCCTCGAGGTTCTCCGGTCGAGCTGAGGTGGTTCGCCGCACCCCCCCGAGTGCAGTGCGAGAAGTCGCTGTCGCCGCGATACTCGTGGCAGTGGTGGTGATTCTCGGTGCTCTCCATCCGGTTCGGCGCGCCCCCGTGGCGACGGACGCGCTGGGTCCGGCGAACGGCGAGGTCGTCGCCGACTATCTCGCCCGCGCCGCGGGCGGGCTGATCGGCGGCACGGACGCCACCGATACCGATCCGCGGTGGGCGCTGGTGTCGTTCACCGATCCGGTCACGATCGACGCGGTCGCCGCGTTACCCGGCGGACCCCGGGTCTCGCAGGTGCTGCTGCGGGTACCCCTCGACCGGGTCCAGACCCCACTCGTCGCGGTGGCCGTCCCCGACAATCAGGAGGCGCTGCGGCGGGCGCCCGCGGTGGCGGCCGGACGGCTTCAGGCCACCGCACCGGGTGGCGACCGGGCGGCCCGCATCGCGTCGGTGTCCGCGGACCGCCTGCTCGCCGGTTGTGCCTGTGTCGTCGGTGTCGTGGTCCGGGCGGTGCCCGATCAGCTGAGGGAGATCGCGGCCGGCCCCCTGGTGCGGGCCGTCGAAGCGTTGCCTCGCGATGCGACCGCCGGTCGGGTCTCGGTCACTCCACTGCTGCCCGAGCACGTCGACGTGGTGGCTCCCGGCCCGGACGACGGTGAACCCTGATCCGACGTGCGACACTCCCGTTCCGGCGCGAAAGTCGGCCGGATCGCGAGTACGGTGACGCGATGCGAGTCGTGGGGTACTCACTTGTGGCGTTGCTCACGGCCGCGGGTCTGTTGTGGCCGCTGTTCGCAATCCTCGGAGAAGACGGAGGGGCGGGCGTCGACGATCCCGTCGTCATCTCGCGGTACGTCGCCGATTACACGGTCGACGCCGAGGGTTCACTCACGGCAGTGGAGACCGTCACGGCCGAGTTCCCGACCGGCCGGCACGGCATCTTCAGGTTCTGGGACGTCACCACCGGAGCCGATCCGCATGTGCGGCACATTCCCGAAATCACCGAGATCACGCGGGACGGAGCGCCGGAACCGTACGAGACGAGCTGGCAGCAGCCCGGGCGGCGGTTCTTCGTGGCGAAGGTCGGCGATGCCGACCGGTACGTCGATGCCGGCACCCAGGTGTACCGCATCGAGTACACGATCGACGGCGTGCTCGACCCGCCCGGCGCGAGCACCGCGACATTCGACACCGTTGCCGGAACGGCGGGTCCGGAAGGCTCGGTGTTCCACTGGAGTGTGGTCGCCGCCGGCTGGCAGATGCCGATCGAGCGCGCCGACGTGACCGTGCACCTGCCCGTCCCGTCGGGTCTGGTGGAGTGCTCTGCGCAGGTCACCGCATGCGAGGTCGGCGGGGCCGGGACCGAGACCGTCACTTTCGGCGCCACCGGGTTGGGGCCGCGTACTCCGATCAACGTGCGCATCGGCCTGGATCTCGACGCACCCGCCCGAGACACCGTGCCGTGGACGGTGGCGTGGGATCCGATTCTGGGCCGCACTCCGGCTCCGGTGGCCCTGGTGGCGGTGCTGAGCCTGCTCGCGCTCGCGGCCGGGGCCCGCTGGGCGTGGTCGGCCCGCGAGCCCACCCCCGGACTACCCGTGCTGTACGCCCCGCCGGACGGGCTCGGCCCGGTGCAGGCGGTGTACGTCACCGACGAGAAAGTGGGGTCGGCAGCGCTCACGGCCAGTCTGCTCTACGCCGCCGAAGAGGGTCTGGTCACTCTCGAGCGGAACGGCGAGGACAGTTGGTGGGTGCGCGGATCCGCGGACGCGCAGCGGTGGCAGCAGGTGGACGAGGTGACCCGCGCGGTCGGGGACCGGCTGGAGCTCACCGGCTCCGGTGGCACCTTCCATGCCGACGGATCGGTGGGCGCGGGGGAGAAGTTGTCGAAGGCCGAGGGTGCGCTGACGTCGGCGTGTAAACGCTGGGCACGCGACACCGGGTACGTCACGGTGGCGCCGCGCGAGTGGGTCGGCAAGGTCGCTGTGGTGGCGGCAGCGGTGATCGCGGTCGGCGGGTTCGTGGTCACCGGGTTCGTGGTGCCGCTGTGGCCGACCATGTGGGGCCTGCCCGCGGCGGCGTTCGTCCTCGGCGGCTGGGAACTGCTGCGGCCCGAGGCCGGCGCTCGGCGCACCGGGCCCGGTCGTGAACTGTGGTCCCGCGCGGGAGGCTTTCGTCGCATGCTGGCCACGCCGTCGAGCGAGGACCGGTACCGGTTCTCCGCGGAGAAAGACCTGTACGCCCGCTTCATTCCGTATGCGGTCGCGTTCGGGGTAGCCGACGAGTGGGCGGCGAAGTACCGCACCGCGACCGGCACCGAGCCGCCTTGGCCCGCCTGGTATCCGTATCCCGTCGGCGCGTCCGGCTTCGCATCGATGTCCGAGGGATTCGACAGCTTCGAATCGGCGTTGTCGTCTTCGATCGGGGCCTACAGCGCCTCGCAGTCCTCGTCGTCCGGCGGCGGGGGCGGAGGAGGAGGAGGCGGCGGCGGTGGTTCGTGGTGAGACGGACGTACATCGAACCGAGGAATGGAGAATGATCCGATGGTGACTGCACTCGTGATAGTCGTGGTGGTGATCGTGGCGCTCGTGGCGGCTCTCGGTGTGTTGTTCGTGGTCGGGTTCAACCGGCTCCGGCGCGGTGACGTGCTCGCGCAGGAGGCGCTGGGTGGCATCGACGTGCAGTTGAGCCGCCGCGCCGATCTGGTGCCGAACCTGGTCGCGACGGTGAAGGGGTATGCGGGGCATGAGAAGTCGGTGCTCGAGGAGGTGACCGCGGCGCGCACGGCGGTGAAGAACGCCACTGCCGGCGGCACCGTCGGGCAAAAGGCTCAGGCCGACGCGCGTCTCGAGAAGGCGGTGTTCGACGTGCTCGCGGTGGCCGAGAACTATCCGGATCTGAAGGCGTCCGCGAACTTCCTGGACCTGCAACGGCAACTGGGACAGACCGAGGACCAGCTGGCGTTCGCACGCCAGTACTACAACGACGCCGCCGGTCGGCTCAACACCTCGCTCGCAACGATGCCGTGGATGTTCTTCGCCGGCCCGGCCGGGGTGAGCCGGCGCGACTTCTACGAGGCTCCGCCCGGTGCGGAGCTGCCCCCCGCCGTCGCCTTCTGATCCGGGCTGCCGGCGACCCGCCGGCCGCTTCTGCGAGGCCGGACCCTACCGTTGACCGGTGACCGGCCCCGCCTCCCGCAGCACCCTTTCCTACCGCCGCGCGTCCCGCGGCCCCGCGTCCCGCAATACCGTCGGCGCTGCGTGCGGGGTGGGGGCGTACGTCCTGTGGGGCGCGTTTCCGGCGTTCTTCGGTCTGCTCGGTCCGGCGGGCCCGGTGGAGATCCTGGCCCACCGTGTCGTCTGGACCTTGGCCCTGATGTTCGTGGTGCTTGCGGTATCCGGACGTCTGCGCAGCCTGCGGGGGCTGGCGGCTCGGACCTGGATGCTCGTTGCCGCGGCCTCGACGGCGATCGCCGTGAATTGGGGCATGTACATCTACGGCGTCGTCTCCGGCCGGGTCGTCGAGACCGCACTCGGATACTTCATCAACCCGCTCGTGAGCGTCGTGCTGGGCGTCGTTCTCTTCCGGGAGCGCCTGGTCCGGGCGCAGATCGTGGCACTGGCGCTCGCCGCCGCCGCGGTGGTCGTGATCACCGTCGACTACGGGCATCCGCCGTTTATCGCTCTGACCCTCGCCGCGTCCTTCGCGCTGTACGGACTGTGCAAGAAGGTGGTGCCGCTCGATCCGCGGACGAGTCTCACGGCGGAGGGGATCGTGGCTGCACCGTTCGCGCTCGGGTACCTGGTGTTTCTGGCGCTCACCGGAGCGGGCACCTTCCTGGAGCACGGTGTCGATCACAAGCTCCTGCTCATGGCCGCGGGGCCGGTGACCGCACTGCCGCTGTTGCTTTTCGGGGCCGCCGCGCAGCGTGTGCCGCTGCGCACCCTCGGCATGTTGCAGTACCTCACACCCGCGCTGCAGATGGCGTGGGGTGTCGCCGTGCTGCACGAGGACATGCCCGCATCCCGGTGGATCGGTTTCTCGCTGATCTGGGTTGCTCTCGCCATCTTCACCGGCGATGCGCTGGCGCGGGTTCGGCGGGAGCGGCGGAACATCCCGACGTCACAGCAGCACGTTTCGTAACTCTCGTCACGACTTCTCCGACACCCCCGTCGAGCGGACGGAGCTGTCGGTCCCAGGGCCTACACTCGTGAGGCTCCCAGACCTTCAGAGAGGCGCACGTGGCTGACTCGTTCGTACATCTGCACAATCACACCGAGTACTCGATGCTCGACGGTGCGGCCAAGGTTGCCGCGATGTTCGAAGAGGCCGAGAGACTGGGTATGCCGGCGGTGGGAATGACCGACCACGGCAACATGTACGGCGCCAGTGAGTTCTACAACGTCGCCAAGAAGCAGGGCATCAAGCCGATCATCGGCATCGAGGCGTACATCGCACCGG
This sequence comes from Rhodococcus sp. (in: high G+C Gram-positive bacteria), assembly GCF_049286785.1. GTDB lineage: Bacteria > Actinomycetota > Actinomycetes > Mycobacteriales > Mycobacteriaceae > Rhodococcus_F. The sequence goes on along the minus strand of NZ_JBAQEO010000524.1, from coordinate 8,436 downwards.
AGTCCCGGTTCAACACCAAGCGTGTGCTGTGGGGCGACCGCAGTCAGAAGTCGGACGACGTGTCCGGTAGCGGTGCGTACACGCACATGACGATGGTGGCGGAGAACGCCACCGGCCTGCGGAACCTGTTCAAGTTGTCTTCGCTCGCGTCCATCGAGGGCCAGCTGGGCAAGTGGGCGCGTATGGACGAGGAACTCATCGCCGCGCATCACGAGGGCATCATCGCCACCACCGGTTGCCCGTCCGGCGAGATCCAGACGCGGCTGCGGCTCGGTCACGACCGCGAGGCGCTCGAAGCGGCCGCCAAGTGGCAGGAGATCTGGGGTCGGGACAACTTCTTCCTCGAGCTGATGGACCACGGACTGTCGATCGAACGGCGAGTGCGTGAGGGCCTGCTCGAGATCAGCAAGAAGCTGGGCATCCCGCCGCTGGTCACCAACGACTGCCACTACGTCACCAAGGACGCCGCAGAGAACCACGAAGCGCTCTTGTGCATCCAGACCGGAAAGACGCTGTCCGACCCCACTCGCTTCAAGTTCGACGGTGACGGCTACTACCTCAAGTCGGCGCAGGAGATGCGCGCGCTGTGGGACGACCAGGTGCCCGGGGCGTGTGACAACACTCTGCTGATCGCCGAGCGTGTGCAGGCCTACGACGACGTGTGGGCGCACCACGACCGGATGCCGATCTTCCCGGTCCCGGAAGGCGAGACACAGGGCACGTGGCTGCGTAAGGAAGTTCTGAGTGGCCTCGACCGCCGTTTCCCGGGTGGGCCGCCGCAGGAGTACCTCGACCGCGCCGACTACGAGATCGGCGTCATTCTCGAAATGGGTTTCCCCGCATACTTTCTCGTGGTCGGTGACCTCATCAACCATGCACGCGAGGTCGGCATCCGCGTCGGGCCCGGCCGTGGTTCTGCGGCCGGCTCGCTCGTCGCGTACGCGATGGGTATCACCAATATCGATCCCATTCCGCACGGTCTGCTGTTCGAGCGGTTCCTCAACCCCGAACGCGTGTCCATGCCCGATATCGATATCGACTTCGACGATCGCCGGCGCGGTGAGATGGTCCGCTACGCCACCGACAAGTGGGGCAGCGACCGTGTCGCCCAGGTCATCACGTTCGGCACGATCAAGACGAAAGCGGCCATCAAGGACTCCGCCCGCGTCCAGTTCGGTCAACCGGGCTTCGCCATCGCCGATCAGATCACCAAGGCGCTGCCGCCGCCCATCATGGCCAAGGACATCTCCGTGTCCGGCATCACGGACCCCAACCACGAGCGATACAAGGAAGCGGTGGAGGTTCGCGCCCTCATCGACTCCAACCCGGACGTCGCGAAGATCTACCAGACGGCCAAGGGACTCGAGGGTCTGATCCGTAACGCCGGTGTGCACGCGTGCGCGGTCATCATGTCGTCCGAACCGCTGATGGACGCCATCCCGGTGTGGAAGCGCGCCCAGGACGGCGCCATCATCACGGGATGGGACTACCCGTCGTGTGAGGCCATCGGCCTGTTGAAGATGGACTTCCTCGGGCTGCGCAACCTCACCGTCATCGGTGACGCCATCGACAACATCAAGGCCAACCGGGGAATCGACCTCGACCTCGACACCTTGCCGCTCGACGACCCCGCCACTTACGAGCTGCTCTCCCGCGGAGACACTCTCGGCGTGTTCCAGCTCGACGGCAGCGCCATGCGCGACCTGCTGCGCCGCATGCAGCCCACCGGATTCGGGGACATCGTCGCGGTGCTCGCGCTGTATCGTCCCGGTCCGATGGGCATGAACGCGCACAACGACTACGCCGATCGAAAAAACGGCCGGCAAGAGGTCAAGCCGATTCACCCGGAACTCGAGGAGCCCCTGAAGGAGATCCTGGCCGATACCTACGGCCTGATCGTCTACCAGGAGCAGATCATGCAGATCGCGCAGAAGGTGGCCGGATACTCGCTCGGTCAGGCAGACATTCTGCGTCGAGCCATGGGTAAGAAGAAGCTCTCCGTCCTGGAGGAGGCGTACGCCGGGTTCCGTGAGGGCATGCTGGCCAACAACTTCTCCGAGCCTGCCATCAAGGCGCTCTGGGACACGATCCTTCCGTTCGCCGGATACGCATTCAACAAGTCGCACGCCGCCGGCTATGGTCTGGTGTCGTTCTGGACCGGCTACCTCAAGGCCAACTATCCCGCCGAGTACATGGCCGGGCTGCTCACGTCGGTCGGTGATGACAAGGACAAGGCCGCGATCTATCTCGCCGACTGCCGGAGGATGGGCATCACTGTCCTTCCGCCGGACGTCAACGAGTCGGAGGTCAACTTCGCGTCCGTCGGTGAGGACATCCGGTTCGGCATGGGTGCGGTGCGCAACGTCGGTGCCAACGTGGTGGCGTCGATCATCAAGGCGCGCAAGGAAAAGTCGAAGTTCACCGACTTCTCCGACTATCTGAACAAGATCGACGCGGCGGCCTGCTCGAAGAAGGTGACCGAATCGCTCATCAAGGCCGGTGGCTTCGATTCACTCGGCCATCCGCGCAAGGGGCTCATGTTGGTCCACGCCGACGCGATCGATGCGGTGATGGGCACCAAGAAGGCCGAGGCGATCGGGCAGTTCGATCTGTTCGGTGGTGCCGACGCGGACGACGCGATCTCGTCGGTGTTCAACGTGAAGATTCCCGACGAAGAGTGGGAATCGAAGCATCGGCTCGCGTTGGAGCGGGAGATGCTGGGCCTCTACGTGTCCGGGCATCCGCTCAACGGTGTCGAGCATGTGCTCTCCGCCCAGGCGGATACCGCGATCCCCACCATTCTGGAGGGCGACATCAAGGACGGTGCCCAGGTCACCGTCGGCGGCATCCTCGCGTCGGTGAACCGGCGCATCAACAAGAACGGTCTCACCTGGGCGTCGGCTCAGCTCGAGGATCTGTCCGGTGGGATCGAGGTGCTGTTCTTCCCGCAGGCCTACTCGGTATACGGAATGGACGTCACGGAAGACTCCGTCGTACTCGTCAAGGCTCGCGTCTCGATCCGCGACGACCGGATCTCGCTCATCGCCAACGATCTTGCCGTACCAGATCTTTCCGCGGTCGGAGTGGCGAAGCCTCTCGCGGTGAGCCTGCCGGCACGGTTGTGCACGCCGGACAAGGTGGGAGCGCTCAGGCAGGTGCTGACGCGGCACCCCGGAACATCGGACGTGCACCTGCGGCTGATCAGTGGTGAGCGGATCACCATGCTCAAGGTCGACGACAGTCTGCGGGTGGAGCCGTCGTCGGCGTTGATGGGTGACCTCAAGGCGCTGCTGGGTCCGGGATGCCTTGCCGTGTAGTTGCCTCGCCGTGCGGCCGCATCGCCGGCTGATCGGGAGCGAGTTACGAACGGGGGGAGTACAGCTTGCCCACCCACCACACGAGTACCGCGACGGCGGCGGCGGTGAGTACCGCCACCTGCATGGTGTGGGACAGAACGAGGGCCAGGGCGAAGAACGCCAGCGCGAGGCCCAGCGCGTCGAGCTTGTAGCGCGGCCAATCGGTGCCTGCGATATCCACCGTGCGCACGCGATCAACGTCGGGTGTGGTCACTGCGGGTCACCTCGCTCGGATCATGGAGGTCCGGTCGTTCCTCGTGGGATCAGGGTACTCGCAACTCCGAGTTCGGGCCAACGAACAAATCGATGTGGGGCATGGACGTGCTCGATCGGTAGCGAGTCCTCGCCGCGCGGGGTTGACTGGACCACATGCCACTCACAGGTGAATACGAACCGAGTCCGTCTCAATGGGCCGCCGACCAGGCCGAGTTGATCGAGTCGTCGGGTGGTGAAAAGGGAACAACTCTGATGGGGAAGCCGGTTGTCCTGCTCACCACTCGCGGCGCCAAGTCCGGCAGATTGCGCAAGACGCCGTTGATGCGGGTCGAATACGAGGGCAAGTACGCGATCGTGGCCTCGCTCGGGGGCGCACCCCGGAATCCGGTCTGGTACCACAACGTCAAGGCCGATCCACACGTGGAGTTGCGCGACGGCACCGTCACGCAGGACATGGTGGCCCGGGAGGTCACCGGTGACGAGAAGGCCGTGTGGTGGGAGCGGTCGGTCGCCGCGTTCCCCGACTACGCCGACTACCAGAAGAAGACCGACCGCCAGATCCCGGTCTTCGTCCTCGAACCCGCCTGAAGGCTCAGATTCCCAGCGCCCGGGATCGACGTGGATCTCTTCCGGCAGTCGAAGTCCGAGGTCGGCAACGGGCAGAGGCCGTCGCGGTTCGGCCCGCGCGGCTGAACCCGGCTGGTTGCGCGTGGTCCGGGAGTGGGACCATATTCGGGTGTCCCCTACGCCCGATACCGCAGCCCCGAAGTCCACCTCGCCTCTCGCCGCGAGCGAGATCGACGCTGCCATCGAGCGAATTGCGCACATCATCGCCGCCACACCACTGCAATGGAGCGAGCGGCTGTCGGCCCTCACCGGTGCCAACGTGTATCTCAAGCGCGAGGACCTGCAGGTGGTCCGTTCCTACAAACTGCGCGGCGCCTACAACCTCATGGCCCAGCTCTCGGACGCGGAGCGTCGTGCCGGAGTGGTCACCGCCAGCGCGGGCAACCACGCGCAGGGCGTGGCGTTCGCCTGTCGCACGATGCAGATCACCGGACGGATCTACGTCCCGACGAACACTCCCAAGCAGAAGCGTGACCGGATTCGTGCCCACGGCGGCGAATTCGTCGAATTGATCCTCACGGGAGATTCGTTCGATGCGGCTGCCGCGGCTGCGGCCGAGGATGTGCGGCGCACCGGTGCGACCATGGTCCCGCCCTTCGACGACGTCCGCACTGCTGCCGGCCAGGGCACCATCGCAGCAGAGGTGCTCGCGCAACTCGGCACGGCACCGGACACGGTGGTGGTTCCGGTCGGCGGTGGTGGCTGCCTCGCCGGTATCGCCGCCTACCTCCGCGCGCACGCGCCACGGGCGGCGATCGTGGGGGTCGAGCCCTCCGGGGCTGCCTCGATGACGGCTGCACTGGTGGCCGGTGGTCCGGTGACACTCACGGAGGTCGATCCGTTTGTCGACGGCGCTTCCGTCAAACGAGTCGGTGACCTTCCCTACGATGTGGTGTCTGCTCTCGGCGCCGAGGTGGTGTCGCACTCGCCGAGCCGGGCGAATGGGCCGGCGACCGTTCGCTTGGATGCCGAGAGCTTCGTCATGACGAATGTCGACGAGGGTGCCATCTGCACAACGATGCTCGAGCTCTATCAGAACGAAGGCATCATCGCCGAGCCTGCGGGCGCGCTGTCCGTCACGGCCCTCGGTGGCATCGCCTTCGACCCGGGTTCCACGGTCGTCTGCCTGATCTCCGGCGGCAACAACGACGTCTCCCGCTACGGCGAGATCCTCGAGCGCTCGCTGGTCCATCTGGGCCTCAAGCACTACTTCCTGGTCGATTTCCCTCAGGAGCCGGGTGCGCTGCGCCGGTTCCTGGACGAGGTCCTCGGGCAGGAGGACGACATCACGCTGTTCGAATACGTCAAGCGCAACAACCGGGAAACCGGCGCCGCGCTGGTGGGTATCGAACTCGGCAAGGCCGAGGCGCTGGGCGACCTGCTCGAGCGGATGGAACATTCGCAAATGCAGGTGGAGCGGCTGGAGCCGGGTAGTCCCGCGTATCGCTACCTGACCTGAGCTGCAACCGACGCGGTACCGGCCTCTGGGAATCGGTGCAGACCGCGTTCGTCGACGGCATGCATACGGCGGCGGGGGTGACCGCCCGCATCCCCGGTCCTCAGACGGCGCGGTCGAGTAGCACGAAGGAATGACCGGGTACGACGGTCGCCGACGCCGTCTCGTCCTGGGTCGCCGGGTCCCACCAGAGCACCGGGGTGCCGCCGACGGGGACGGTCACGGGTTGCGGTCCGAGATTGCACGCCAACCGTAGAGCGCCACGACGCAGCACGATCCAGCGCTCGTCCTCGTCATAGTCCACCGACAAGCTCGGCAGCCACGGATCGGTGAGTTCGGCGCGTTCACGACGCAGACGCACCAGGGTGCGGTAGCAGTCGAGAAGGCGTGCATGGGGTTGCTCGGCGAGCTCGTCCCACGCCAGTTTGGAGCGTTCGAACGTCTCCGGGTCCTGCGGATCGGGGATCTCGTCCGTGTCCCACCCGTGCGCGCCGAACTCGGCCTTGCGGCCCTCCGCGGTAGCACGGGCCAGTTCGGGTTCGGGATGCGAGGTGAAGAACTGGAACGGTGTACTCGCTCCCCATTCCTCGCCCATGAAGAGCATCGGGGTGAAGGGTGAGCAGAGAATGAGGGCGGCTTTCACCGCCAGCTGTCCGGAGTCGAGATAGCTGCCCGGACGGTCGCCGGTCGCGCGGTTGCCGATCTGGTCATGAGTACACGTGTACGTCACCAGGGCACTGGCGGGAGTCCGGCGCGTGTCCAGCGGACGACCGTGCAGGCGGCCACGGAACGTCGAATAGGTCCCGGCATGGAACCAGCCCTGCCGCAACGTGTCCGCCAGGCAGGACAGCGAACCGAAATCGCCGTAATAACCCTGCCGCTCGCCCGACACCGCGGCGTGGACGGCGTGATGAACATCGTCGTCCCACTGGGCGTCGAGGCCGTAGCCGCCACCCGAGCGGGAGGTGATCAGCCGGGGATCGTTGAGATCGCTCTCGGCGATGAGGGTCAGCGGACGTCGCAGATGGGCCGAGAGCCTGCGTGTCTCGATGGTCAGTTCCTCGAGGATGTGTACCGCGGTGTGGTCCATGAGCGCATGCACGGCATCGAGTCGCAATGCGTCGATGTGGAAATCCCGGAACCAGCGGAGTGCGTTGTCGATGATGTATCGGCGGACCTCACCGCTCGAGGGGCCATCCAGGTTGATGCTTCGTCCCCATGCGTTGGAGCCCTCGGTGAGGTAGGGCCCGAAGCGTTCGAGGTAGTTCCCCGAGGGGCCGAGATGGTTGTAGACGACGTCGAGAGCAACCGCGAGACCGCGGGCGTGGCAGGCGTCGACGAGTCGCTGTAGGCCGTCCGGCCCGCCGTACGCCTCGTGCACCGTATACCACAGGACGCCGTCGTAACCCCAGTTGTGAATTCCGTTGAACCCGTTCACGGGCATCAGCTCCACGAAGTCGATACCGAGAGCCACGAGATGGTCGAGTCGGCCGATAGCGGCGTCGAACGTTCCCTCCGGAGTGAACGTACCGACATGCAGCTCGTAGATGACGGATCCGGCGAGCTGCCGGCCGGTCCACCGCGAGTCGGTCCAGCCGCTCTCGGCGAGGGTGTGCAGCTGGGAGGGTGCGTGAACGCCGTCGGGCTGCCGTGGGGAGCAGGGGTCGGGCAGCAGCGTAGCGTCGTCGTCGACGAGAAAGGCGTACCGGGAGCCGGGTGCCGCGTCGACTGTTGCTCGCCACCACCCTCCGGGAGACGGGTTCATGTCGTGGCGGATGCCGTCGACCTCTACGCGAACGGATGTCGGGATCGGAGCCCATACCTCGAAGGTGTGCACACGCCCAGCATGCCTGCCCGCTTCGCGGCCCGCAGCGTCAGTCGCCGGATTCTCCGGAAGCCCCTCCTCCGGAATTGTCGGCCTCCTCGATGATCTCGGCGCCGAGGACGGACAACCGGTACTCCTCCGCATCCTGCACGGTGCCGAAGTCGTGTTCCTCGAGAAGGTTGCGGTCCTTGTCCAGGTATCGGTAGGTAGCCATCTCCCCACAGTGACACCGGGCGACGGCCGGTGTCGAACTTTGCGCGGACCGATGACAACTATGTTGCCGTGAAACCGCGTCTGCTCTTTCGTCGCGGATTCCGAAGTAGCAAGCTGGAAGGAGGGACTCGAGACTCGTGAGGAGGAAGTCATGCATGTAGCGGTCGGAGACCGATTGCACGTTCAGGGCAGGGTTGTCGGGGAACATGCGCAGACTGCCGAAGTGATCGAAGTGCATGGGGAGAACGGAGAGCCGCCGTACCTTGTGCGCTACGACGACGGCCATGAGGTTCTCGTGTTCCCCGGCTCCGATGCCTGGGTGGAACACCCGAAGAAATGACGTCTCGGCTGGTAGGGCGCATGCAGGTTCGGATGCACCCTCGATGCATCCACTGCGCCTAGTATGTAACGGTGCCGGAACCCGCCAAGAGGTCGTACCGTTCGCCGCTGCGGGAGGACTCGGCGCGTCGCACCCGTGTTCTCGTGCGCGACGCCGCGGCCCGGTTGTTCACCGAACGGGGCTACGTCAGCACCACTGTGCGGGACATCGCCGACGTCGCCGGAGTTGCTGTCCGTACCGTGTTCAGCGCCTTTCCCGGTGGGAAGGCGGAACTCTTCCACGAGGTGCTGGCGGTGACGATCGAAAGCCATCCTGCGGTCGCCGCGGACGCGGACAGGATCGGCGCAGAACGAGGCGGCGATCCTGGCGAACGCCTCCTCGACGAAGTGGTCGGGTTCAGCTG
>NZ_JBAQEO010000523.1:0-3871 GCF_049286785.1 Rhodococcus sp. (in: high G+C Gram-positive bacteria) | reverse complement strand
TCGAGCGCGGGGTGAATGCCGGTCAGCAGTCCGCGGATTCGGTTGCTGACGCGGGTTGCTTCACCGGCGAGATCGTCATCGAAACCGATCAGCACACCGAGCTCGGCGAGTGTGTCATCACCGGTATCGACTCGTCGCAGCGTGTGGGGCATGGTCCGGGCCGTGTCGGCGATGATGAACGCAGGCCCGCGCATCAGTTTTGGCTTGCCCTGGATACAGATCTGCGATGCGGCGCATCGACAGACCCGGTAGGGACGCGACCTGGTGCTCGCAGGATCGGGAGACGGTGACCGGCAGGGCGTCGCCGATCGTATTAGGCTGATCGACGACGATCAACAGCGGCCCGCGCGTGGCGAGGCGGTCGAACACTGCGCGCAGGCGGGCCTCGTCATTGGGTAGGGCTTTGCCGTACAGACGGGTTCCGTCGACGGCGAGACCGACGGCGTGATGTTCGGATTTTCCCACGTCGATGCCGCAAAACACGGCGTAACTCGTGGCCATGAAGCAGTCCTTCGTCCGGTTACCTCCGGTCACCGATCCGACGTCAACACCCGGCGACAGCCCCCCCGGATCATCGATGACAGGGGCGAGAAGTCATACCGGGTCTGGCGACCGTAGCCCTCGGTTTCAAGGATCAGCTAGAAGATAACGGGCCTGGCCCGATAGCCCACACGACGCGGCCGTAGAGCCGAAAACGGTGACCGCGAAACATCGAGGGCTCCCGTCGGCGGCTGAATTGCTGTCGGCGTGAGGCAGGGATCAGGGTCTGTTGCCGAGCAACGACACGGCATCGATACAGCGTCCACCGAGAGGCGTCCGACTGTTCCGTCCGGCAACTCTTCGGTCGTTCGGTGCCTCCGCACGCCTGGGGCGATCCGACACGAGCGGCCGCAGCACAGTGCGATGCGCCGTTCACCGCGCGCCGTCGAACGACGATGGGCATCATCTCGTGATGGCGGACAGCGAGCGTGAAGCAGACTCCAGGGACTCCGCCAGGATCAGCTCGAGTGCAGGCAGTTCGGCAGCCGACACGGCCACCGCAGCTGCGCGTGTTCGTACATCGAGACCGCGTTGTGTTCCGGCGCGGGCAGTTTCGGTCCAGGCCTGGGCGCAGTGATCGGCGGCCACCGCGAGGTCTGCGGTAGCGGGATCACCGGTCAGACGTGCAATCTCGGTACAGCCGTCGGCGAGAAGCCGACGAAAGAGCCCGCCTCCGGTTCCGGCCTTTTCGATGAAGATACCGAGACTGAACAGCAGCGTCTCGAGGTCATCGGGCGGAAGGTCGACCCAGCTCTTGACGTCGGTTGCCAGCTGGTCGACCGCGGCCAATCCTTCGGCACCGGCTGCTGGTACGTGGTCGGCTATTCCCGGTGTCGATGGGGCGCGCATGCTGGCGGCGGATCGGGCGAAGGCCGCGGCCGCGGCAGTCGACACGGGCGGCAGTGTCTGCGGCCACGTGATTCGGTACGTGCAGTGACGTGTCGGTTGCGGGACCGAGGTGGAAGATCGCGCCCGAGCGAGCGCGTCGAGCGGGATCTCCTGCACGTCGGCCCGATCGTTGTCGACGACCGAGGCAGTCCCCGCGATCTCGTCGTAGCCGATCACCACGATGTCGTGGCGACTCATCTGCAGTTTCACCCGTAAGTAGGGCAGCTCAGCGATATCGGCCCAGACCAGACTGGGTCTTCCCGCATCGATGTCGTCGCGAACCCATGACCATCCCTCACCGGGATCGTCGGTCGTGAGAACCTCGACTTGTCCGCCGAGCCTGCGCGGTAAGTCGATCTCGAAGTCGGCACCGCGGCCGACCAGGTACATCGGTGGGACCAGGTCGTCCGATCGCAGGTAGGACAAACCCAGATCACCACCCAGTGCGAACACCAACCCCTCGTCGGGTGGTCCGTCCCATCCCAGACCGTGCCAATGGAGAAGGTCTCGCATTGCACCTGACCCGCAGTGCCCTCCCATCCGGTGGGGATAGTTCTCGATCAGAGTCGTGGGGGTCACTGTGACTGCCTTTCGGGTTGCTGGTCGAGCGCGCGTGTCGGCACGCTCAGCTGTTCCGGATTCTGTCGAGATACGTTCGGCGAGCAGCCATGTCCACGTCCGCGAGGAACACCGAATCTGTGTTCAGGGCCGCACCCAGTCCGGTCGCCAGACGCCGGGGGACGAATTTCACCGCCGAGACCATTGCGCCTGCGAGACGGGTGACGCGGACGAAGGGGCGTGGATTCTCGATCAGATCTGCTGTCGCGCGGGCGATCTCCTCCGGCTCGGCGTTGCGTAATCCCTTTGCGCCGGCGGTTCCGGCGACGAGTTCGGTGTTGGTGAACGTCGGGCGGACTGTGGACAGTCGAACCCCCTGACTTGCGGTACTCCAGTCGTGCGGCCTCTGTGAATCCGATGACTGCGAACTTGGTAGCGCAGTAGGTCGCCAAACCAGGTACCGCGAGCTCGCCGGCCAATGACGCAGTGTTGATGATGTGTCCGGTGCGGCGCGGCAGCATTCGCTGAAGAGCCAGTTTGGTCCCGAAGATGACACCCAGGACGTTGATCTCGACTTGCCGCCGGGTTACTGCATCGTCCTCTTCGTGGGCGTGGCCGGTAGGCATGATGCCCGCGTTGTTGATCAGGATGTCGAGGGGTCCGAGTTCACGTTCGACCAGGTCCAGAAACGTTGTGAACGAGTCAGGTTCGGTGACGTCGAGTCGGGTGACGACCTTCACCCCGAGTTCGGCGGCGGCCTCCTTCGCACGTGCCTCGTCGATGTCGCCGATGGCGACCCGGTGGCCTCGTCGAATCAACTCCTTCGCTGTCTGATAGCCGATGCCGCGAGCTCCACCTGTGATCGCCACGGTCCTGGCGGGGGTGTGAGGTGCGTTGTTCGTCATGCTGCGCTCCTTGCATAGATGAGAGACATCGGTAGACGCCTTTCGGCCCGCTCTCGCGGTAGCGGCTGCGCACACGGGAGAGGGATATGGGTATCGCGCGGCGTCTCGTGCCCGGGGAGGCGTTCGGATCGGTCGTTCATCGCCCGCAGCCGCAACCCCAGCGGCAGAACGGGTCTCGTCTGTTCGGTGCAACTTCCGGTGTCGGCCTTCACACGGCCGCGCCGACGAGACAGTCATGTGGCACAGCTCTGCCAGCAGGTGTCGGCTCACCCGATTCGAAGGTGTCCGAGGCAGTCCGAGTGTTCACGATCGCGATTGTTCGCGGAGAGAGCTCCGACCGATCGGCAGTCGGCCGCGATACGGGGTTCGGCGCGTATATTCTCACCGCTTGTGTTCATCGAGACTCCCGCGGCGAGTTTCGATCCCCGGGAGTTTCGTCCGGCCGGGTGCGGCCGGTGAAAACATCATCGAGTGGGTGAGCGCCCGTGAAGATCGTGGGGCCGTAGGCGTGCCGAAGCACCGTCAAGATCGCGTTCAAGGGTAGGTCGTCGAAGACTCCTCGCTCGCGGACATACTCCATGTGCTGAGCTCCGTCTGCGGTGAAGGCATGCATGAGAGCATCGCGATCGCCGTCGAATTCCACTGGCGGCACGCCGAAACGAGCGCACAACTCGACATTGAATGCCGGCGTGGCCTTCAACCACCGGCCCTCGATGTAGAGGCGACTGTAGCCGTGGTAGACGAACAGGTCGGTGCCGCCCATCAGCGCGCGCAACGTCTCGGTCTGCAGGTGATTTCGGACGTCGGCGAAGCCGAGCAGTGCCGGGATACCCGCCGCCCGGCACACTGCGGTCAACAGCACCGCCTTCGGGACGCAGTAAGCGCGCCCGGTCTCGAGGACGAAGCTCGCTCGATAATGGGCGGGATCGTCCGACACCGGGTAGGGGTCGTACCAGATCTGGTCGCGGACGGTGGCGAAG
>NZ_JBAQEO010000522.1:0-15594 GCF_049286785.1 Rhodococcus sp. (in: high G+C Gram-positive bacteria) | reverse complement strand
GTTCTGCGCCGCCGACCGCTGCCCGGTCATCATCGGCAACGATCTGGTGTACCGCGACGACAACCATCTGACGAACGTGCACGCACAGGCGCTCGCGCCCGTGGTCGCCGCGCTGGCCGACCGCGCCCTCGCCCGGGGCTGAGCCGCCCACTGTGGGTGCGGGCAGGTTCAGGGGACTGTGCGATCGGCCGGGGCCAGCGCCTCACGTACCCGCGCGGTGGTCGCGTCGTCCCAGCCCTCGGGCGCCAGGATGTCGGCCCACAGATCCGCGGCCTCCGGTCCGTAGGCGTGGCCGAATCCGGCCGGAACGTCGGCGGAGAACACCATGTCCAGCGTCACCTGCCAGAACGTGACGAACGGCAGCCACCGCATCCCGGGATCCACATCCGGTCCCAGCGGCTCACGCAGCCAGTCGGGTTTCTGCAACGCCAGATCGAAGGACCACCACGTGATGGGGTCGCTGGCATGCTGCCAGAACACCACCCGTGGAAACTCCCACGGCCCCGGAATGTTCGCGTCGTCGGGACGGGAAGCGAACCGAATCTCCCGGCCCTGGTTCACCACGGGAAGTCGCTCGGGTGAGCCTGCATCCCGATCGTCGGTGATCCGTCCCCACGGCTGCGCGAAGTTCGGGGTGCCTACCAGGAGTGCACCATCGGTGCGGGCGACGATGTCCTCGCCGGACGCGAACGCCGACTGCCCGCCGTAGGAACCGAGGCTTTCGCCGAACACCACCAGCTTCGGCCGCGATCCCTCCGGCCGGGCCGACCATGCCGCGTACACCGCCTCGAACAGTGCGCGGCCGGCCACCTGGGGCGTTTCCCGGTCGGCGACGAAGGACAGCGCACTGGGGAGGAAGGAGTACTGCATCGCCGCGATAGCCGAGTTCCCACCGTTGATGTACTCGAAGGCGCCGGCGACGTTCCCGTTCACCCAGCCGCGCCCGGTGGTGGTGACCACGGCCAAGGTCTTCCGGTCGAACGCCGCGGTGCGCTCGAGCTCCGCGACCACGCGGGCGGCGATGCCGTCGATCGTGTCGGCGGATTCGCGGCCCGCGTACACCCGGATCGGGGTGAGTGCCGGTGCGCCGGTGGCGCTCTCGATCTGCTGGGCGGCCGGTCCGCCGGCCACGAATGTGCGGCCTTCCCGCCCCAGCGTGTCCCAGGCCTCGGCGGAGGCGGGTGATCCGGATCGTTCCGGTGCGGTGGGCTGCTCGACGCCGTCGGCCGTGGACCGATCAGCGACTTCGGCCGAGGACTCCGCGGCGGCGAGAATGCCCTGATGGAGCGCTCCGTTGAGGACGAACACACCGAGCACCACCACCAGAACCACCGCCACCAGTCGGGCGACCGGTGCGGGAACGAAGCGTCCACCGAATCGGGTCAACCGGTTCGTGCCGGCACGAATTCCTCGGCCGATCTGGAGCAGCAGAAGCCCGACGAGCTGGGACACCAGCAGCACCAGTAGGTAGTTGGCCCGGGCGGCACGGGGCACCCCGACGAGGTCGCGCATGATCTGCTGCCACCACGACCCGAGGATCAAGAACGTCGGAACGGCAACGATCGCCACGACCGCCAGCGTCCACCACCCGATCCGGCGAGTCCTCTCGGACCAACCGGGTTCGATCCCACAGCGGCGCACCACCCACGCGATCAGGCAACCGATTCCGTAACCGGTGGCGATGCTCATTCCAGTGGCGACACCTTGCAGGTACCAGACCCGTGGCAGCAGCGAAGGAGTAATGGACCACACGAAGAAGAGCAACGCGAATGCAAGCCCCACCGGGTGGAATCGACGAGCCCAGCCAGTGGCCGGCGCAGCATTCGATTGCACTTCGAGGTGGCCCATCCGTTACGTCTTGCTCTCGGTCACTTTGTTGCGGAAGACCACCAAGGGCAGGACAAGGGTCGCGATGACGGTGGCCAGCCACACGACCATCGTCGCAAGAACCCAGTTGCGCCAACCGTTTATCGTCAACCCGCCGAAGAGCGAGGCGATCAGTAGCGCAACGAAGGTGGATACGAGGCCGATCCCACCGAGGAAGGCAGGGGCGTTCCTCGCCGCAATCTTCGCGATGAACGGCGACAGAACACCCTGTGCGATCGCGAACAGAACAACCACGGTGAGGAATCCCGTGACACTCACCGACACATCCGGGATGAGCCACACGGCTGCCAGAATGCCGATCGCGGCCGACCCCAGGAACACGGCGACCCGTAGCAGGAAGCGAAGCATGGGCTGATCCTTTCGCGCTGGGCCGCAGGCGAGGACGCGGTCTCTTCTGGTGTTCGCGCAACTATAGCGCCGAAGTTCAGCCGGATCCGGCATCGTCGACGAGAATGGGTGCCGCACTTGATGGATGAGCCCATGGCGAGAGAAGGAACAGTGACCAGCGACAGCACATCGGATCGGCGGATAGTGGTGGGAGTCGACGGCTCCGAGTCGTCGATAGACGCACTTCGGTGGGCGGCGCGCCTCGCCGGGCCCCTCGGCGCGGACATCGAGGCCGTCGCAGCCTGGGAGTTTCCCACCTACTACGGGCTCGCTGCGGTCCCGGCGGACTATCGTCCGGATGTCGACGCTGCGCAGATACTCACGGATTCACTCACGTCGGCGTTCGGCGACACCGCGCCGGCGGGGCTGCACGAGTCGGTCCGCGAAGGGCACCCGGCCCGCGTGCTCGTGGAGGCGAGCAGAGGCGCCGAAATGCTGATCGTGGGCAGCAGAGGTCACGGCGGGTTCACCGGTCTGCTGCTGGGTTCGGTCAGTTCTCACTGCGCCGAGCACGCGGCATGCCCGGTCCTGGTGGTGCATCCGAAGTCTCCGGAAAACGACGCCTGACTTCTGGTGCCGGGCGGCTCCGGCGGCCACACTGGAAGTACCCGCCGGTGGGCGAAATGGTGGGGTCGGATCGGCAGGAGACCGTGATGGGAAACAACAGACCGTTCGGGTTCGATCCCGAAGAGTTCGATCGTGTGGTCCGTGAGGCAGGCGAGGAACTGCGCGACTTCAAGGACAGGATCGTCAGGTTCCTCGACCAGCCGGATGCGCCGATCCCGTGGACCGGCATCTTCGCCGACATCGCCAGGACGCCGCGACCCGGTCCGCGACCGGAAACGGCAGGGGAGACCGGTGACGGTGTGTGGGTGATCTACACCGTCGACGCGGAGGGGCTCGCGCGCGTCGAGCAGGTGTATGCCACCGAACTCGACGCCCTCCGCGCTCACAAGCACAACACCGATCCGCGGCGATCGGTGCGCTTCCTTCCCTTCGGAGTCACGGTCGGGGTTCTCGATCAGCCGGATCAGCCGGACCACCCGAACCCGTAAGCCGTCCGAGTCCTCGGTACGACCGGCAACCGAAACGGCTTCTGCACCCGACCACGGTGGCCCGTAAGATCGAGTCGACGCGTGGAACAGCATGCGCAACCCCGGTTCTGAGTAGATCGTGGTCAACATTGCCATCGGTATCGTTCTCGCGCTCTTGGTCGCGATCACCGGCAGCATCATGCCCGGTGTTCTGTTCCACATCCTGTTCAATCTTCCGTCACGGGTCCGTCGCTCGTAGTGCTTCCGACGCTGCATTGGAGTAGGCCGCGCCTGGAGTAGACCGCGCCGGGGTGGGGACCGAACCACCCTGGGGTGCCTTATCGGCTCGGTGCGCAGCGGTCAGAGTCGTAGGTGTTCGTCAGTTCACCTACCACATTCAGGGAGACACCATGCTCGGAATCATTTTCGGACTCGGCGGCGCCGCGCTCGGCCTCGGCCTCGGCGTCATGGCCCTCGGGGCGGGCCTTCTCATCAGTGATGTGACGATCAAACACGACGTCGACGAACTCGCGGACTGACCGAGCAGGCTCATATTCGGTGGCGGGTACGGGAATTCGATGCCGCACCCGCCGCCGAGTCCTCGCAAAGGGACGCCTACGACGCGGAGGCGGCCGGCTTTCGTCGACGGCGAATCATCCGGCGCCGCAGCCGAACCCATGCCGTCTTGTCCCATCCGTGCGGGGCTGTGGTTTCGGGATCCATCAGCGCATTTTCGGCGAGGAGGGACTCCTCGTCCTCGACCGTGTCCCGTTCGAACTTGGCGAGTGTCCGGCCGCTGCCCCGCAGCGTGTCGACGGCATGCAGGAGCGAGGAGTTCTCGGCGAGGGCCTCTTCGAACTGTTCGGCGGTGACATCCAGATGCTCACGGAGCAGTCGCGTGCGGATACCGAGGATAGCGTCGCGGAGTTGCTCGCCGTTCGGTGTGCTGGCGGTGACTTCCACCGCCAGGTCGCATTCGGTGTCGAAACCCATGGAACGGTTGTTGAGATTGGACGAACCGACGCGCAGCAACCGGTCATCCATCACCAGGACCTTGGCGTGGACGTAGATGGGGTTGCCCCTCGCGGTGACGGGGTAGTAGACGCCGAGACGGTGTTCGGTATCTGCCGTCCACAGCAGATGGAGCAACGCACGACGGGCGCCGTCCATAGCCTTCTGCTCCAGCCAGCCCTCGGCGTTGCGTGGCAGGACGAGAACGATCTCCGGACCGCCCGGCTCCCGCAGCCTCGCTGCGATCGCCTCGGCGAGGGTGCGTGACGCCAAGTACTGGCTCTCGATGTACAGCGACCGGGTGGCCCCTGCGATGGCCGCCAGGTACAGCGCTTCGATCTCCCGGACCTCACGGCGATCGTCGAGTTCGGGCAGCGTGCGCGCGACCGCCACATCCACCGACGTCATGGTCGGCTCGAGGTCTTCCGGCCAGGGCGTGTCGTGGCCGTCGATCGGTTCGAGCTCTCTTCCTGTCGCGGTTTTCCAGCGGTCGCGGGCCATCTCGCCGACGGCCCTGGCGGCGTCTCCGTCGACGGCAGTGGTGGCGTCGTGCCACGGCCCGTAACGATCGCCGTTGGGCTTGGTGCGGTAGTGATCGTCGTCCCGGTGATCCGAGGTATCCCACCGGTCGACGGTCATGTCGATACCACCGCAGAACGCGAGCGCGTCGTCGATCACGATGATCTTCTGGTGGTGTGCCGCCCCGATCGGGTGGGCGGCGTCCATCTCGAAACGCAGGCGTCGATCGGTCATCCAGTTGGACACGAAGATGGGGGTCATACCCCGGCCGATCGCCGCGAACGCGCCGATGTTCCATTTGAGTAGGTAGATCTCGAGGTCCGGGCGCTCGCGGGTGAGCCAGGCCAGGAACTTGCCGAGCCGATTGGGGCCCTCGAGGGTCTTGCCGTGGGGTTCGAGCTTGATCCGGGTGTCGAAATCCCAGCCGATCAGGATGATCCGTCGCCGGGACTGCAGCATCGCGGACTTCGCGTGCCGGAAGTAGTCCGCGGCGTCGATGATGCATGCCAGCCGGTCGGCGTGCGCGATCTGCCAGCAGGTGTCACCGGGGGTGAGAATCGGGTCTTCGTCGCTCATGTGTCTCAGCTCCTCCGGTCCTTCGAATCTTCACTTCCCGGGCGGGTCGACGATTCAGCCTACTGCGGCATCCGCGCCCCTCTACCGTTGAAGGGTGCGGCGTTCGTGGCGCATCGTGGCGTTGCTCGCACTGGTCAGCGTGCTGTGGGCACTTCCGATCGGTGCTGATCCCGCGCGGGCGGACGTGCGACCGGGCGCCGTGGTCGAGCTGTCGCCGCTGCCGGCGGACCTGTGGCTCCCGGGCACCGGGTCCGCCCACCGGATGACGTACGTGACGATCGACCGCCGGGGTCCCACGGAATGCACCGGCATGCTGTTCGTGCCGCCCGGTCCGGCCCCGCCCGGTGGCCGTCCGGTGATCGCGTGGGCGCACGGCACCGTCGGCAACTCCGACCACGACGCCCCGTCCGTCACCGGAGTGAACGACGGAAACGCGGCCTACGTCAGCGGGTGGCTGCGGCGCGGTTATGCCGTCGTCGCCACCGACTACGTGGGTCTCGGCACCCCGGAGATACCGCCGTACCTGGACGGCAAGGTGGCCGGGCGGAGCGTGATCGACTCCGTTCGGGCGGCCCGGGAGATCGATCCCGGGCTGTCGCCGGCATGGGCGGCGGTGGGGCTTTCCCAGGGCGGGCAGGCTGCGGTGTTCGCCGCGCACGCGGCCACCGGCTACGCACCGGAACTCGACTACCGCGGGGCCGTGGCCAGCGGGGTCCCGTCCAATATCGAGACGCTGGCACCGTGGGGTGGGCCCTGGTTCCCGCCGCAGGGCCTCGCCGGACTGACCGTGTACATGTCGTATCTCATCGCCGGCCTGCGCGACGCATATCCGGAGCTGATGGTCGACCGCTATCTCACACCTCTCGGGAAACAGTTGGTGGATTCCGCCCCGGACTTGCCGTTCCGCGAATTCGCGGACCGGACGCGCGGCGTCGCGGTCTCCCAGATGCTCGCGCGCTCACTCGATGTGCCCGAACTGCAGGCGGCCCTTCGTGAGTACCTCGAAGTCCCCGTTGCCGGTTACGACCGCCCCCTCATGATCGCGCAGGGCATCACCGACGCGTCCGTGCCGATACCGCTCACCGAGAAGCTCGTCGGCGACATGCGACGGTCGGGCACACAGCCCGATTACCGGGTGTATCCGGGCGGACACCAATCCGGCATGTACCAGGCCGAACCCGACCAGTGGGCCTTCGTGGACGCCCTGTTCCGATCCGCGAACTGAATGCGCACTAGCCTGTTTCCGGTAATCGACCGGAAGGCGGAGCAGGTGACGGAGCGTCAGCGCGAGGAGCTGCAGCGCATCGCGCGGGAAGACTTCGGATGGGACATCCTGCGTCCCGGTCTGCTCGATGCGATGGAACCACTGCTCTCGGGCCGAGACGTGCTGGCGGCGATGCGCACGGGTTACGGAAAGTCGGCGATCTACCAGGTTGCCGCGGCCATGATCGACGGCATCACGCTGGTGATCTCTCCGCTCATTGCACTGCAGCACGACCAGGTGGCGGGCATCGAGGCCGCCGACGACGCACCCATCGCCCTTGCGCTCAATTCCACACTCGGGGGACGGGGGATCGCCCGGGCATGGGACATCGTCACCGGTAACGGGGCCGAATACCTGTTCCTCTCGCCGGAGCAATTGGCCAAAGAAGACGTGCTCGGGCGTCTCGCCGAGGCCGATGTCTCCCTGATCGTGGTGGACGAGGCGCACTGCGTCGCCGCCTGGGGTCACGATTTCCGGCCGGATTTCCTGCGTCTCGGCGCGGCTGTCGACGCTCTCGGGCATCCCCCCGTCCTCGCCCTCACGGCGACAGCCTCGCCGCCGGTGCGCGAGGAGATCATCACGCAGTTGCGGCTGCGCGATCCCGTGGTGGTCGCGACCGGGTTCGACCGTCCGAATCTTCACCTCGAGGTGCAGCGCTACGTCCGCGATGTCGACAAGCAGCGCGCGGTCCTGGCTCGGGCGGCCGCCTTCGTCGGTCCGGGCCTCGTGTATGTGGCCACCCGAAAGGATGCCGCGTTCTACGCGGGGCGGTTGGCCGAGCGCGGGTTGCGCGCCGCGGCATATCACGGCGGCATGCGGGCGGCCGAGCGAGCGGCGGTGCACCAAGGGTTCCGCGACGACCGATACGACGTGGTGGTCGCGACCTCCGCGTTCGGGATGGGCATCGACAAGCCGGGCATCCGTTTCGTGCTGCACGAGGCTGTGCCCGAATCGCTGGACAACTACTATCAGGAGATCGGCCGGGCCGGGCGCGACGGCGAGCCGGCCCTGGCCCTGCTGTTCTACAGACCCGAAGATCTTGCCCTGCGGCACTTCTTCGCCATGCGCCGGCCGCAGCCCGACGTTCTGCGACGGGTGTATGAGGCTGTCCCATCGACCCCGACGTCGGCGCGGGAGTTGCGCGCCCTGCTCGATATCCGCGGTCGAACCTTGACGAACGCGCTCAATCTGCTCGAACAGGCCGGGGCGGTGCGTTCCGGCCGCGACGGCTTCGTTTCCACTGCGATGACGCCGTCGGAAGCCGTGGCCGCGGCGGTACATATGGACGAGGTGGGTGAACGCATGGATCGCTCACGTGTGGAGATGATGCGCGGCTACGCGGAGACATACCAGTGCCGACGGCAGTTCCTGCTCGGTTATTTCGGTGAACAACTGGCGCATCCGTGCGGCAACTGTGACCGATGCGACGCACACCCCGTCGCCGACGTCGCACCGGCCCCGCAGGAGCTGCCGTTTCCTATCGATTCACTTGTCACGCATGATACTTGGGGTGATGGTGTGGTGATGCGTGTGGAGAACGACCGCATCACCGTGCTGTTCGACGAGCAGGGCTATCGGACCCTGTCCCTCGACGCCCTCGGGAAGTCGAACCTCCTGCACCTGCGGGCGGTGCCGGCTCCCGACTGAACAGTGATCGGGCTGTGGCGTGCTTGGATCAGGTCATGACGGAAGCTGCCTCGCGGTCGACGAACGTGACGAGAAGTCGGTCGACAAGGATCGTCCGGCGTCTGATCCGCTGGTCGGTTGCGGTCGGTGTGCTCGCCGGGGTCGTTGTGCTCGCGTCCGCCGGGTGGGTTGCGTTCGCGGCGTCCGGCCGCGTTCACGAAGTCCGTGACGCACCGGAGGCCCCGGTGGTGATCGTGCTCGGATCCCAGGTACGTGACGGGAAGCCGATGCGATTCCTCTCCGGGCGACTCGACGTCGCAGTCCGGTTGATCGAGGACGGTAAGGCGCGGGCGGTGCTGGTGTCCGGTGACGCGAACGGCAAGTCGGGCAACGAGATCCAGGCGATGACCGAGTATCTGGTGGCTGCCGGAGTCGACCGGGACCGCATCGTGGGTGACGGCTACGGTCTCGACACGTACGACACATGCGCGCGGGCAGTACATACGTATGGCGTGAGTAGGGCGTTGATCGTCAGCCAGGGTCTGCACGTGCCGCGGGCGGTGGCGCTGTGCCGGAATGCGGGCATGGATGCCGACGGTGTGGAAGGCGCGTGCGAGTGCAACCGGCTTGCGGTGGTGCGGAACTACGCCCGGGAATGGCTGGCGCGGCCGAAGGCGGTTCTGGATCTGATGTCCGGTCGCGACCCGGCGGTGGTCTCGCCTCCCGACGATGCGCTCACCGCAGCGTCCGAACGTTGACATCCGCGGAGACCGGCTTCAGGCACGCAGTCCCAGGTGTCGGGTGAGTTCACCGGCCGCCGCCTGTCCGGCCCTGTTCGCGCCGATCGTCGACGACGACGGTCCGTAGCCGACGAGGTGAATGCGCGGGTCAGCGGCCACCTGGGTGGCCAGCCTGCCGGTCATCGTGATTCCACCGCCCGGACCGCGCAGACGCAGCGGTGCCAGATGGTCGAGCGAACTCCGAAACCCGGTGCACCACAAAATCACATCGACTTTCAGCTCATGGCCGTCGGCCCAGCGGACTCCGTCGGGGGTGATCTCGGAGAACATCGGCTGACGGGTGAGCGCGCCGCGTTCGCGGGCGGCACGGATCGCGGGAGTCACCGGCAGCCCCGTCACCGACACCACCGACCCCGGAGGCAGGCCGCGGCGCACCCGGTCCTCGACCACAGCGACGGCGGCGTGACCGATCTCGGGGGTGAACGGCTCGTCCCGGAACTCCGGTTCCCGCCGAGTCACCCACGTCGTCGAGGTGACACGTGAAATCTCGTCGAGCAGTTGCACCGCAGAGATGCCACCGCCGACCACGAGAACATGTTGTCCAGCGAAGTCCCGGGCCGACGAATAGTCCTTGGTATGCAGCTGGCGGCCGGTGAACAACTGCGCGCCGGGATAGTGGGGGACGAACGGGCGCTCCCACGTGCCGGTGGCGTTGATCACGCCACGAGACCGGACGACACCCCTGTCGGTCTCGATCCGAAGACTGTCGGTCTCGATCCGAAGACGTTCGTCCCGCCCGCACACCACCCGGGTATGCACCGGCCGATGCACCGGCAGCTCGAACTGTTTCTCGTACGTCGCGAAGTACTGCGGCACCGCAACGGACGCATGCACCCGGCCCGCCGCGGGATCCTGCACGTCGACACCTACCGTGTCGGCGAAGCTCAGCCCCGGCAGATCGTGCACCCCGTTGACGGTGCTCAGCGTCAACGACGGCCACCGGAACTGCCAGGCCCCGCCCGGCCCCGGTGCGTGGTCGAGAACCACGAACCCGGTCTCCGGCGGCACCCCGAACTTCCGCAGGTAGTAGGCGGCCGACAGGCCCGCCTGACCCGCGCCGATCACTGTCACGTCGACGTCGTAATCCATGTCCGTCCTCACCTCCCCCTGCACAACCACCCGGCCGCCTCAGGTGTTCCGGCGACGATGTCGTGTGGTTGGCTGGCAGCTGCCGCGTCGGGCGGGCATGTGATCGATCGCAAAATGGAGAGCGTTGAGTGGAAAGCGAGTGGACATGATCGGGACGAGTCGCGACGGCGACGTCTTCACCCTGGAGCTGCAGCGGCCCGACCGCCGGAATGCGCTGAACAGCGAACTCTGTGAACAGCTCCGCGAGCAGGTGGAGGGGGTCGTGTCCGAGGGGGCGCGGGTGATCGTGCTCACCGGTCAGGGCACGACGTTCTGCGCCGGCGCCGACCTGTCCGGCGACGTCTACGCGGAGGGCTTCACCGACACCCTGCTCGAGATGCTCCACACCATCGACTCGGTGCCCGTACCCGTCATCGCGGCGGTGAACGGTCCCGCGATCGGTGCGGGCACCCAGCTCGCGCTCGCCGCAGACCTGCGGGTGGTCGCCCCCGAGGCCCGCTTCGCCGTCCCGGCGGCCAAGCTCGGAATCTCCGTCGATCGATGGACGGTGCATCGCCTGGTCGCGCTGATCGGCGGCGGGCCCGCCCGCACGATCCTGCTCGGTGCGGAACAGATCGAAGCCGAAGAGGCATACACGCGGGGTCTCGCGAACAAGCGCGGCGATCTCGTCGCGGCGCAGCGGTGGGCGAACACCATCGCGCAGCTCGCCCCACTGTCGTTGCAGCATCTCAAGATGGTCCTCAACGACGACGGCACCCAGAGTCCACCACCGCCCGAGCAGCTCGCGGCGTTGCACGCAGCCTGGAAGAGCGAGGACGCGCGCGAGGCCCGGGTGGCCCGTCAGGAGAAGCGCCCGCCCGTATTCAGGGGTCGCTGATCCGACCCCGCGGTTACAGTGGGCGGGATGAAGGCGAAACACGCGGCGACCTCTGTCCTGGCCACTGCCGCAGTCGGATGGCTGACCCGCGCCACATGGGGTCTGCCGTCGCAGATCGGGGCGTCCCACGGGCAGGTCCGGCCCTACGCCGCGTCGTCGCCGAGATACCGGAACCGGCAGTTCCACAACACCGATCCGAGCAGCACGTTGGTGCCCGGATCGGAGACCGGCCTTCTCAAGGCACTCGTCACGAGAGGGTCGACCGGTCGCCCACAGCGGCCCATTCCGCTGGCCACCCCGCTCGCGCCCGTCGATGCAGCCGAGGCCGCCGTCACCTGGTACGGCCACTCGAGTGTTCTCGTCGAGGTCGACGGATTCCGGGTGCTCGCGGACCCCGTGTGGAGTGAGAGAGTGTCGCCGTCCTCCGTCCTCGGGCCGTCCCGTATGCACCCCACACCGGTCGCGTTGGCCGACCTTCCTGCGCTCGACGCGATCGTCGTCTCCCACGACCACTACGACCACCTCGACATGGCAACGGTGCAGCAACTCGCGTCCACCCAGAAGGCGCCGTTCGTCGTGCCGGTCGGGCTCGGTGCGCACCTGCGCCGGTGGCGGGTGCCGGAAGACCGGATCGTCGAACTCGACTGGAACGAGTCGACCACTCTCGGCGCGCTCACACTCACGTGCACCGAGGCGCGTCACTTCTCCGGCCGCGGGCTGAAACGCAACTCCACCCAGTGGGCGTCCTGGGTTCTGGCCGGGCCGACACGCAAGGTGTTCTTCGGCGGTGACAGTGGATACACCCCACGCTTCGCCGACCTGGGGCAACATTACGGTCCGTTCGATCTCACACTTCTCCCGGTCGGCGCCTACGACACCCGGTGGGCGGACGTCCACATGAACCCGGAGGAGGCGGTGCAGACCCACACCGACCTCGGCCGCGGCGACGCGGCCAGCGGCCTGCTGGTTCCGGTGCACTGGGCGACGTTCAACCTCGCTTTTCACACCTGGTCCGAGCCGGTCGTCCGGTTGCTCACGGCGGCGGAGGCGGCAGGAACGGTGGTATCGGTCCCGATGCCGGGACAACGGATCGATGCGTTGAAACCGGGTTCGCATCCGCACTGGTGGACGGCTGTGGGCTGAAGCCCCACCGAGGTCCGCCGGTTCCCGGGTTCGATGCGTAACCTTTGGCCCATGGCGTACGAAAGCTATCGACCCCTGGAAAAGGGAGGCTCCGACGGTGTGGCCGTTGTTGCCCTGGAGGGCTTGACGGCGGCCGAAGTGGCCGAACGGGTAGCGGCGGGGCAGACGAACGATGTGCCCGACCGGGCGAGCCGATCGGTTCGCGAAATCGTGCGCGGCAACGTATTCACCCGGATCAACGCGATCCTCGGGGTGTTGTTGATCATCGTGTTGGCGACGGGGTCCGTCATCGACGGAATGTTCGGCCTGCTGATCATCGCGAACAGCGGAATCGGCATCATTCAGGAGATCCGCGCCAAACGGACCCTCGACAAGCTGGCGATCGTCAGTCAGGCCAAACCGGTAATTCGCCGCGACGGTGTCGCCGTGGCGATGGCGCCCCGGGAAGTGGTCCTCGACGACATCATCGAACTGGGCGCAGGGGACCAGATCGTCGTCGACGGTGTCGTGGTCGAGTCGATGTCTCTCGACGTCGACGAGTCGCTGCTCACCGGCGAGGCTGATCCGGTGGAGAAGGACGTCGGCGCACAGGTGCTGTCGGGGAGTTTCGTCTCCTCCGGCAGCGGCTCGTACCGTGCCGCGAAGGTGGGGAGCGAGGCGTACGCCGCCAAACTGGCGGAGGAGGCCAGCAAGTTCACGCTCGTGCATTCGGAGTTGCGCAGCGGCATCGACCAGATCCTCAGGTTCATCACGTATCTGATGATTCCGGCGGGACTCCTCATCATCTACAACCAGTTGTTCTCGAGTGGTGAGTCGGTAGGTCCCGCTCTGAGTGGGATGGTGGCGGCTTTGGTGCCGATGGTTCCCGAAGGTCTCGTGCTGATGACGTCCATCGCGTTCGCGGTGGGCGTGGTCCGGCTCGGGCAGCGACAGTGCCTCGTGCAGGAATTGCCGGCCATCGAGGGGCTTGCCCGGGTGGACGTGGTGTGCGCCGACAAGACCGGAACTCTCACCGAGTCCGGTATGCGATTGTCCGAACTGCGTTGTGCCGTAACAGAGGATACGGAGGCGTGCCGGGCAGCTCTGGCCGCGATGGCGGCGTCCGATCCGCGCCCCAACGCCAGTGTCCTCGCGATCGAGGAAGCTTTTCCGGACGATCCGGGGTGGGGTGAGGCCACCGCGGTGGCGCCGTTCTCGTCGGCCACGAAGTGGAGTGGCCAGTCGTACGGCCCGCACGGCAACTGGGTTCTCGGTGCGCCGGACGTGCTGCTCGACGAGGGCAGTGACATGGCTCGGCAGGCCGACGAACTGGGCGCATCCGGGCTGCGGGTCCTGCTTCTCGGCAGTTGCGACGTCGCCGTGGACGACGACAGAGCGCCAGGGGCGATCGCCCCACGTGCGCTGGTGATCCTGGAGCAGCGGGTGCGGCCCGATGCCCGCGACACCCTCGAGTACTTCGCCAGTCAGAACGTGACGGTGAAGGTGATTTCCGGCGACAACGCAGTCTCGGTAGGGGCCGTCGCCGCGTCGCTCGGACTGCCGGGCGGCGACCGTCCCGTCGATGCGCGGGATCTGCCGTCGGATCGGCAGACGTTGGCCGACACCCTCGAGGTGGCCACCACCTTCGGGCGTGTGCGACCCGATCAGAAGCGGGAGATGGTGGGCGCCTTACAGTCTCGTGGCCACACTGTCGCGATGACGGGAGACGGCGTCAACGACGTCCTCGCGCTCAAGGACGCAGACATCGGCGTGTCGATGGGCTCGGGCAGCCCCGCCACCCGTGCGGTTGCGCAGATCGTGTTGCTGGACAACAAATTCGCCACTCTGCCCTATGTGGTGGCCGAGGGCCGTCGGGTGATCGGCAACATCGAGCGCGTCTCCAACCTGTTTCTCACCAAGACCGTGTATTCGGTGTTGCTGGCGTTCCTCGTCGGAATGTCCGGTGTGCTGTCGCAGGTCTTCGGTTTCGACCCGGTCCCGTATCCGTTCCTGCCGCGGCACGTGACGATCGCCGCATGGTTCACGATCGGTATTCCCGCGTTCATCCTGTCGTTGGCGCCCAACAACGAACGCGCACGCTCCGGTTTCGTACCTCGGGTGATGCGACTGGCCGTTCCGTCGGGTGTGATCATCGGAGTCACGACGTTCATTTCGTATCTTCTGGTCTACGCGGGCCCGGAGCAGACGGAAACGCAGAAGGTGCAGGCGGGGACCTCCGCGTTGATCACCCTCATCATGATCGCGTTGTGGGTGCTGGCCGTGGTCGCGCGTCCCTACGTCTGGTGGAAGCTGCTGCTGATCTTCTGCTCGGCCGGCGGATACCTCATCCTCTTCGCGCTTCCGTTCACCCGGGAATTCTTCAAGCTCGATCCCACCAACGTCGCTGCCACCGCGTCTGCGGTGGTGTGCGGACTCGTGGGCGTCGTTCTGGTCGAGATCGGATGGTGGATATCCGGTCGCCTGCACGGTGAGCATCGCCGGCTGTTCGAGCCGCCGGAGGACCTGCCGGGAGAGCACTAGGATATTCGTGTCTCGGGTACCCGGGAGTCCGGGTGCCGGGCGAGTTGACCAACTCGCGGTGACTGAGGTGCATACGCACCGGAGGAGGATGAACGATGAGTTTCGTCAATACGCTGAAGGGCCTGCTGGGTAAGGGCAAAGAGGTCGCGTCGGAGAACGCGGACAAGGTGCACGACGCCATCGACAAGGCTGCCGACGTCGCGGACAAGAAGACGAGCGGCAAGTACAGCGACAAGATCGACAAGGCTGCCGAGGCCGCGAAGAAGGCTGTGCCGCCGAAGGAGTGACACTGCTGCAGCGATGCACCCTCGGTCTTCGGGCCGGGGGTGCACGTGTCTGTGCCGGTGAACTGCCCCGGCGAACCGTGCGGGCGAACTGTGCCGATGCGTCACGGTCGGCGGACGGGCGCGGCACAATCGAGGCGTGAACGGGGTCATGGTGCTTCTGGTCGTCATCGCGGCCATCGCGGCCATCGCGGTGACGAGTGTCGCCAAACGCCGCGATCTGCAGGCCCCCCTCGCCCAACAAAACGCAGCTGCCGGCACAGGCGTAGTTGTCCCGTCCCGGGGACCAATGGCCCTGGCGTGGCCTTTGTCCCCGGGGCACGCTGGCGACAGCGGGGTCCTGGTCCCCTGCGGAGGAAGGAGTGGCCACATGTCTGAGGTGACCGGGAACGTGGACGTGTCAGCAGGGCCGGTGCCCACCTCACCCTTGCTCGAGCGGGTCCGGCGGGGGGTGATCGGTGAGGGTGAGGTCCTGGAGGGACCCTACGGTCGGCGCCGGATTACCTACGCCGACTACACCGCCTCCGGTCGGTCGCTGGATTTCCTCGAGGACTTCATCCGCCAGCAGGTGCTCCCG
>NZ_JBAQEO010000521.1:0-8705 GCF_049286785.1 Rhodococcus sp. (in: high G+C Gram-positive bacteria) | reverse complement strand
TGGTGAGCGCGTCCATCACCGGCTGGGGCACCACCGGCCCGTGGGCGAACGACAAGGGTTATGAAGCGCTGGTCCTCGCCCGTATGGGTGTATTCCACGGCAAGGCCAAGATGTCCGAGCGCCCCGGCCCGTCGTTCACGCCGACCCCGTGGGCCTCGTGGGGTGCTGCCCATACCGCCGTCCACGGGATCCTCTCGGCCCTGTACGAACGGGAATCGAGCGGTGCCGGCCAGCATGTCGAGGCCGATCTGCTTCGCGGCGCCGCGTCGATGGACGTCTACAACTGGTTCTTCGAGCTCGTTTGTGCGCGTTGGCCCGACGCCTACCAGGCAATGTCTGCGTACGACGATCAGGGTCGTCCCGCTGCACCGTTGATCTACCCGCTGCTCGTGGCACAGACCAAGGACGGCCACTGGCTGCAGTTCGCACAAACGGAGCCCCGCCTGTTCTTTGCAATGATGACCGAGTTCGGACTCGCTCACGTGTTCGCGGACCCGTACTGGCAAGGTCTGCCCGTCTTCGAGGATGTCGAACGCCGCGTGGAACTGTGGGAACTGATGTTGGAGAAGGTGCGTGAGCGCACCCTCGCGGAGTGGCAACACGTCTTCGACACGAACCCAGACGTCAGCGCCGAGGTCTTCAGCGATCCGGTTGCCGCGCTCGATCATCCGCAGCTTCAGCACGACGGCCGTGTGGTCACCGTCGTCGACCCCGATCTCGGCCTGGTCCGCCAGCCGTCGACGCTCGTTCATGTCGACGGCAAACCGCTCACCGGGCCGCGCCCGGCACCGCGACTCGGTGCTGACACCG
The DNA here is from genome assembly GCF_049286785.1 of Rhodococcus sp. (in: high G+C Gram-positive bacteria). Lineage (GTDB taxonomy): Bacteria > Actinomycetota > Actinomycetes > Mycobacteriales > Mycobacteriaceae > Rhodococcus_F. The sequence continues at coordinate 7,895 of NZ_JBAQEO010000521.1, read as the reverse complement.
AGCGGGTGTTCGCCGATCTCGCGTCCGGCTCGACCTCCACCCCGAAGACGGATGCACCGGTAGGGGACCTTCCGCTCGCCGGCGTGACGGTCCTCGAGCTCGGTTCGATGTTCGCCGCACCCTACGGCGCAACGGTCCTCACCGACCTCGGTGCCCGGGTCATCAAGGTCGAGCCGCTCGCCGGTGACTCGATCCGCAACCTCGTTGCATTCCCGGAAGCGGGTGGCGCGAAGGTGTTGCAGGGCAAGGAATCTGTCGCAGTCGACATCAACACACTCGACGGACTCGCGGTGGTGCACGAACTCGCGAAGAAGTCCGACATCGTGCTGCAGAGCTCCCGTGCGGGCGCCGCGAAACGCATCGGAGTCGACGCAGCGACCCTCAAGTCGGTCAACCCGGATCTGGTCTACCTCAACGCTCCCGGGTACGGTACGGACGGTCCTTACGGTGGCCGCCCGGCATACGCACCCTCTGTCGGTGCGGCCTCCGGTCTCACCATGAGCGATCTCGGTGGCCTGGACCTCCATGGCGAGGATCTCGAGGAGATCAAACGCGTCGCCGTGCGCCGGCACACCGCCGGCGCCAGTCCGTCCGTCCAGGCGGACGCTGTCGCGGCGCTCGGTGTCGCTTCGTCGATGTTGGTCGGTTTGCTCGCCCGTAAGCGCGGCCGCCCCCTGGGCGACATGACTGCGACCATGCTCTCCTCTGCAACTCACGCGCTCATGGACCGCAACACCGACTACGAGAACCGCCCCGAGCCGCCGGTCTCCGACCCGGACCTGTACGGCCTCGGTGCCCTGTACCGCCTGTACGAGGCGTCGGACGGATGGATCTTCCTTGCCGCACCGCAGGACTCCGAGTGGAACAGCCTGGTCGAGGCGGTGAAGCCGTACACGGACCTCGCACTCGAAAAGTTCTCGGCGCCGGATCTTCGCCGCACCAACGACGCGGATCTCGCCGAGACGCTCGCGGCCGTGCTGTGCACTCGCTCCAAGTTCGAGTGGGAGAAGGATCTCAACAGCCAGGACATCGGCTGTGTCGCCGTGACAGAACGGACCTCCGAGATCCACCTGCAGGGTGACGAGTACTTCGAGGCGGGGTACACCGTGCTCGCAGACAGCCCCATCTTCGACGAGCACCGCCGCCTCGCCCCGCTGACCCGATTCTCCCGCTCGGGAGTGAAGGCCGACGCCGGCTGCACGATCGGTGAGCACACCGACTCGGTCCTCGCCGAGATCGGCATCACGCCCGAACGCATCGCCGAACTGCGGGAGAAGGAAATCGTCGCCTGACCGACCCGTCCCCGGTTACACACGACGAGGCCGGTGTCCCGAATGGGACACCGGCCTCGTACGTTTACCGAAATCGAGTTCGATCGGCCTCGTCAGGCAAGCCGGTCGAACACCTCGCTCACAGCGCGATCACGCAGCACCTCGGGACGCCCGATCCAGGCCGCATTGGCGGTGGCCCGGCGCAGTAACAGGTGGGCGGGATGCTCCCACGTGAATCCGATACCACCGTGGATTTGGATGCAGTCCTCGGCCGCGGTCACCGCAGTGCTCAGTGCGGCCGCCGCGGCCAGGTTCGCGGAGATCGCGGCGTCGGGATCGGTCTCGTCACGGTCTGCCGACGAGAGCACCTGGCCGCGGGCGCCCTCGGCGCCGACCAGGAGGTAGGCGCATCGGTGGGAAATGGCCTGGTATGAACCGATCGGCTGCCCGAACTGTTCGCGCTGCCCGGCCCAGTCCACCGCCATCGCGAGAGCCCGGTTGGCGACGCCCACCGAGTCCGCCGCGACGAGGAGCTGGGCGACACGACGAGCGCGGACGAGCGCATCGTCGACGACCTCCCCGGATGCGAGCACGGTGGCCGGGACCCCGTTCGCGGTGACGATGCCTATCGTCGCCGTCAGGTCCACCGGGTTCTGGACAATGACGGTGACATTTGCGGGTTGCACGGTGGCAAGCACCCGGTCGCCGGTGGTCGCATCGGTCGCGAGGACGACGAGCAGGTCGGCGACGGGCACACCCGCGACACGTTCGACCCGGCCGGTCAACCGACCACCGTCGAGAACGGGCAGACCCGCATCGGTGACCCAGCCCTTGTCGTCGACAGGAGCGACGAACGCCGCAGTTGCGCCTGCGGCGACCGCGCGGGCCGGCTCGTCTGCACCCGCGGCAACGAGCACCTCGAGGGCGATTGCGGTCGGTACGAGCGGCACCGGAGCAAGGTGGTAGGCGGCCTCTTCGATTGCCGCACACAGCAACCGCAACGACTGCCCCCCTCCGCCGAGGGATTCCGGAGCAGACAGGCCGGGCAGGCCGAACTTCACGAGTTCGTCCCACAGGCCGATGTCGTAGTCGCCGGGAGTTTTCTCACGGGCGAGGAGTTTTTCGGTGTCCACATAGGAGGAGACAAGGTCCCCGAGCACTTCGCGGACCGCTGCCTCATCCTCGTCGGGGGCGGTGAGCGGCCGGCCCGGCACGACCGCAGGGGCACGACGACCCTCACCGCGATGCGACGGCAGGCCAAGCACGTTCTCCGCGATGGTATTGCGTTGGATCTCGGCGGTACCCGCGCCGATCGTCGCGGCGCGTGCCATCAGATATCCGTACGTCCAACGACCCTTTTCGACGACGCCCTCGGATCGCGTGTTCAGCAACGCTCCCGAACCGGTCAAGCGCAGTGCGAGCCGATGCATGTGCTGCTCGAACTCCGATTTCACCAGACGGTTGACCGACGCCACTCCGCCCGGATCTTCGTAACGCAGAACGGCTTCGAGGGCACGCGCGCTGTTCGTCGCGATCTCGCGAACGTTGGTTTCCACCTTCGCGAGTTCCTGGCGAATCAACGGATCGTTCGCGTAGCCCTGTTCGGCAGCGAGCTTGAAGACCTTGTCGACCGTACCGCGGTAACGGAATTCGTCGGCGAGAAACGCGGTGGCGCGCTCGTGACCGAGCGAGGTGCGCATGATCGACCAACCGCCGCCCTCCTCACCGAGCCGGTTCGCCACGGGCACCTCGACGTCGTCGAAGAAGACCTCTGCGAAGTGGTGACCACCTGCGGCGTCGCGCAGCGGACGCACCTCGATGCCGGGAGAATTCATCGGAATGAGCAGATACGTGATGCCAGAGGTGCCCCGACCGGGGGCGCCGGTACGCACCAGCGCGAAGATCCAATCGGCCTTGTCGGCCATGGTGGTCCAGATCTTCTGGCCCCTCACCCGGTAGACGTCGCCGTCGCGCACCGCGCGGGTGGACAGCGACGCGAGATCGCTGCCGGCGCCCGGTTCCGAGAAGCCTTGGCACCAGAATTCGTCGGCACGCAGCAGCGGCTCGAGGAACCGATCCTTCTGATCCTGCGTGCCGTGCACGATGATCGTGGGCGCGACGATGAACGACAGGCCGCACGGATGCTTCGGCGCACCGGCCTGTGTCGTCATTCGGTAGTAGTCGAGCTGATCCTCGAGCGAGAGTTCCATGCCACCGGCTTCGCGTGGCCAGCCCGGCGCCGCGAGTCCCGCGTCGACAAGTTCGGACTGCCATGCCTTGGCCGCCTCGAAACGCTCACGGGACGTTTCCGGACGCGGGCGCTTCCGGTAGTCGTCGAGCAGTGTGGACAGCCGGCTGCGCCAGTCGCCGGTCGTTGCTTCGAGTACCGTCGTGGTGTTCTGTTCCACCGCGCCACCTCCCATGATGTCAGAGCTCCGATTGTGTGTAGGTCAGGATTTTGCGGCACGACGCTTGCCGAACCGCGCGCCGACGTCGGCGCCGTCCGAACGATGCGTGGCAGAGGCTTCGGCCTCGAGGCCGAGTGCGTGCGCGAGCGAGGCGCCCGCGCCCTCCTTGAGGAGGCGCAGCATCCGCTGAACGGCACCGGGGTGCCCGTCTGCGATCTTGCGGGCGATCTCGAGCGTGCGGTCCATCAATTTCTCGTGCTCGACAACCTCGTTCGCGAGGCCGATCCGTGCGGCGGTGTCCCCGTCGATGGGTTCACCGCTGAGGATGAACTGGATCGCGGCGGGCAGACCCACCATGCGCGGCAACATGGCACTGCCGCCCCAGCCGTTGAGGAGGCCGATCTGGGCGTGCGTGTCGGCGAACTCGGCGCGGTCGGACGCGATGATGAACGAGCAATTCACGGCCAGTTCGTACCCACCGGTGTAACACGGTCCGTTCACTGCAGCGATCACCGGCTTGGAGATACCGCGCAGCACCTGCGTCGGCGTCACGCCCTCGGTACGGGGTGGCGGGCCGGACAGAGCTTCGGGCAGGTCCACACCGGACGAGAATGAGGTGCCTGCGCCGGTGATCACCACGACACGCACGTCTTCGTCGCCGTCGGCGCGCCACAGTTCCTTCTTCAGCGCCTTGCGCATTGCCCGATTGATGGCGTTGCGCCGGTCGGGCCGGTTGAGCGTGAAGATCGCGACCGGCCCGTCCCTGGTGACGAGCAGCGGGGAGTCCTCGCGGGTTGCGGTGTCCTGTGCGTCGGTCATCGCGCGCCTCAGGAGACGGAGACGGGGTCGGCGATGTTGCGGACCAGGCCGAGCAGCGTCTCCTCGGCATCCGCGGCAATGCGGCGCACAAGCTCACCGGCACCGGGGATGTCGTGGATCAGGCCCTGCGCGACACCTACGGTCCAGATTCCCGCCTCGGGATCGCCGTTCTCGTAGACCTTGCGCCCGCGGGTGCCCGCCACGAGATGCTGCACGTCCTTGAAGCGTCCGCCCTGGTTCAGAATGTCGACGACCTCTTTGCTCACCGAGTTCTTCGCCGCGCGCATCGTGTTGCGGAGTTGGCGGAAGATCAGCTGGGTGTCGAGTTCGCTGGCGCCGACGATCTGCTGCTTGATCTTCTCGTGGATCGGGCTCTCCGCGGTGCACATGAAGCGGGTGCCCATGTTGATGCCGTCGGCACCGAGGGCGAGCGCGGCTGCGAGGCCACGGCCGTCGGCGAAACCGCCGGAGGCGATGAACGGGATGTCGAGGGCATCGGCGGAGGCCGGAATCAACACCAGACCGGGAATGTCGTCCTCACCGGGGTGACCCGCGGCTTCGAACCCGTCGATGCTCACCGCGTCGGCGCCGATGCGCTCCGCTTTGAGCGCGTGGCGCACACTCGTGCACTTGTGGATGACCTTGATGTCGTGCTCTTTGAAGTGCTCGACGTGGACGGTCGGATCGGATCCGGCGGTCTCGACGATCTTCACGCCGGAGTCGATGATGACCTGCCGGTACTCGGCGTACGGCGGTGGGTTGATCGACAGGGTAAGGGTGAGGTTGACGCCGAACGGCTTGTCGGTCAGCGCGCGGCACCTCTCGATCTCCTGGGCGAGATCCTCGGGCGTGGGCTGGGTCAAAGCCGTGATGATGCCGAGCCCGCCTCCGTTGGACACCGCAGCGGCCAGCTCTGCCCGGCCGACCCACATCATGCCGCCCTGCACGATCGGATGTTCGATACCGAATTCTTCGGTGAACCGCGTCTTCAACATTGCCGCTCCTCGGAGTTCGCTGGCTATCCGGCGTCTGATTTCCACGGCGCTCGACCGCGTATATACATAGATAACATAGTTGACTAGGTGACCGGAACGCAAGGATCCGTACTCTGGCGCACCCTCGACCTCGATGACCTGGGGCCGCAGCGGAACAAGGACGTGGGCAAGCAAAGCCCCCGTCCAATCCACGCTTCGAGAGTTGCAGCAGTTGACCTGCATCTGCGAGGCCAAAATTCGCGGTCCGCCTCCGACAAACATGGCTCTTGTCGCGGAAACTGGAACGCATTCCTATCGCGTGGATACGTCAGGTACGTTTACCAGGTAGGCTAAGTGCCTCTGAATAGGGAAGGGTGTCAATTCGTGACCGACGAAGCGCTGGCTCCAATCTTCAACGCAACCGCGGCGTCGGGACGAGCGATCCGTACCCCAAAGACCGCCGAACTCGTCGCCCGAAAATTGCGACGAATGATCGTCGACGGTGAGCTCAAGGACGGTGACCATCTACCGCACGAGGCCGAACTCATGGAGCACTTCGCCGTGAGCCGACCCACGCTTCGCGAAGCGGTCCGCGTGCTCGAAGCGGAACGGCTCGTCGAAGTCCGCCGAGGTTCGCGATCGGGAGCACGTGTGTGTGTGCCCGGACCGGAGGCCGTGGCCCGTCCTGCGTCCTTGCTACTGGAATTGGCCGGCGCGACCGTCAATGACGTGTATGTCGCCCGGGAAGCCATCGAACCTCCCGCCGCCCGCCTCCTCGCCGAAACGGGAACCGAGGCTGCGTTCGAGGAACTCGAACGCATCGTGGACGAAACCATCCCGTCGTCTTACGCGATGGGGACGTTCGGAGAAACTGCCGCGATGTTTCACCTCCGCATGGTGCAACTGGCAGGCAACGCAACACTCGCCCTGATCGCGGGGATGCTTCACGAGATATACGAGCGGCACACCGCGAACGTCACGCGTGAACGCTCCGAAAAGGATGCGAAGGCGGCCGAGGCGAACTACAAGCTGTTCGTTCGCTCCCAGCGCAAGCTGATCAAGTTGCTGCGCGCGCGCGACGGCGCAGGCGCGTTCGCGCACTGGCAGAAACATATGGTCGTGGCCCGGTCGATGGTCCTCGAAGGGCGAGAAGACACAAAGGTCCTCGACACCCTGGAGTGACGCCGCTCAGCGCCACCGACAGATCGACATGATGCTCGACGCGATATCTGCCGAGTGATTCAGACTTACCTACGTTGTGCAAAGTCGAGCGTCGCCCCGGAAAGTCCGTTGACAGTTCTCTGGCGGGTCGATCCAGACCCTGCCGACACCACTCTCGGCGCCGAAATAGCCATCGTTGTCGAGACAGTCCGCTCACCGAATTCGGCGACCCCCGGCGCCGCCGCACTCGCGGCGCACGGCGTCTCCCCGGTGTAACCGCCGGCCGAAGTAATCGTGACGATACCGGTACCGACACAAGAGACCAGCGGATAACGCTGCCGCCGCACCAGCGCGGCCGCGGGCCGATCGAGGAATGCTCCGAGGTCACCGGATCTGCGGTCACCGGGGACAGGTCCACACCGAGATTCGTCTCGCTAGTGTGCCGGTTCACTCGAGTCCCTTGGACTCCATCCCGAAGATCCGGCTGCTGATGTCCGAGCGCACGGGTGTGGAGTAGCCGATCGCACCACCGTCGGCTTTTTCCGTCTCCCGCGACAAGGTAATCGCGTTTCCTCGTCGAACAGCCCGAAGTCGTAGGCGCATGCAGGTAATTCGGCGAGCTCTGGTCGGTCACCAACCGTTGGTGACGTGCCAGTGAACTCACACGCAGCTGCCGTCTCGAGGATGTGATCATCCGTGCCGGCGAGACGATCTCGTCCGGGCAGATCGAGGACGTGCTGAACGAACATCCCGCCGTTGCCGAAGGCGCGGTGGTCGCGGCACCGGACACCCGGTACGGGGAGGTCGCGGCTGCAGTGGTCGTGCTGGTTCCGGACGCGTCACTCGACCTCGACGAGGTCCGCAGGCATTTTGCGGCGTCAGGGCTCGCGAGGCAGAAGACCCCGGAACGGCTCCTCGTCGTCGACGAGTTGCCGCGGACCGCGGTGGGCAAGATCCGAAAGGCCGATCTGCGGCGTGACCTGATCGAAAGCGAATCATGACCACGAGGACTCGCTCGAGATTCCGGTGACGGCAGCACCGATGTTCATCGTCTCTGATGTTCCTGATTCGGTGGTGGCGATGAGACCACCGAGTCCGTGGGAGGGTGTCGTCGAGCTGGTATGCATTCCGCATCTGCCCAGAAGCCGAGAGGATCGATCCGATGACGGAAAGACTGGCGAACATCCAGAGCGAGACGATGTCGGCATTGAGCACTGTGATCAGCCGTGGTCAGCAGGTGGCGCTGCTGGACTACCCGAACC
>NZ_JBAQEO010000520.1:0-16438 GCF_049286785.1 Rhodococcus sp. (in: high G+C Gram-positive bacteria) | reverse complement strand
TCCATGACCACGGTCTGCTGCAGTGCCAGTGCGAGGGCGAACTGCGATACGCCCGTCCCGTGAAATGCGGGTGCGGCCATCAGCATCGTCTGGCCGGGGCGCAGGGGAACCCGGTCGAGAAACTGGGCGGACGCGAGGGGTGACGTGTGTCCGCGGGGCGCACCTTTCGGTGTACCGGTCGTACCGCTGGTGAGCAGTACGAATCCCCCTTCCGTCGAAGGCGGTGGTACCGACCGGCGATCGCGGCCCTCCATCAGATCGTCGAGGTTCCGCACCTGCGAAACGGTGTCGCCATCCACCCATGAGCGGTACCTGATCGTGCCTTCGGGAAGGGCCTCTGCGACAGCGGTGAATTCGTCGTCGTAGACGAACGCCTTCACCTGCTCCCGTGTTGCGACGTCGACGAGTTGAGGGCGGGCGAACCCGGTGTTCATCAACACCAGTTTCGTGCCGTTCTTGGCGGCGGCGAGCATGGTGAGCACCAGGCCACGGTGGTTACGACACATGCAGCCCATGACGGATCCGGGGGTGATGCCTTCGGCCTGCCATGCCCGGACCAGAGCGTTCGATTGCGCTTCGATGTCGCCGTAGGTGAGCGAACCCCGGTCATCGATCAGGGCGACGACTTCGGGATCGTTCCCGGCGTGTGCGTGAACCGGACCGGCGAAGGGGCCGTACTTCCGGACGGCCAGTATGGACTGGATGCCCCGGTCGAGGCGGGGAAGTGGGATGAGGCCCGCGCGGCTCATCACTCGGACCGCCCCAACCGTGTCCGTGATCTTGGTGCGAATGTGCTGAGCCGGCATCGAGAACCCTCTCGCTATGTGACCTATATCACGCTCAGCGTAGACGAGGGTTGTTCGGAACGGTCCACTTCGGAGTCGCGAAGCGGACCGGCGTCAGGCCGCCGGGCTGGACCAGCGGATGCTGCTGCGCCGCGACGGACGCTCACGAAGTTCCTTGATGTGGGCAGCTCGTCCCACGAGGACCGCAACGGGGACCGAGATCAGCGCCCACGTCATGAGGATTGCTGCGAGGATCCACCACATGTCCCCAGTATGCACGAAACGGGATCTGAGTTGGTTATTATTTGATAAAGATGTCCGGAGGTTTGTGATCGGGCCGTGACCCGAACGGGGAACTCTCGGCTCGAATTGTTACCTCCGACCCGCTGGGCAGGGCGGTTACCGACTCACGGCGGTGCAGGTCGGGTGGCACGAGGAAGCCCCGCCACACGTGAGAGCGGCGGGGCTACACCCCTCGAAATATGTTCGGTTCTGCTATTTCAGCTCTGCGGACGACTTTCCGAGTAGGCGCCGCGCGACGATGAGTTGCTGGATCTGCTGCGTGCCCTCGAAGATGTCGAGGATCTTGGAGTCGCGGGCCCACTTCTCGAGCAGCGGGCGCTCCGAGTAACCCAGAGTGCCCGCGAGTTCGACGGCCTTGAGGGAGATCGCAGTGCCGGTACGTCCCGCTTTCGCCTTGGACATCGAGGCCTCGAGCGAGTTGGGTTTCTTGTTGTCCGCCATCCAGGTAGCCCGGAGGGCGAGAAGGTAGGCCGCTTCCCAGTCGGCTTCGAGCTGAACGAATTCGGCCGCCGCCGCGTGCTGGTTGTAGGCCGGGGTGTCGTAGGAGATCTCGACCCCGGCCTCGGTCAGGATGCGGCGCAGTTCTTCGAGAGCGGCGCGGCCGAGGCCGACCGCCATTCCGGCGACGATGGGCCGGGTGTTGTCGAATGTCTGCATGACGCCGGCAAAACCCCTCTCCACGTTGACTTCCGGAGTGCCGAGAAGGTTGTCTGCGGGAATCCGGCAGTCCTGCAACAGCAGTACCGCGGTATCGGAGGCTTTGATTCCGAGCTTGTGCTCGAGGCGGGCGACGCTCAGACCCGGAGCATCGCGCGGGACCACGAACGACTTGATCGCGGCACGGCCCTTCGACTTGTCGACCGTTGCCCACACGACGATATGGGTGGAGCGTTCGCCGGCGGTAACGAAGATCTTCTCGCCGTTGAGGACGTATTCGTCACCGTCGAGCACTGCCGTGGTGGTCACCGCTGCGGAGTCGGAGCCGAATCCGGGCTCGGTGATGGCCATGGAGGCCCAGACCTTCCCGAACCGCTCGAGTTGCTCGTCGGTCGCGACGGCGGCGATCGCCGAGTTCCCGAGGCCCTGGTAGGGGATCGCGAGCGTGAGACCTACATCGCCCCAGCATGTTTCGATGACATTCATGAGCGACGACATGTTGCCGCCGTTGACATTGCCGATGACCTTGGGCTCGTCACCGCGACCGAGTGCGGCACCCGCGGCACCCTTGCCGGAGTCGTTGAGACCCTCCACCATGGCGGCCATGGTGTCGAGTTCCTTGGGGTAGGCGTGCTCCGCGAGATCGTACTTGCGGGAGATCGGCCGAAAGATTTCCGCCGCGACCTGATGTGCCTGATTCGCGGAAGCCTTGAGTTTCTTGGGAAGTTCGAGATTGATCATGACTGTTCCTTAAGTCGAATCCGGCCGCTCAGATCAGGACGATGCCCTCGGCGACGCCGACGGCGCGTAGGTCGCGGTACCAGCGCTCCACGGGATGTTCCTTGGTGTAACCGTGGCCACCGAGCAACTGGACGCCGTCGAGGCCGATCTGCATGCCCTTCTCGGAAGCCAGCTTCCGGGCGAGAGCCGATTCGCGGGCGAACGACAAGCCCTGCTCGGCGCGGGAGGCGCCCCGAAGAGTCACCAGGCGAAGACCGTCGAGTTCGATGCCGATGTTGGCAACCATGAATGCCACTGCCTGCCGGTTGCTGATCGGCTCACCGAACGCCACCCGCTCGTTGACGTAGGGAATGACGTAATCGAGGACGGCCTGACCGGTTCCGACCGCCAACGATGCCCAGCCGAGCCGGGCGAGCCGGATGGCATCGGCGTACTCGGCCCGGCGCACGTCCGCATCGCCGTCGCCGAGCAGGGCCGACTCGGGCACCGCGACATCGGTGAGATTCAGGCGACCGAGTCCGGCGGCTCGCAGCCCCATACTCGGGTCGGCCTCCACGACGAGCCCCTTGGAGTCGGCCTCGACGATGAAGAAGGACGGCTTGCCGTCGAGTTCCGCTGCCACCAGGAATAGTTCGGACGTCGCGGCGGCCGGCACGAGGCTCTTGACACCGTTGAGCCTGTACCCGCTGGGGGAGCGGACGGCCTTGGTCTGCAGTGCGAACGGGTCGAACAGCGCCCTCGGCTCGTTCACGACGACAGCCGCGTTCGGCACCTGCTCACCGGCGAATGCGGGCAGATACGTCAACTGCTGGGCATCGGTTCCCCACTGGGTGAGGGCGACGGCCACGCCGCTCGGCGCGAGGATCGGCAATGCGAGACCCATGTCGCCGTGGGCCAGTGCCTCCGCGACGAGCGAATTTGTCACGGCGCCACGCTCGGTGGCGGCCCCGCCGAGTTCCTCGGGGACACTGACGACAGTGATGCCCAGTTCGGCGGCACGCTTGACGAGGTCCGCGGGAGCGGCAGCCGCGGCATCCGCGTCGTGGGCTGCCGGGCGCAGTATCTCCGCCGCGAACTCGCGCACCGTCTCGACGATCATCTGCTGGTCGTCGGTGGGCGTGAGGTCGAAGTATCCCGCCCCGGCCGTGGGGCTGTGGGGAAGACGCTTGGGGGTGCCGCCGCCGGACACCTTCTTGAAACCGCGGGTGGCGGCGCCGAGGGTCCTGAATCCGGTCTTGGTGCCTTCGTAGGTCACCCGATCGATCGTCTGGCGCAGGTTGTACTTCTCTGCCAGATCGGAACCGGTGATCCTGGTCAACACTCGCATTGCGGCACCCATGGCGTCGCGCTTCACCGGGTTGAGTCCGACGGCGGACGTGTCGCGGGGCTCCCGCTTGTCGCGTCCGGAGGGGGCAACAGTGTCTTGCTTGCTCATGATCACCAGCTGTTTCTCGGTGTTCGGGCGTGGACACCGAAAATCTTACTCAGCGGTAAGGTAAGTGTCTACTCCCGAGTAAGTTCGGGGTGGCCCGGGCACGGGGGAGCGCGGAATCACCGCAGGTCGCGGGGTTCGGTGAAAGAGCTGGTAGGGGCTGTCAGTTGCGACGTAGCCGCGACAGGACCTCGTCGTGCAACAGGCCGTTGGTAGCCACGGCACTACCGCCGTGCGGCCCCTCCGTTCCTGCGAGGTCGGTGAACCGTCCACCCGCCTCCCGCACCAGCACGTCGAGCGGGGCAAGATCCCAGAGCGAGACCTCGGGTTCTGCGGCGATATCCACTGCTCCCTCGGCGAGAAGGCAGTACGAGAAGAAATCGCCGAAGCCTCGGACGCGCCACACGTCATCGGTGAGCGCAAGGAACCGATCGCGGATGCCGAGATCCCGCCATCCGGACAGGCTCGAGAAGGTGAGACTGGCCGAGCTCAGGCGGTCCACGGCCGACACGGAGATGCGGGCGGGATCGGCTCCCTCGAACGAGGTCCACGCTCCGGCGCCGGTCGCGGCCCACCAGCGGCGGGCGAGCGCGGGAGCGCTCACGACCCCGGCAACGGGGACACCGTCGTCGAGGAGGGCGATCAAGGTGGCCCACACGGGGACTCCGCGAACGAAGTTCTTGGTGCCGTCGATCGGATCGACGACCCATTGCCGTCCGGTGAACTGGGTGGCGCCGCCGAACTCCTCGCCCAGCACGGCGTCGTCCGGTCGTTCCGCTTCGAGTGTGCCGCGCACCGCGCGCTCCACGGCGAGGTCGGCGTCGGACACGGGGGTGAGGTCAGGTTTGTCATCCACTCGAAGGTCGAGCGCGCCGAACCTGGTCCTGGTGATCGCGTCGGCCTCGTCGGCGATTCGGAGGGCGAGTTCGAGGTCGGCATCGTATGCGGTCACGGACGCTCAGGCTACTCGGACGCCGAACCGCGAGCTCAGTCGATCGTGACTTCCCTCAGCTTGCTCCTTGCCACATCGAACACGAATCCGCGATAGAGAGCCCTGCACAGCCCGTGGTGGCGGGCACCCCGGCCGCACCCGGTAACCTGGGGAACCGTGCATCCCGACGTATCCGCAGACCTGGGCGAGCTCGACACCACCCTCCGCACCGTCGAATCGGTGCTGGACGTGGAGGAGTTGCGCCGGCGTATCGACGAGCTCGAACATCAGGCCGCCGACCCCGAGCTGTGGAACGACCAGGAACATGCTCAGCGGGTCACCAGTCAGCTCTCGCATTCGCAGGCCGAACTCCGCCGCGTCGAGGAATTGCGGCAGCGGCTCGAGGATCTTCCCCTGCTCTACGAGCTGGCGGAGGAGGACGAAGGTGCCGAGGCGCTCGCCGACGCGGATGCCGAACGCGCGGCATTGCGTGCCGACATCGAGGCGATGGAAGTCAAGACGATGCTGTCCGGCGAGTACGACCAGCGTGATGCGCTCGTCAACATCCGGTCGGGGGCCGGCGGTGTCGACGCCGCGGACTGGGCCGAGATGCTGATGCGCATGTACATCCGGTGGGCGGAGAAGCACGGTTACGGCGTGGAGGTCTACGACACGTCCTATGCCGAGGAAGCCGGCATCAAGAGCGCCACCTTCGCGATCAAGTCTCCCTATACCTACGGCACGCTGTCCGTGGAACAGGGCACGCACCGACTGGTGCGGATCAGCCCGTTCGACAACCAGGGTCGCAGGCAGACCTCCTTCGCCGAGGTCGAGGTGCTGCCCGTGGTCGACACCACCGACCACATCGACGTCAACGAGAACGACGTCCGAGTGGACGTCTACCGCTCCTCGGGTCCGGGTGGGCAGTCTGTCAACACCACCGACTCGGCGGTGCGATTGACGCACATCCCCACCGGAATCGTGGTCACCTGCCAGAACGAGAAGTCGCAGTTGCAGAACAAGGTATCCGCCATGCGGGTGCTGCAGGCGAAACTGCTCGAGGTCAAACGGAAGGAAGAGCGCGCCGAGATGGACGCGCTCAAGGGCGACGGCGGCAGCTCCTGGGGTAACCAGATGCGTTCCTACGTGCTTCATCCCTATCAGATGGTCAAGGATTTGCGAACCGAATACGAGGTCAACAACCCGTCGGCCGTTCTCGACGGCGACATCGACGGCTTCCTCGAGGCCGGGATCCGCTGGCGGATGCGCGAGAATCAGGCAGAGAAGCAGGCGTAGCCCCCGTATGGAGACAACTGCCGCCATGTTCGTCCCAACCAGGAACCTGCTCGACTGGCTTTCGTCGACGGGCCTCGCGGTGTCTCTTACTGTCCTGGGATCGCTTCTGCTGGCGCGATTCGTCAGCTGGGGTGGCACCAAGATCACCGATCGCATCGACAGCAACTACATGCAGGGTGATGCGCTGGTCAGGTCCGAGGCCACCAAGCATCGGCATTCGGTGGCCCAGGTGATCACCTGGGTGGTCATCACCCTCATCTACGTGGTCGCGGTGATGAAGGTGCTCGATCAGCTCAATTTGCCGATCGGCAGCCTCGTCGCCCCGGCAACCGTGCTCGGTGCGGCATTGGGCTTCGGCGCCCAGCGCGTGGTCCAGGACATCCTCGCCGGTTTCTTCATCATCACCGAGCGACAGTACGGTTTCGGTGACACGGTGCGTCTCGCCATCACCGGGTCGTCCGACGACGCCGAGGGCGTGATCGAGGACGTCACGCTCCGGGTCACGCGGATGCGGAGCCCGGATGGTGAGGTCATCACCGTGCCTAACGGCCAGATCGTGAAGGCGATCAATCTGTCGAAGGACTGGGCCCGGGCCGTGATCGACGTTCCGGTTCCCGCGATGGCCGACATCAACAGGGTCAACGAGTTGCTGCATCAGGTCGGGGTCGAGGCCTTCGCGGACCGGAATCTCAAGAAGTTGCTGCTCGACGAGCCGACGGTGATGGGTGTCGAGAGCCTGACAGTGGACGAGGTCAGTGTGCGCGTGGTGGCGAGGACGTTGCCCGGTAAGCAGTTCCAGGTCGGGCGCGCGCTCCGCGTGCGGATCGCAACCGCCATGCGACGTCAGGGGATCACCGTCACACCCGACCTGCAGACCGTGCGCGCCGGGGAGACCGCGGAATGACCGAATCGAGGCGCGGGCTGGACAGGATCCTGCAGTCCCGCGTGATCCCCGCGCGACTCTTCGGCGGCAGGGTGCGGACCTCGACGCTGGCCCTGTGCATTCTGTGGCTCGGTTTGTACACCCTGCACTCCTACCTCAATCCCGAGGTCGAATCGGTGGAAGGCCCTGTTCTGGGACCTGCGGTCACCACCAGTGAGCCGGCCCGCGTCCCCACGTACGAACCGACCACCACCGAGACGACGCAGGAGTTACCGACGACGACGGTGACCGTTCCGGAACCGACGCTGGAGATGCCGTCGATCACACCGCGCGAGCAGATTCCGACCACGACGTCCTCGTCGCCGTTGCCGTTCGGCATTCCGCCGATATTTCCCGGACCCGCCGGGGTTGAGACACCGACGATGACGCCCGCATCGCCGCCGACGACGACGCAGAGCGGATTCTGACGGGCGCCGCGCGTCGCTCCGATAGGTCACCGTTCGATAACGTCTAGACTGGCTCCTCGTGATCAGCGTCGAGAATGTGTCGAAGTCGTACAAGACCTCCACGAGGCCCGCCTTGGACAAGGTGAGCGTCGAGGTGGACAAGGGCGAATTCGTCTTCCTGATCGGCCCGTCGGGTTCGGGGAAGTCGACGTTCATGCGGCTGCTCCTCAAAGAGGAGTCGCCCACCGCGGGTGACATCCACATTGCGGATTTCCACGTCAACAAGCTGTCCGCGCGGCGTGTGCCGAAGTTGCGGCAGAGCATGGGCGTCGTGTTCCAGGATTTCCGGTTGCTCCAGAAGAAATCGGTGTCCGAGAACGTGGCGTTCGCACTGGAAGTGATCGGCAAGCCTCGTGCCATGATCGCGCGGACAGTGCCGGAAGTACTCGAGATGGTGGGCCTGTCCGGCAAGGCAGACCGTCTGCCCACCGAGTTGTCGGGCGGTGAACAACAGCGTGTCGCGATCGCGCGCGCATTTGTGAACCGTCCCCTCGTGCTGCTGTGCGACGAACCGACGGGCAATCTCGACCCGGATACCAGCCAGGACATCATGCTTCTGCTCGAACGCATCAATCGGACCGGAACCACCGTGGTAATGGCGACCCACGACCATCACATCGTCGACTCGATGCGCCGCCGGGTGGTGGAGCTCGACCTCGGAAGAGTGGTGCGGGACGAGGCTCGCGGGGTGTACGGCGTGGGACGGTAGCTCCGCCGCTCCCGATGTACAGCACGTTCAGCTCGTCAGTTTCGGCCCCGTCCGTAAACCCGCCCGACGAAGGACTCTGATTCCCCGATGCGCGCCAGTTTCATTTTCAGTGAGGTCCTCACCGGACTCCGTCGCAACGTCACCATGACCATTGCGATGATCCTGACGACCGCCATCTCGCTCGGGCTCTTCGGCAGCGGTCTGCTCGTGGTGCAGATGGCCGGGAAGACTCAGCAGATCTTCCTGGACCGAGTGGAGGTGCAGATCTTCCTCACCGACGACATTTCCACGACGGATCCCGCGTGTGATGCGGAAATCTGCAGCGTGCTGAGAAGCGAGCTGGAGCGGACTCCGTCGGTGGTGTCCGTCGAGTACCTGAATCGGGACGATGCGGTGAAGGACGCAACGGAGCGGGTGTTCAAGGATCAGCCCGAACTGGCGGCGCTCGTCAGTCCCGAGAGCTTCCCGGCGTCGTTCAAGATCAAGCTGAGCGATCCGGAACGTTTCGGGGTGATCAACGACCAATTCGGCATGCGGCCGGGTGTCGAGAGTGTGCTGAATCAGCGTGAACTGGTGGAACGGCTGTTCAGTGTGCTGAGTGGTGTGCGCAACGCCGCATTCGCGATCGCGATCGTGCAGGCGGTGGCCGCGATTCTGCTGATCGCGAACATGGTTCAGATCGCAGCGTTCACCCGGCGCACCGAGGTGGGCATCATGCGATTGGTGGGCGCCACCCGCTGGTACACGCAACTGCCCTTCCTCCTGGAGGCGGTGGCGGCGGCGCTGGTCGGTGCCGTTCTCGCGGTTGCAGGGCTGTTCACCGCCAAGAACGTGTTCGTCGACGACGTGCTGGCCGATGTGTACGAGGCCAATATCGTCGCCCGGATTTCCAACAGTGACGTGCTGTTCATCTCACCCGTCCTGATTCTGGCAGGTGTCGGAATGGCGGCCGTGACCGCCTACGTCACCTTGCGGCTGTACGTGCGCGAGTAATCCTGTTGCCCGGCCTCCTATGCTGGAAGTTACAGAACTGTTCATGACATCGCGGACTGAAAGGCCCGGCACGTGAAGGAAAAGGGCCGCAAGGTCATTGCGACCAATCGCAAGGCACGACACAACTACACGATTCTCGATACCTATGAGGCGGGAATCGCACTCCTCGGTACCGAGGTGAAGAGCCTGCGGGAAGGACAGGCGTCGCTGGTGGACGCCTTCGCCACCGTCGACGACGGTGAGGTGTGGTTGCGCGGCTTGCACATCCCGGAATACACGCAGGGCACCTGGACCAACCATTCCCCGCGCCGGACGAGAAAGCTGTTGCTGCACAAGCGGGAGATCGAGCACCTTCTCGGTAAGTCGCGGGAGGGAAATCAGACTCTGGTGCCGCTCTCGATGTATTTCTCGGATGGCAAGGTGAAGGTGGAACTCGCCCTCGCCAAGGGTAAGCAGGACTACGACAAGCGCCAGGATCTGGCGAGGCGGACAGCCGAGCGTGAGGTGACCCGCGAACTCGGACGCCGAGTCAAGGGTATGCGCTGACTTCCGTTCTGCTCGCGCTCGTCGCCGCGGTCGGTTACGGGGTGAGCGACTTCGTGGGGGGTGTGGCGTCCCGCCGGGTGGCGGCGCTGCGGGTGGTGATCGTCTCGTACCCGCTGTCGGTGCTGATCGTGCTCGCCATCGCCCCGTTCGTGGATGGATCACTGTCCACGGCGTCGCTGGTGTGGGGCGCGGTGTCGGGAGTCGCCGGGGGTGTGGCGGTGTGGTGGTTCTATCTGGCGCTGGCCTCGGGTCCGATGTCGGTGGTCTCGCCGCTGACGGCTGTTCTGGTCGCGGGGATACCCGTCCTCGTCGGCATTGCGCTCGGAGAACGGCCGGGACTGATCGCGTTCGCCGGGATCGCGGTCGCGCTGATCGCCGTGGTGCTCGTGAGCCGGGAATCTCCCGACGCGGCCGCCGGGGAGGTGGCCGGCGGCCGGGTATTGCGTTTCACCCGAAATGTGGCAGTTCTCACGGTGGGTTCCGGCATCGCTTTCGCACTCGCCTTCGTCGCCCTGCATCGAATCGGCGACGAGGGTGGACTGTGGCCGCTGGCCATCTCGCGACTGGCGGCGACCATGGTGGTGTGGGCGGTGGCAGTGGCGGCGGGCCGCTTCGTCCTGCCGCACGGGGAGCCGCTGAAACTCGCGGTGTACGTCGGTTTTCTCGATGTCCTGGCCAATGCCGCGATGATGTACGCCTTCCAGGGGGGAATGCTCTCACTCGTCAGTGTCATCGGTTCCCTCTATCCGGCTGCCACCGTGCTGCTGGCGATGGTGATGCTGGGCGAACGGGTGAGCCGGGTCCAGCAGGCGGGCATGCTTCTGGCCCTCGCGGCAGTGGGGATGATCACGGTTGCGAGCTGACCGGCGGCGCGAAAAAAAGAATTTCGGAAATCGGGATGAAATCCTGGGTTCGTTAGCGTTACACTTGGTGGCCCCACAAGAACGCGGGGCACGTACGGGGCTGAACGGTTTCGACTGCGTACGTTGAGGTAGGGGAAGCGTGTCGGTGCAGGCAAGAGACCACCGTAAGCGTCGCTGCAAACATATAAGCGCCGACTCCAATCAGCGCGACTACGCCCTCGCTGCCTAAGTAGCGACTGCGTGTCTGTCAGTCCGGGTTCGCCCTCGGCTCGGGTACTGGCATCAGCTAGAGGGCTTTACCGTTCGGCTCGGTCGCGGAGCAGAACGGGACAACCAACAGCGACTGGGATCGTCATCCTGGCTTGTTTGCGAGACCGGGAGATCCAAGTAGAGACATAGCAAACTGCACACGGAGAAGCCCTAGCTTTGCTGCGGAGGACCCGGGTTCAATTCCCGGCAGCTCCACGAGAGCCGGGTTCGGAAGTTCGCATGAACTTCCGGACCCGGCTTTTTCCGTTTCCGATTACGGTGTCCAGGATTTATGGTGCCCTCAGGATCGTGATCCGGACAGGCAGGAGGAACGCCGGTGGTCGACGTCAGGCCCGTTGCTGTGGTCGCGCTGGGTGGCGCACTCGGCGCGAGCGCCCGGTTCGCGCTCTGCGAGCAATGGCCGGGTATCTGGACGGTCCTCGCGATCAACATCGTCGGATCGCTCCTGCTCGGGTATCTCGCCGAGGTCGTCGGGCCGGACCGTCTGTGGCGGCTGTTCCTCGGCGTCGGCGTCCTCGGGGGGTTCACCACGTTCTCGACCTTCGCGGTCGACGCCGTGAGCGAAGAGCCCGGACGAGCGGTCCTGTACATCGTGGCCACGCTGGCACCCGCGCTGGCCGCGGCCCGGCTCGGCATGCTCGCCGGTCATATCCACCGGCAACGGCATCGGATGGCGGCGGGCGTCGTCGCATGACCGTCGTCCTCGTGGCGGTGGGCGGCGCTCTCGGTGCGGCTGTTCGTTACCTCGCCGGCAGGCACGTCGCCTCGTACCGGAGTTTTCCCGTTGCCACCTTCCTCGTGAACATTGCCGGTTGCCTGTTGCTCGGTATGTTCGCCGGTGCATCGATGTCGGCCCAGAGTTTCGCGCTGCTCGGCTCCGGGTTCTGTGGCGGCCTCACCACGTACTCCACCTTCGCTGTGGAGTCTGTGGGTCTTGCCCGTATTCGAAAGCCGTTCACTTCGCTGCTGTACGTTCTCGCGAGCATCTCGGTCGGTCTGGCCGCGGCATGGCTGGGGTTCGGCGTGGTGTCCTGATCGCGGTCCCGATCGTGAGGGTGCAGGATGAGGTATCGATCGTTTCCCTAATGAGTTCAGGAGGTCTCGTGGCGCACCACCGGGCGGGCCAGGTTGCATTGCCGGAAGATCTCGTGGACGTCGCGCACCTGGTGTCGGCGTATTACAGTCGCCTTCCCGACCCTGACAAGCCATCGCAGCAAGTGGTGTTCGGAACGTCCGGGCACCGCGGTTCGAGTCTCGACTCGGCCTTCAACGAGCCACACATTCTGGCCACCACGCAGGCCATCGTCGAGTACCGGGCCTCGCAGGGAATCGACGGCCCGCTGTTCCTGGGACGTGACACGCACGCACTGTCCGAGCCGGCCTGGACGTCCGCGCTCGAGGTGCTGGCGGCCAATGACGTGACGGTACTGATCGATTCACGGGACCGGTACACGCCGACACCGGCGCTCAGCCACGCGATCCTGCGCTACAACGGAAGCGGCCCCGAATCCAAGGCCGACGGGATCGTCGTCACGCCGTCGCACAATCCGCCGCGGGACGGCGGATTCAAGTACAACCCGCCACACGGGGGACCGGCCGACTCCGACGCCACCACGATCATCGCGGACCGCGCCAACCAACTGCTTCGCGAGAATCTGCGGGGTGTCCGTCGCGTCTCCTTCGAGACGGCGATCCGTGGCGCCGAACGCTACGACTTCCTCCGTTTCTATGTCGACGACCTGCCGAGTGTTCTCGACTTCGATGCGATCCGGAGCGAGGGTGTGCGTATCGGTGCCGATCCACTCGGCGGGGCCAGCGTCGACTACTGGGGCGCCATCGCGGAAACGCACCGACTCGATCTCGAGGTGGTCAACCCTCTTGTGGATGCCACCTGGCGGTTCATGACGCTCGATACCGACGGCAAGATCCGCATGGACTGCTCGTCACCGGACGCGATGGCATCGCTGATCGGGGCCCGGGATCGGTTCGACATCGCCACGGGTAACGACGCGGACGCGGACCGGCACGGAATTGTCACCCCCGACGGCGGATTGATGAATCCCAACCACTACCTCGCGGTCGCCATCGACTACCTGTTCGCACATCGTCCGCGGTGGGCGTCGACGGTCAAGGTGGGGAAGACGCTCGTGAGTTCGTCGATGATCGACCGCGTGGTCCACGGTCTCGGGCGCGAACTGCTCGAGGTTCCGGTCGGTTTCAAATGGTTCGTTCCCGGCCTCCTCGAAGGCTCGCTGGGCTTCGGCGGCGAGGAGAGCGCCGGTGCGTCGTTCCTGCGGCACGACGGGAGTGTGTGGACCACAGACAAGGACGGTCTGCTTCTCGCGCTGCTGGCCTCGGAGATTACCGCGGTGACGGGGAAGACTCCCTCGGTACGGTACCGGCAGTTGGCGGACCGCTTCGGCAGCCCTTACTACGCCCGGATCGACGCACCCGCAACCCGGGAAGAGAAGGCCGTTCTCGCGAAGCTGTCGCCGGACCAGGTGAAGGCCACCGAACTCGCCGGAGAACCGATCACGTCGACGCTGACGCGCGCCCCCGGCAACGGGGCGCCGATCGGTGGGTTGAAGGTCACCACGGCCAACGCGTGGTTCGCCGCGCGGCCGTCGGGCACCGAGGACGTCTACAAGATCTATGCAGAATCCTTCGAGGGGCCGGAGCATCTCGCCGAGGTGCAGGCGGCAGCCAAGGAGCTGGTGGCCGACGTTCTGAAATGAGGGTCGGCCCCCGGGCCGCGTCCGGGCGGCACCCGGGGTGCACATAACATCAGGTCCAATCATGAACATTCGTGCAGCCGGACCGCCCGCCGGGCGTGAGGCGCAGCTTCCCAGGGAAATCTGGGTGCTGGTGTCGGCCAGCTTCGTCATCGCACTCGGATTCGGGATCGTCGCCCCCGCGCTTCCTCAGTTCGCCCGCAGTTTCGACGTGAGCGTCACCGCAGCCACCGTTGTCATCTCGTCGTTCGCGTTCATGCGGTTGGTGTTCGCTCCGGTGAGCGGCAGGCTGGTGCAGAAACTGGGGGAGCGACCGGTGTATATCACCGGCCTGCTCGTCGTCGCCGCCTCCACTGCGGCGTGCGCGGTGGCCGGGGACTATTGGCAACTTCTGCTGTTCCGTGCGCTCGGTGGAATCGGGTCGACCATGTTCACGGTCTCGGCGATGGGTCTGGTGATCCGGATCGCACCGCCCGACCGCCGCGGACGTGTGTCCGGACTGTACGCGACGAGCTTTCTCATGGGTTCGATCAGTGGCCCGCTCGTGGGTGCGCTGCTCGTCGGTTTCGGTCTGCGGGTTCCGTTCGTCATCTACGCCGTTGCGCTCGTCGTCGCCGCTGCGGTGGTGTTCCTGAGCCTGAAGAACTCCCGGCTCACCGCTCCGGACGTCACCGGCGCCGGTGTGACGATGACTCTGCGGCAAGCGCTCGGTTCACCCGTGTACCGCGCAGCGCTCGGCTCGAATTTCGCCTACGGCGGTGTGATCTTCGGAGTCCGCGTCGCAATGGTGCCGCTGTTCGTGGTGGAGGCACTGCAACGTGACGAAGCTCTCGCCGGGGTCGCTCTCACTGTCTTCGCCGTCGGTAACGCGTTGGTGCTGATGGTGTCGGGCAGGCTGTCGGACACCTATGGACGCAAGGTCTTCGTGATACTCGGACTGCTGGTGTGCGGGGCGGCCACCGTCGGCATGGGATTCAGCGAGAGCCTGGTGGTCTTCCTGGTGCTGTCGGCCGTCGCCGGCATCGGATCCGGCGTGATGAGCCCTGCTCAGCAGGCTGCGGTCGCTGATGTCGTCGGTGCCAAGTCGCGCGGGGGGCCGGTCCTGGCCACCTTCCAGATGGCTTCCGACGTCGGTGGGGTTCTCGGGCCCGTCGGTGCGGGGCTGCTGGCTCAGCATCTCTCGTACAGCGTCGCGTTCGCCGTGACGGGCGGAGTGATGCTTCTCGCAGCGGTCGGCTGGCTGCTGGTGCCGAGGAAGACCGTGATCGAGGCGACAGTTCAGGCAGCCTGACCCCCCGCCTCGGTACCCTCGTTGAGGTGTGGACAAAGACCGCTTCTCTCGCTGCCCGGCTGGTACTCGCCGCCGTGTGGCTCATTTCCGGCGCCATCAAGGTTGCCGACCCCGCGCAGACGATCGTCGCGGTGCGCGCCTACCAGCTGCTGCCCGAGGACCTTGTCCGCCCCGTCGCCAACACCCTGCCATTCCTCGAGATCGCCCTCGGCCTGCTCCTGTTGACAGGTATCGCGGTGCGGGCCACCGCTGTGGTGTCAGGTCTCGTACTGGCCGTCCTCATCGGCGTGATCGTGTCCGTATGGTCCCGGGGGTTGTCCATCGACTGCGGGTGCTTCGGCGGTGGCGGTCCCGCTGACGTCAACGGCTGGGATTACCTCCAGGAGATTCTTCGCGACCTGGGATTTCTGCTCCTGGCGGGCTGGCTGGTGGTCTATCCCCGCGCAGCGTTCGCACTGGGACTCGGCTCGCGAGCCCGATTCTCAGTGACCCCTCAGCAGGTGATGGCAGAGTAGACAACCGGCATTATCGATTCGACGTCGAAGGACTGCATCCACGTGAGCGCGAAAACCAAGTACAACCCGCAGCCGGAGTCCAGCCGGGCCACCTATATTTTCGGTGGCCTCGCCGTACTCGTCATTGCCGTGCTGGTGATCGGCGGCGTGATCTGGCAGAACGATCGCAGCAAGCCGCGCAACGAAGGGTACGGCGGAGTCCAGAACTCCGCCGTCGAGGTGGCGCTGCAGGAGAACGGGGTGGTGCTCCTCGGGCGTCCCGACGCAGCCACGTCGATCGATCTCTTCGAGGATCCGATGTGCCCGTACTGCGCCGAACTGGAGAACCGGAACGGCCAGGAACTGGCCCAGGCCATCGACGACGGCGCGGTGGCCGTCCGCTACCACATCCTGAACTTCCTCGACCGTTTGTCCGCGAGCGGTGACTACTCGACCCGTGCTGTGGCCGCGTCCCAGTGTGTGGCCGAGACCGGCGACGCCGTGGCGTACTCGGCGTTCCATGCGGAGCTGTTCTCGCCGGCGAATCAGCCGAAGGAGAACGGCAGCGACGATCATTCCAACGAGGAACTCGCGCAGTTGGCTCGCGACGCGGGAGCGTCGGATGACGCCGCTCGGTGCATCACCTCCGGTGCACGCGTCGAGCAGGCCGCGATCGACGCAGAGGCAGGGCGTCAGGCGCTCGCAGCGAGCGGCGCCACCGGCACACCCGCGGTCGTCAAGGACGGCACCGTCATCGACGCTCTCGGCAATGAAAACTGGGTGTCCCAGCTGTAGGCGGCTTCGGTGCCCGTGGGTGGGTAATGGGTGTGGCGACCCGTTACTCACTCACAGGCGCGAAGCGCCCTGACCACCCGATTTGTTGGCCAGGACAGCAATGGTGTAACTTTCTTCGAGCACGCGGAAGTGAGTTCCGGTGCAACGAAACAACTGAAACGGGGCTATGGCGCAGCTGGTAGCGCACCACACTGGCAGTGTGGGGGTCAGG
>NZ_JBAQEO010000519.1:0-1680 GCF_049286785.1 Rhodococcus sp. (in: high G+C Gram-positive bacteria) | reverse complement strand
ATCTTCGTCTGCCCTCACGAACCTGCAGCCAGGGTGCCAAGGGGCGATTCTGTGATCAGGCGTGTGTCCTTGGGTGCGGACTCGCCGGGCATCGGATCTCCGCTGGTTGCCGGGTCATGCCATAGAGAATGATCCGGTGGCGCTCAGGAACCGGCAAGGTACGAGATCCCGTACGAAGTGGCTGACTGCGGCCTTGTGGATCATCACGTTCTTGTTCGCATATGTCTTGCTCGGACTTCCCGGCTGGTGGGCATGGCTGGTGTACCTCGGCGCAGGACTGGCGCTTACCTCTTTCTGGTGGAAGCGGCGTCATCGCAGTAGATATGCGATTTTGTTCGGCTCGAGCTGCGCATTGTTGGTAGTCATGGCATTGGCAATGATCGGGTGGGCACTCTTTGTGACCGTTTCGGTCCCGGTCGACAGTGTCGGGCCCCGGAGGGTTGTCTGCGGATCCGTCCTCAGTCCGGTGCCCGCCAACGAACTGAAAGTCACGATTGCCGGATCGGACGAGCCCGTGGTGCAGTCTCGTCCGATTCCGCAGAGTGAGCTGGAGCGGGTGTGTTCGAACAGGCTCCACACTCGCAGTAGTCGAGCAGCAGGACTGGCTCTGATAGGTCTGTTTGTTGCCGTGCGGGCTGCTGGGCACTTCGCTACCCCGAGAAATCCCACGACCGATTGATGCTGCGAGTCCGGCCCGAGAACAGACCACGAAGTCGTTCGGCCATTCCCTTGCTGGCCGGGGAAGGTTCCCTGGAAGCATTTATGGAGACCCTGGGGCCGGTCGGTGGCAGCCGGGGCCGGGCATGACAATGGTGTCGTCGACGTCCATCGCCGGAATCCGGCAATTGTCAGACACGCTCTAGTAGGACTTTGTTAGGTCTGTCACGATCGGGTGTGGGGTCTCGAGTTTCGGCGCGATTCTCGAGACGATGGAGGGGTGGATGCCGCAGCCCTTACCGAGGTCGATGAACGTCTTGATTCCTTTGTAAACGAGGTGTTCTCGTCATTGGCCCGCAAGGACAGGGTGGCGACGGCGGGGGTGTACGCGCGGGGTTTGATGCTCCACGGTGAGCGCAAGTCGATGCAGCCGATGGCGCAGCGGCTCGGTGTGGATCATCAACGGTTGCAGCAGTTCGTGACCAACTCCCCGTGGAACGTCGAACCGGTGCGGATGGCGCTCTCACGCAAGGCGTGCGACCTGATCGCACCTGATGCCTGGGTGGTCGACGACACGGGATTCGGCAAGGATGGCGACTTCTCGCCATGCGTGGCTCGGCAGTATTCGGGCACGCTGGGCAAGGTCGGCAACTGCCAGATCGCGGTCAGTGTGCACGCCGCGTCCGACACCGCGTCGTGCCCGTTGAACTGGCGGTTGTTCGTGCCGCAGAGCTGGGACGACAGCTGTGCCGACGACCCGGACGCCGCGAGCGAGGTCGCGGCTCGCCGAGCGAAATCGGCGATACCTGCCGATGAGCGGCATCGACCAAAGTGGCAGATGGCGGTGGAGATGATCGACGAACTCCTCGGCTGGGGGCGTCCGCGACCAGGTGTCGTGGTCGCGGATGCAGGCTACGGCGAGTGCGCACAGTTCCGTGCCGAACTCACCGCCCGCGATCTTCCCTACATGGTGGCGGTCAAGGCCGCCACCAGCGTCTACCCGGCCGATGCCGTGCCCGAGAC
>NZ_JBAQEO010000518.1:0-3665 GCF_049286785.1 Rhodococcus sp. (in: high G+C Gram-positive bacteria) | reverse complement strand
CGCTTTTCCACGAAGATGCCGTGCCACACCATGAAGATCAGCACGGTCCACAGCCGACGGCTGTGGTCGGACACGCCGTCCCGGTGCTCATTCAGCATCTTCGTGACCGCTGCCTTGTCGAACAGGTGATCCGTGCCCGAAGCGGCGATCTGCTCGTGCGACCAATCGAACAACTCGGTGCCGCGCAGCCAGTGACGGAGCGGTACCGGGAAGCCCAGCTTCGCCCGATGGAGTACGTGCGCGGGGACGATGCCTTCGAGGGCCTGCCTGAGCGCGTATTTGGTCGTGCTCTTGGTGATCTTCTGGTCCAGCGGCACCCGCGACGCCACCTCGAACACCTCGGGATCCAGGAACGGCACCCGAAGTTCGAGGGAGTTGGCCATCGTCACCTTGTCGGCCTTGACGAGGATGTCGCCGCGCAGCCAGGTGTACAGGTCGAGATGCTGCATCCGGGCCACGGGATCCCAGCCCCGTGACTGGGCGTAGATCGGATCGGTGACGTCCCGGTGTGTCCACTGCGGGCGGAAGTCCCGAAGGACGGCACGCAACTGTGCGTCGTTGAAACTGCGGGCGTTGCCGTAGTAGCGCTCCTCGAGCGTGAGGGAACCACGATTGAGGAGGCTCTTCCCGCGGGTGCCGTCGGGTATTCGCTCCGAGAGGCTCCCGGCGGCCCTGCGCAGGCCCTTCGGCAGGTATTCGAAGGGCCTGAGGGAGATCGGCTCGCGGTAAATGGTGTATCCGCCGAACAACTCGTCAGCGCCTTCTCCGGAGAGCACCACCTTGACGTGTTTGCGGGCTTCCCTGGCGATGAACCACAACGGAATCAGGGCAGGGTCGGCAACCGGGTCGTCGAGGTACCACACGATCTGGGGGATCGCTGCCACGAATTCCGAGGGGCTCACCACCTTCACGATGTGCCGCGCGCCGATCGCCGCGGCCGATTCCGCGGCGACGTCGACCTCGGAGTAGCCCTCGCGCTCGAATCCGGTGGTGAACGTGATGAGATCCGGGTTATGGCGCATCGCGAGCGCTGCGATGGCCGTCGAATCGATGCCTCCCGACAGGAACGAACCGACCGTGACGTCGGCGCGCATGTGCTTGGCCACCGAATCCTCGAGGGCCTCGGAGATCTCCCGATAGCGCGCCTTCTCGGTGCCGGGGGCGAACGGCCGCACCGGGAAGGTGGGCGTGAAGTACCGGGTGATCACCGGGTCCCCACCGGGCCGCAGACGAGCGAAACACCCGGATTCCAGCCGGCGGATCTGCTTGTGCAGGGTCTCCGGCTCCGGCACGTACTGGAGCACGGTGTAGTGCTCGATCGCGCGCGGATCGAGCGCGGTCCCGATGCCGATGAGATCGGCGAGCTCCAGAAGGCTTTTCTTCTCGCTGCCGAACGCGGTTCCGCCGGTGCCCGTTGCCAGGAACAGCGGTTTGATACCGAACGGGTCACGGGCGATGAACAGTTCGCGGGTCTGGGTGTCCCAGATCGCAAACGCGAACATGCCACGCAGCCGCCGTACCGCGTCCTCGCCCCAGTAGTGGAACGCCGCGACAATGGCTTCGCTGTCACCGTCGGTGAAGAAGTGCGCTCCGAACTGTTCCGCGAGTTCCGCGCGGACCTCGAGATAATTGTAGATCTCGCCGTTGAATGTGAGGGCGTACCGCTCCGGGTCCTCGGCAGGTCCCCAGCGCAGCGGCTGGTGGGAATGTTCGATGTCGATGATCGACAGCCGGTTGAACCCGAAGATCAGGTGGTCGTCGTGCCACGTCCCGTGCTCGTCCGGCCCACGATGGCGCAGGCAGTGCATCGCCTTGTCGACCTGTGAAACGGCGTCGTCGTTGGTTTCTCCGGAGGTCAGTAACCCGAGCAATCCGCACACAGCGTCCGGTACCTCAATTCAGAATCTTGGAAGGCTCCACGTGTGGAGGGGTCAAGGAAACTCTGCTCGAAAGTATGCCGCAGAAATCCTGCGCGCCTTGTCAGGGGCACCGGCGCCACTGCAACTGCCTCCCAAAGCGACACGACCCACCGACCCGAGGGTGGATCATCGCCGTCTTTGGTCTACGCTGCGTAGTAATTGGGCCTTCCCTTTGGGTGTGCCCTGTAGAATTTGCGGCGATCAGGAAGGCGTGAACGTGGCGCAAGGTCGGATCCTTCGGCGGGCAGGGTTGGCAGTATCTTTGGGCGTTGCGGCCTTGCTGCTGTCGGGTTGTTCAATCGACAACGAGGTGCTTCGTTTCGGGTGGCCTTCGGGCGTAACCCCGCAGGCAGAGCGTATGCGCGAACTCTGGACCTGGTCGGTCATCGCCGCCCTCGTCATGGGTGTCCTCGTGTGGGGACTCACCTTCTGGGCGGTGATCTTCCACCGCAAGAAGAAGGACTCGCCGGAGTTCCCGCGCCAGACGGCGTACAACGTACCTCTCGAACTGGCATACACGGCTGTTCCGTTCGTCATCATCGCCGTGCTCTTCTACTTCACCGTGGTCGTGCAGAACCACGTCCTCGAGAAGGACGACAATCCCAACGTCGTCGTCGATGTCACCGCCTACCAGTGGAACTGGAAGTTCGGATACCGCACGATCGACCTCGGTGACGGTACGGCACGCTACGACGGCGTCGACCAGGAAGCTCAGGCCGCCGTTGCGGCGGCGGGCAATGCGGCGGAAACCGAGGGTGAGGGCGGCCACGTGCAGCCCGGGGCCATCCACGGCAAGAGCCCCGAGGACCTCTCGTACCTGTACTACGACAAGATCGAGACCATCGGATCCAGCCAGGAGATCCCGGTCCTCGTACTGCCGACCGGCAAGAGTATTCAGTTCGAACTCGCGTCGTCCGACGTGATTCACTCGTTCTGGGTTCCGGAGTTCCTCTTCAAGAGGGACGTCAACCCGAACCCGAAGGAAAACCACTCGGACAATGTCTTCCAGATCAGCGAGATCGAGAGGGAAGGCGCGTTCGTCGGACGGTGCGCCGAGATGTGCGGCACCTTCCACTCGATGATGAACTTCGAGGTTCGCGCTGTGAGCCCGGAGAAGTTCGCCCAGTACATCGAGCTGCGGAAGCCGGCGGACGAGGGTGGACAGGCTCTCACGACGGCACAGGCGCTGGAGAAGATCGGTGAGTCGCCCGTCGCAACGTCGACCACCCCCTTCACCACCGACCGCGGATACCAGCAGGCGTCCGGCGCCGAAGGCAACTGAGACCGAACGACACTCTTCGACCAAGGACAAGTGCTGATATGAAGATCGAAGCCAAGCTCTTCGAGATCCTGACGGTATTCTTCATTCTCGTCGCGATCGTGTACGGCGTGTTCACCGCCCTGTCGCGAACGGGAATCGAGTGGGCGGGTCTCACCGCGATCTGCCTCTCGGCGGGCCTGACGTTGATCGTCGGAACGTACTTCCGCTTCGTCGCTCGTCGTCTCGACACCCGTCCCGAAGACTATGAAGAGGCTGAGATCGCTGACGGTGCCGGCGACCTCGGGTTCTTCAGTCCGGGTAGCTACTGGCCGATCCTGCTCGCGGGTGCAGCCGCCCTCGCCGCCGTCGCGCTGGCGTTCTTCCAGTTCTGGATGATCGCGGTCGGCGCGGTCGCCGTGATCGCCGCAGCCGCGGGTCTCGTCTTCGAGTACTACGTCGGACCCGAGAAGCACTGATCCGAGAAC
>NZ_JBAQEO010000517.1:0-4900 GCF_049286785.1 Rhodococcus sp. (in: high G+C Gram-positive bacteria) | reverse complement strand
CCGATTCTGCAGTGCCCGAAAACAAGTCTGCCCGAGCGTTCGCCGGGCCACGTACATCAGAAAGCCGAGATGATCATGGGTAAGGTACTCGACAGGATCGAGCAGTTCTCCGACGAGCTTCGGGCGGAGGGCGCGGAGGGCGACAAGCTGATGCGGCTCTCGGACACCTCCGCCAAGCGGTTGCGCGACGCGGGAGTGATCCGGATGTTGCAGCCCAAGGAGTACGGCGGCCTCGAATCGCATCCGCGCGAGTTCGCCGAGACCGCAATGGGTATCGGTGCCATCGACGGGGCCACAGGCTGGGTCAGCGGAATCGTCGGTGTCCACCCGTGGGAGCTGGCCTTCTTCGACCGCAAAGCCCAGGACGAGATCTGGGGAGAAGACCCCGACATGTGGATGGCCTCGCCGTACGCGCCGATGGGTGTCGCGAAGCCCGTCGACGGCGGCTACATCCTGAACGGCAAGTGGTCCTTCTCGTCCGGAACGGACCATTGCGGCTGGATCATGATCGGTGCCGCAGTCGGTGATGCCGACGGCAAGCGGCTGATGCCGCCGAAGGTGCTGCACGTGCTGCTGCCCCGCTCGGATTACGACATCGACCAGGACAGCTGGAACGTCGTCGGACTGCGCGGAACCGGGTCCAAGGACCTGATCGTGAAGGATGCGTTCATTCCGACGTACCGTACGCTGGAGGCCGACAAGGTATTCGACGGTTCCGCCCCCAAGGAGGCGGGCCGCACCCAGACGCTCTACAACTTCCCGTTCTCGTGCATCTTCCCGCTCGGCATCACGTCGTCGCTGATCGGTATCGCCGAGGGTGCGCTGGCCTGTCACCTCGACGCCCAGCGGGTGCGGGTTGCCGTGACCGGGACCGCCGTCAAGGACGACCCGTACGTGCTCTTCGCGATCGGCGAGGCCGCCGCGGAGATCGCCGCATCCCGCGCGGCCATCCTCGAGACTGTGGACCGCTTCTGGGACATGACCGAGGCCGGCCGGGAGATCTCCTTCGAGCTCCGGGCCATCGGCCGCCGCACCCAGGTGTCGGCTGCATGGCGAGCGGTGCGCGCGGTCGACGAGATCTTCGCGCGCTCCGGCGGCGGCGCCCTGCAGCTGAATACCCCCATGCAGCGCTTCTGGCGGGACGCCCACGCCGGTCTCACGCATGCCATCCACGTGCCGGGCTCGATCTTCCACTCGTCGGCACTCACTCAACTCGGCGGGGAACCGCAGGGCGTTCACCGGTCGATGATCTGACGACTGCACCACTTCGAGAACGGAATCGAAAATGACGGACATTCGTAGCCTGGGCTATCTCCGGATTCAGACGAAGGACGTGAAGCGCTGGCGTGAGCTCGTCGTGGACGGGCTGGGCATGGCGGAGGGGTCCGGCCCGGAGCGCGACGGACTGTATCTGCGGGTGGACGAGCGGCGCTCACGGCTCATCGTTCTTCCCGGTGAATCGGACAAGGCGCTTGCCGTGGGCTGGGAGGTGCGCGATCAGTTCGCGCTCCAGCGCGTCCGCGAGTCGGTGGAAGAGGCCGGCGTCGCGGTCGACGTTCTCTCCGAGGAGAACGCGCGGTACCGGGATGCCGAGCAGGTGATCGCTTTCGACGATCCGGCCGGAACGCGGGTGGAGGTGTTCTTCGGTCCCGTGCTCGACCACAGTCCCGTCGTCACACCATTCGGTGGCCGTTTCGTCACCGGCGCACAGGGTCTGGGCCACGTCGTGCTCCCGTCGCCTGCCTTCGATGCGGCGTACACCTTCTACACCGAGGTACTCGGGTTCCTGCCTCGCGGCGCGATCCGGCTCGGTCCGGTCGACGCACCGGGCCCCGCCCGCCGGGTGCGGTTCCTGGGCGTCAATCAGCGGCACCACAGCCTGGCGCTGTGCCCCGCGCCGCATGCCGGAGAGCCGGGACTCGTGCATCTGATGACGGAGGTCGATAGTCTGGACGCCGTCGGGCAGGCGCTGGATCGCCTCGGAAAGCTCGGGTTCTCGATCTCGTCCACGCTCGGCCGGCACACCAACGACAAGATGGTGTCGTTCTACGTCCGCGCCCCGGGCGGGTGGGACCTCGAGTTCGGAACCGAGGGCATGCTCGTCGACGAAGCGCACTACACGGCCGAAGAGATCACGGCCGACAGCTACTGGGGCCACGACTGGTCGGGGTCCGAGCCGCTGGCCGCCTTCTCCTGACACGTCGAACAAGAGCGTGCGTGCTCGCCCAATGTCACACCGGTGCAATTAGATTGAACGGATGTGACATTGGGCGAACGTGGGCGGGACGGGTCAACGCCGACCCAGGAGCTTGCGCATTCCTTCGGCCGCACCCTTGACGAGGGTGTCGCGGGGGAAGGCACTCCGCTTCTTCACCGCTTCGTAATTGCCGCCGGCCACCCACACCGGTCCGTCCGTGATGTGGGCGAGTCCCTCGCGGGCAACATCGTATGGTTCGGCCACGTTCATGCCGGGAAGGTCGAAGTTCAGCCCCGCTCGTTCCATCGCGGGCGTGCGGGTGACACCGAGGATCAGTTCTACGACGTGCACGCCGCACGGCTCGAGTTCGAGCCAGAGGCTTTCGGCGAATATTCGTCCGAACGCCTTGGCCGCGGAGTAGATGCTCTGGTCTTCCGCACCCATGTAGCCGGAGAGTGAACCGAGCAGGATGATTCCGCCGCGGCCACGCTCTTTCATCGCGGCGCCGAAGAGGTGTGAAAGATGCAGCTGCGAGGTGATGTTCAGGTCGATCACACCCTGGAAGCCGGCCAGATCTCCGGTGACGAACTCGTGCCCGTAGCTGTTGGCGCCGGCGTTGAAGATCAGCAGGCCAACCTCGATGTCGTCGGTGGCATTCCGGATCCGGTCCACGGCATCGGGTGCAAGCAGGTCGAGCTCGAGGGTGCGAACCTCCACACCGTGCGCACGGGCCTTGTCGGCGGTTTCTCCGAGCGGCCCGGGCTTGCGGGCGATCAGGACGAGGTTGATACCGGCCTTGCTCAGTTCCTCGGCGAAGCCGGCGCCGACACCTTCCGAACCGCCGGCGATCACGGCCCACGGACCGTAGTACTGGGCGTCGATCATGACGAATCCTCTCGAAAGTTCATCTCAGTCCACGACGATCGGCGTGGGAATGGGGTCGGGATCGCGCACTGCCACGAGGCCGGACTCCACCGCGTGGGTGATCGAGGCGGCGAGGGCAGCGCATCCCGTGCGGGGAGCGCCCGGCCGCCCTTCGCGACCCGCGTCCGGGACGGACATTTCCGGGCAGCCGGCGCGCGCGGGTTCGTTCCACTGGATGGAGGTGTGTTCCCAGCTGTTCTTCTGAACCAGGACGCGTACCCCGCACTCAGCGCACTGCAGCGGCTGCATCGTCTGCTGCATGAGACGCCTGAACCTTCCGGGCGAGATTCGCTTCCACTTCCTTCTTCCACGACTCCACCGGGCGGGTGGTGTCGAGTTCGAACTCGAAGCGTTCGGTCATCTGCGGCGTCACATCGGCGGCGTCGACGTAGAACTGCTCGTACCACCTGCGCAACTGGTAGACGGGGCCGTCTTCCTCGCACAGCAGCGGATTCTCGATGCGGGTCTTGTTCTTCCAGATCTCGATGTCCTGCTCGAAGCCCTTGGCGATGAACGTGCCGAACGCCTTCGCCATCGCGGTGGCGGCGTCACCTTCGAGGTCCTTCGACTTCTTGACGATCATGCCGTACTGGAGCACGAACTTGTTCGCGCTCACCGGGTAGTGGCAGTTGATGAGCACCGAGTCGACCTCGTGGGTCTCATACTCGTAGGTGAGGTCGTCGATCATGAACGACGGTCCGAAATAGGTGGCGTCGGAGCGGTTTCCGAGCAGTTTGGGTTGACCCGTCGCGTTGGGGCGCATGTCCTCGCGGGCCTGCCCGCGCATGAACTGGCTGGCGACGTGACCTTCGAAGACGTTCTTGAAGTATGTGGGAAACGAGTAGTGCACGTAGAAGAAGTGCGCCATGTCCACGATGTTGTCGACAATCTCGCGGCAGTTGCTGTCGACCTCGGTGGAGTACCAGACCCAGTCGGACCACTCGTCGCTGAGCGCACCCTCGATCCGCGGGATGGTGACGTCGGCCGGCGGCGGGTTGCCTTCGGGATCGTGCCAGACGAACAGCATGCCGTCCTGGTCCAGCGCGTGCCACGACCGGGTCTTGGCGAGCGGCGGCACCCGGCGGGCGTAGGGAATCTCCTTGCAGCGGCCGTTGCCGCCCCAGCGCCAGTCGTGGAACGGGCACGCTACCGCGTCGCCCTTGATGGTGCCCTGGCTGAGGTCGCCGCCCATGTGCCGGCAGTAGGCGTCGAGCACCGAGAGCTGTCCCTTGCTGTCGGCGAAGACGACGAGCTTGGTGCCGAAGGCCTCGATGGAATGAGGCTTGCCGTCTGTGAACGCCTCGGACAGCCCGAGGCAGTGCCAGCCGCGGGCAAAGCGCGTGGGGGCCGCGCCTGCGTCGATCTCGCGTACCTCGGCGGTATCGGACTGTGTGGTGGTCACGATGCGTCCCGTCCTCTCGTGGTGTGTTCGCCACAGAACTGTGGTGATCAGCACGTTAGGTGAGTGCGAACCGGTGAATCCGGCGGATCTCACTGGACGGGACCGCCGGTGGGAAGGCCCGGTGAACTGCGCTTTCCCGTTGAGCGAGATGGCGTAGCTCGCAAAACGAACAGTCGAATAGCCTGTTCGGGCCGTCACCCTGGAGGAGCTACAGATGGTCAACGAGGTCCTGCGTTCGGTCCGTGAACTGCTACCGATGATTGCGGAGGGAGCGGAGAAGGTCGACGAGTCGCGGCGGGTGCCGGACCAGGTTGTCCGGGAGCTGGGCGACGCCGGGATGTTCAAAATGCTGCAACCCACACGCTACGGCGGTATGG
>NZ_JBAQEO010000516.1:0-10055 GCF_049286785.1 Rhodococcus sp. (in: high G+C Gram-positive bacteria) | reverse complement strand
AACTGAACCACTGTGACATTGGGCGACGGCGCAGGGTGAGATCGGGCGACGGCGCAGGGGTGACATTGGGCGACGGCGCACGTCACCGGCCGGCTCGCTCGTCACCCATCACGTCGAACACCTCTCGCACTGCGGTGAGCGAATGGGCGGGCAGGACGGCGTCGCAGAACGGCAGCGCTGCGGCCATGGACCCGGCCAGGGGCGCAAAGCCGGGTCCACCCGCGCGCGGATTGAGCCAGATCACCCGATGCGCTCGGCGGCGGATCCGGGTGAGAGCACGCGCGAGATCGGCGGGGTCGTCACTGTCCCAGCCGTCGGATGCGATGAGAACGACGGCGCCGCGCAACGCGTTTCCGTGCGGTGAGGACAGCAGTTCGGCGAGACTGCCCGCGATGTGGGTGCCGCCGAATCTGTCCACCACCTTCTCGTTCGCCTTGGCGATCGCGGCCTCGGCGCTGCGATGGGACAGCACGGCTGTGAGTCTGGTCAGCGATGTGGAAAACGCGAACACCTCGGGTCGTCCCGCCGTCTGATGCTGCACCGCAGCCCTCATAAGGTGGAGGTAGACAGCCGAATAGGGCTGCATGGACCGGCTCACGTCGCACAGCATCACGATTCGGCGCGGACGATCCCTTGCCCGGGTTCGCACGAGAACCGCCGGTTCCCATCCTGTGGCCCGTGAACGGTTCATCGTCGCGCGCAGATCGATTCGCCGTCCCCGATGATGCGCTTCGCGGCGTCGAGTGCGGCGATGCGGCCACGCGGCGACCGCGCGTTCCAGCGACTCCCCGAGCAACCGGAGGTCCTGCGCGTCGAACCGGGCGAAGGGTTCATCCGCTCGCGCTGTGAGGCGGCTGGGCAGTGTGTCCGGCAGCATCACGGCAGCATCGTCGTCTGCCTCGGGATGATCACGCCCACCGGTCACTGCGGGACGGGTCACCCACGGCACTCCCCCTCCCTCGACGGTGTTGTGCCGATCGCGGGCGTCTCGGACAGCGGCGAATACCGACTCCGTGCCCGAACGACTCTCCGCCGTGGGATCGAGCCACACCGCCACGTCGTCGAACACCGCCGAGAACGCGCGGTCGAACGCCCCGAGGTCCTCGGAACGATTGACGAGGGTCAGCCGCGCGGCCCAGTACAGCCGCTGTCGCGAGGTGGGTGCGCTCAGCCGCAACGCCTCGACGAACACGACCGGGCCGCTCGCCGAGACGGCGATGCCGCCCGCTCGCAAACGGGCGACGAGGGCCACCGCAAAGGCGGCAAGGTCCACGCCCCGGAACAGTCCCGCAGATTTCATCGCCTTCTGCGGCCCGCGATCACCAAGACCACCACGAAGGCGATGACGGCGAAGACCACGGGCGCGTATCGCTTCCATTGACCCACACCCGCGAGCTCGAGGAGATCGATCGCCGGCTGCTCGGGTGATGCCTGCGGTGTGGCCTGGAGTGCGGCGAGCCCCTCGGTCTCGGCGCCGCTCACCGGGACGGCCGTCACCTCACCGACGGTCTTGCCGGACAACTTGGCCTCCAACGAGTCCGCGAACTGACCGAGCAGCTTCTCCGACACCTGCTGGAGCATTCCACTGCCGAACTGCGCCAGCTTGCCGACGATCTTCATGTCCGTGTCGACTGTGACCCGGGTACCCGCGCCGTGTTCGTGGAGCTGGGCGGTGATGGTCGCGGACGCGTTGCCCGACCCCCGCGAGTCACGACCGCTGGCATCGATCACCGCCCGGTGGTCGGTCTGGTCGAGTTCGAGAAACGCGGCCTTGCCCTTGAACTCACTCGTCACGGGCCCGACCTTCACCTTCACCGTGCCCAGGTAGTTGTCGCCCTCCCGTCCGGTCATCCGGGCGCCCGGCAGCAGCGGCGCCACTTCCTCGAGGTCCGTCAGCACGCTCCACGCCCGCTCGATCGGTGCGCTGACGGTGAATTCGTTGGCGATTTTCATGTGGTTGCCCTCTCATCCCGACCCGGCTGATCCGGTTGTCTCCGCCGACAGACGGTTCGCGTACTCGGTGAATGCATCCGAGATGATCGTACGATCGTCCGGGGTTTTCGCGAGTGCGCTCAGGCTGGACGCGGCGTCGTCGCGCACGAGATCGCCGACGCCGAGGGCCGCGAGCGCGGATACCCAGTCGATCGCCTCGGCGATACCGGGTGCTTTGTCCAGGTCGAGTTCCCGCGCCCGGTGCACGAATTGGGCTGCGTGCTCGATCAGGGCGGTGGTGGCCGATGGGACGGTTCGGCGGACGATTGCCACCGCACGTGGCAACTCCGGGTAGTCGATCCAGTGGTACAGGCACCGGCGGCGCAGGGCGTCGTGAAGGTCGCGGCTCCGATTCGAGGTCAGTACCACGATGGGCGGGGGCTCGGCGGTGAACGTGCCCAGTTCGGGGACCGTGACCGAGGCCTCGCCGAGAAACTCGAGCAGCAGGGCCTCGAATTCGTCGTCGGAACGGTCGATTTCGTCGATGAGCAGCACGGGCGGGGTGGGTCCGCGATACCGCACGCAACGCAGGATCGGCCGCTCGATGAGGAAGTCCTCGGTGAACAGGTCGGCCTCCGTCAACCCTTCACCGTGTGACTCGGCGAGCCGGATGGCGAGCAGTTGACGCTGGTAGTTCCAGTCGTAGAGGGCCTCGTTGACGGTGAGCCCCTCATAGCACTGCAACCGGATCAACGGTGCACCGAGTACCGTCGCGAGCGCCTTGGCAGCGGTGGTCTTGCCGACACCCGGTTCGCCTTCCAGCAGAAGGGGGCGTCGCAATGCGGTGGCAAGGTACAGCGCCGACGCGGTGCCGAGATCGAGGAGGTAGTCCTGGGCGTCGAAGCGGCGCACCACGTCCGGAATGTCCTCGAATACCGCTTCAGCCCCCACTTCTCGCCTCCGCGAACGATGTCCGGCATCCCTCGCAGCAGAACCAGAAGTCCTGATCGTCGATCCGCAGATGCACGGCGTCGGGCCCTACCGTGACGGTCATGCCACACACCGGGTCGACGGCGGTTCGCACCGGGTCCGGCGGCGCGCTCGGCTCACGCGCATCGGGTGCCCGCAATCCTTCGCGGCGGATGGCCGTCACCAGTTCGGCGACGATGGACACGGCGATCTCGGCGGCGGTCCTGGCTCCGATGTCCAGGCCGACGGGGGTGTGGACGCGCGCGCGTTCGGTTTCCGTCAGTTCGAGCGGGCCGAGTATCGACGCACCCCGGGCTTTGCTGGCGACGAGTCCGATGTAGCCGACACCGGCGTCGAGTGCCCCCCGGATCATGTCGCCCTCCGGACCGCCGTGGCTGGCGATCACGATCGCCGTGGTTTCGTCGAGATGTTCCGGGTCGCCGTCGCGCTCCACGACGAAACCGGACATCGCAGCCATCCCCTCCAGTGCTTCCGCGATCGGAGTCGAACCGCTGATTCGCAGCAGCGGTGCCGGCAGTTGCGGTTCGAGAAAGATCTCCATGGCGCCCGCGGACAGGCACGGATTCACCACGACCTCCGCTCCGGGTGTGTCCGGAAAGTGCACCGCGCCGTCCGGCAGCACCCGCAGCAACACCGACTCGTTGGTCTGCAGTGCGTCCAGAGCCGCCTTGCGCACCGAGTTCTGGGCGCACTGGCCGCCCACGAAACCCTCGATCGTGCCGTCCTGCAGCAGAATCGCCTCGTCGCCCGTGCGCGTGGACGTGGGCGGCTGCGCGCGCACCACGGTGGCGTGAACGAAGGGCCTGCGGTCTCGCAGCAACTGCGCCGCACGCTCTTTCATGTCCATCGGCGTTCCTGTCGGTCGGGATGAGGTGAGATCAGATCGGCGGCGTCGCCCGGCCCTGCATCGCTTCCCACACCCGCGACGGGGTGAGTGGCATGTCGGCGTGCCGCACCCCGAACGGCGCCAACGCGTCGACGACGGCGTTCACCACCGCCGGCGGGGAGCCGACCGTCGCGGATTCGCCGATTCCTTTCGCACCGATCGGGTGATGCGGCGATGGCGTGACGGTGAACCCGGTCTCGAGGTGCGGCACCTCGAGCGCGGTCGGAATCAGGTAGTCCATCAGTGACCCCCCGAGACAGTTGCCGTCCTCGTCGAAGCCGATCATCTGCATCAGGGCCATGCCGATTCCTTCGGTGATACCACCGTGCACCTGTCCCTCGATGATCATGGGATTGATGCGCGTTCCACAGTCGTCGACGGCGAGGAACCGGCGCACCTTCACCACGGCGGTTCCGGGATCGATGTCGACGATGCAGAAGTACGCACCGTAGGGGTAGGTGAGGTTCGACGGGTTGTAGCAGATCTCGGCGTCGAGTCCGCCCTCGATTCCCTCCGGCAGATCGCCCGCACCGTGGGCCCGCATGGCGATGTCCTGAATGGTGACGGACGCCGAGGGATCGCCTTTGATGTGGAACGAACCCTTCTCCCATTCCAGGTCGGCAACAGACGCCTCGAGCATCCCGGACGCGATGATCTTCGCCTTGTCCCGCACCTTCCGGGCCACCAGTGCGGCCGCTGCTCCGGATACCGGCGTGGACCGGCTGCCGTACGTCCCGAGACCGAACGGGGTGTTGTCGGTGTCGCCGTGCACCACGTCGATGTCTTCCGGGGGAATCCCGAGTTCCTCCGCGATGATCTGCGCGAACGTCGTCTCGTGGCCCTGTCCCTGCGTCTGCACCGACAGCCGCACCACGGCCTTGCCGGTGGGATGCACCCGGAGTTCGCAGCCGTCGGCCATGCCCAGACCGAGAATGTCCATGTCCTTGCGCGGGCCGGCACCGACGGCTTCGGTGAAGAACGAAATGCCGATTCCCATCAGCTCTCCGCGTTCGCGCCGCTCGCGTTGCTCCTGCCGCAACTGCTCGTAGCCGATCATGTCCATGGCCTTGCGCATCGTCGTCGCGTAGTCACCCGAGTCGTACACCCAGCCGGTCTTGCTGGTGTACGGAAACTGATCCGGCTTCAGCAGGTTTTTCAGCCGCAGCTCGGCCGGATCCATCTTCAGGTCGAACGCCAGGCAGTTGACGAGCCGTTCCACGAGATAGACGGCCTCGGTGATACGGAACGAGCACGCATACGCGACGCCGCCCGGCGCCTTGTTCGTATAGACCGACGTCATCTTGCAGTACGCCGCTTCGATGTCGTAGCTGCCGGTGAAGACACCGAAGAATCCGGCCGGATACTTCACCGGGGAGGCGACCCCGTTGAAGGCGCCATGATCGGCGAGCACGTTGGTCCGGATCGCGAGGATCCTGCCCTCCGCGGTGGCGGCGATCTCGCCCACCATGATGTAGTCGCGGGCGAAACTGGTGCTCATGAGGTTCTCGCTGCGATCCTCCATCCACTTCACCGGCTTGCCGAGCACCAGGGACGCTACGATCGCGCACACGTACCCCGGATAGATCGGAACCTTGTTGCCGAATCCGCCACCGATGTCCGGGGAGATCACCCGGATCTTGTGTTCCGGGATGCCCGCCACCAACGCGTACAAGGTCCGGTGTGCGTGCGGTGCCTGGCTCGTCGACCACAGCGTGAGCTTGCCGGACACCCGGTCGACGTCCGCGACAGCACCGCACGTCTCCATCGGCGCGGGATGCACACGCGGATAGACCATCTCCTGTTTCACCACCACGTCCGCCTTCGCGAACACGGCCTCGGTGGCGGCGGCGTCGCCGGTCTCCCAGTCGAAACAGTGATTGTCCTTCTTGCCCTCGAGATCGGTGCGGATCACCGGCGCGTCCGGCGACAGAGCCGTGCGGACGTCGACGACGGGATCGATCATGTCGTATTCGACGTCGATCAGTTCCAGCGCATCCCTGGCCGAATAGCGGTCCTCGGCCACGACGAATGCCACTTCCTGCCCCTGGAACCGGACCTTGTCGGTGGCCAGCACCGCCTGCACGTCGTTCGACAGGGTGGGCATCCAGGCGAGGTTCTTCTCGGCAAGGTCGGCGCCCGTCACCACCGCCTTCACCTTCGGATGTTCCTGCGCCGCCGTGACATCGATACTGACGATGCGCGCGTGCGCGACGGGTGAGCGCAGAATCGCGAGGTGCAGCATGCCGGGAAGCTGAACGTCGTCGACGTAGTTGCCCAGGCCCCTGATGAACCGGGGATCCTCCTTGCGCAGCATCCGACCGTGGCCGCACGGCTTCTTGTCGTTGTCGACGAGGTCTGTGTCTTCGGGACGGGATTCGACGGTGGTCATGACGTGCTACCTACGTTCTCGGTCACGGTCATCGGCGCACCCTCGGCGCCGTGTGTCTTCTCTTCCTGCACTTCGGCGTCGAAGTCGCCGGCAGGTTCGGGGACCGCCACCTTGCCGTGGCGGTGCTCCGCCGCCCACTGGATCGAACGCACGATCGTGGTGTACCCGGTGCAGCGGCAGATCTGCCCGGAAATGGCTTCGCGGATGGTGTCCTCGTCGGGATCGTCCACCCGGTCGAGCAGTGCACGCGCCGTCATCATCATGCCCGGAGTGCAGAACCCGCACTGCAGACCGTGGCACTGCATGAACCCCTCCTGGATGGGATCGAGTTCGCCGTCCTGTTCGAGGCCCTCGACGGTGCGCACGCGGTGCCCGCTCGCCATCGCCGCCAGCATGGTGCACGACTTCACCGGATCGTCGTCCACCGTGACCACACAGGTTCCGCAGTTACTGGTGTCGCAGCCCCAGTGGGTGCCGGTCAACCCCAGCTGATCCCGCAGGAAATGCACCAGCAGCATGCGCGGTTCCACGTCCGCGCTCACGTCTTCTCCGTTGACGGTCATGTTGACCTGCATGGTCATGCTCCTCCGGTCGGCTGGTGTTCGACGTCGGCGCGCAACACCCGGTCCACTGCCGTGCGGAGAGTGCGCGTCGTCAGTTCGGACGCCAGATGGCGCTTGTAGTCCACGGTGCCGCGCACGTCCCCGACGGGCGAGCACGCCTGCGCGGCCAGACGGCCCGCCTGGATGAACGCCTCCTCCGACGGAGGCCGCCCGACCAGATAGTCGGACACGGCGGAGAGGCCGGCAGGATCCGAATCGACAGCAGTCAACCCGACGGCAGCCCGCACGAACTCACCGCCCTCCACCGTCACGGCTGCGCCCGCGGCGGTCACCGCCCAGTCCCCCGCACGGCGTTCCACCTTGGCGTAGGCGCTCGCACTGTGATCTCGCCGCGGAATCGTGATCTCGGTGAGTATCTCGTTATGGGCCAGCGAGGTCTCGTACGGACCGACCGACACCTCCTCGATCGGAATCTCGCGGACGCCACCGGGCCCGCGCACCACGCACGTGGCACCGAGGACTCTGCAGACCGTCCCCAGATCTTCGGCCGGATCGGCCTGGCACAGAGATCCGCCGATCGTTCCGCGGTTACGCACGATCGGATCGGCGATCACCCATTCGGCATCACGGAAGATCGGGAACACCGCCGCGAGGTCGTCGGATTCGAGGAGTCTTCGGTGTCGCGTCATCGCCCCGATCCGGACCAGCGCCGGCTCCATCGTGATGTACCCGAGTTCGCCCTCGAGGTCGTTGATGTCGATCAGGAACTCGGGGTTCGCAAGTCGCAATTTCATCATCGGCAGCAGGCTGTGGCCGCCCGCCACAAGACGGGCCTCCTCACCCAGCCGGTCCAGCAGAGCGATGGCGTCGTCGACTCCGGTTGCGCGTTCGTACTCGAAAGGTCCTGGTACCTGCATTGTGACCTGCCTCACAGACCGTGGATGCTCTCAGCCTGCGCAACTTTCGGTCGTCCGTCAAGTACGCACAGCCTCAGTCCACCGGGGCGGCGGCGGATTCCTCATGGTGGATCCGCCCACTCGACTCGGCCAGCGGACGTCCACATCCGCCCCACCGTCGGGCGATGATCTCGGCCGCGATCGACACCGCCGTCTCCTCCGGTGTACGGGCCCCGATGTCCAGGCCGATTGGGCTCGACAATCCCTCGAGCTCGCTGTCGGAGAGCCCGGCCTCGCGCAGTCGGGCACGACGATCGAGGTCGGTTCTTCGCGATCCCATCGCCCCGACGAACGCGATGTCGGGCAGGCGCAGAGCCAGCTCCAGAAGCGGAACATCGAACTTGGGGTCGTGGGTGAGCACGCAGACCACCGTTCGCGAGTCGATTGCCCGCGCCTCGACCTGCGCGGCGAGGTACCGGTGTGGCCAA
Organism: Rhodococcus sp. (in: high G+C Gram-positive bacteria); assembly: GCF_049286785.1. Classification (GTDB taxonomy): domain Bacteria; phylum Actinomycetota; class Actinomycetes; order Mycobacteriales; family Mycobacteriaceae; genus Rhodococcus_F. Next base: position 1,911 of record NZ_JBAQEO010000516.1, on the reverse strand, counting down.
TCGACGATCACCTCGTCCGCGGTCGGGAACCGCGCCCTCGTCGCGAACACGGGCCGCGCGTCGCACACGGTCACCCGGTATCCCAGGAACGCCCCCTGCCGGGCCACCGCCGCTGCGAAGTCGATGGCGCCGAACACCAGCATGCGTGGTCGCGGGGCATAACTCGCGACAAAGATCTCCATTCCCTCCCCGAGCCGTTGCCCGTCCGGACCGTATGTCAGCACCTCGGTTCGCCCGGCCGCGAGGAGTCCCCGAACATCGTCGGTGACCGCGGCGTCGGCGCGGGGCGAGCCCAGTGAGCCGAGGGCATCGTCCGGACGCACCACCAGCCTCCGGCCCACCCATGCGGCGTCCGGGTGGGACACCACGGTGGCCACGGCGACGGGGCGCTGGTGCTCGACGTCTGCTGCAACCTTCCCCAATTCGGGGAACGTGCGACGGGACACTGCCTCTACGAAGATGTCGATGATTCCGCCGCAGGTGAGGCCGACGGAGAACGCGTCGTCGTCACTGACGCCGTACCGTTGCAGCGCCGGAACTCCTGAGGCCGCCACCTCGGTGGCCAGTTCGTAGACGGCGCCCTCCACGCACCCACCCGACACCGAACCTGCGACGGTACCGTCGGATGCGACGACCATCGATGCGCCCGGCTGCCGCGGCGCGGACCGGAATGTACGGACCACCGTTCCGACTCCGGCCGTTCCACCGGATTCCCAGATGGGCATCAGATCTGCCAGCACGTCACGCATCGGCGGCACTCCTCCGTGGATCGGAACTCCGGGTGCTCCGGCGCTCGACTTCAGCCTATTTCAGCTGCAGTCCGGTAGGGCTCGCAAATACCTCGACACACTGCAGGCACACGGGCGGCATTGACGTTTCGCGCGCACCTCGGAGTGGAACGATCGACCGCGCACCCTGCGGAGTTGCCGGTACCGTTGATCGATGGCACTGGATTGGGAAGCCCTGGTGGTCGATGCCGTCGACCCCACCCGGCTGGGACAGTGGTGGGCCGCAGCCCTGGGCTGGGGCTACGTCACCGATGCCGATGGCGACGTCCACATTCGGGAGTCGCCCGAGAGTCACCCGGAGATTCTCTTCGTCCAGGTACCCGAACCGAAACAGATCCCGAACCGCCTGCATCTCGACTTCCGTCCCGAAGACCAGCAAGCCGAGGTGAAGCGACTCCTGTCTCTCGGAGCCCGGCATGCGGATGTCGGTCAGGGCGAACAGAGTTGGGTTGTTCTCGCCGATCCCGAAGGGAACGAGTTCTGCGTGCTCTCCAGCCGGTGACGAAGACCGATCACCCGGTCTGCCCGTGCAGCGTGCGGAGCGCACGGTGCTGAACGACGAGAACACGGCCCACGGGCAGACCGAGCACCCCTGCGGTGTCGGGCACGGAGAGCCCGTCGATCAACCGCAATGTAACGATCTCGCGCGCAATCGGTTCCAGGCTCTGCAGCGGACCCTCAGCCGCCGCGGCGGTGATGTGTCCCCCCTGCGCCACCACACGCCGGATCACGCGGTAGATCTCCTGCAGCGGATGCTCCCGTCGGGCAAGGCGCGGTAGGTCGCGGGCCACCGCCAGGCAGGCGTCATGCGCGGCGGACTCGGCCGAACGCGCCCGGCAATAACGCACCACACGCGGCCACAACACGTCGACAGCGGCCTCAACGGACCCCCGATCCCCCGCCGCCGCGGCTCGCGCAGCCGAATGGAGTTGTTCATCGACGACACTCATGTGCAATTCCCCCGAATTCGCCACCAGAACTCCGCCGACCACCGGCGCGCCGAACGTCCCCTGAGCCTTTCACCACTCTACTGCGGCGCACATCGGGGACTTTCCCCATTTCCGGCCCCACCTTCCCGGTTACAGTTCGGGCTTCCTCCGGAGACTCTTGGTCTGACCACGCT
>NZ_JBAQEO010000515.1:0-8638 GCF_049286785.1 Rhodococcus sp. (in: high G+C Gram-positive bacteria) | reverse complement strand
CAGAACCTCGCCGGCCGCTCCGCGCTGGTCACCGGCGGCGCCAGTGGAATCGGCGCGGCCTGCGCCCGGACACTGGCGGCACGCGGCGCCCGCGTGACGGTCGCCGACCTCGACGACGTGGCCGCCAAGACCCTCGCCGACGAGATAGACGGAACCGCATGGCACGTCGACCTGCTCGACACCGATCAGCTCGACAACCTGCGCCTGGACACCGACATTCTGGTCAACAACGCCGGCATCCAGACCGTCAGCCCCATCGAGGACTTCCGCCCCGAGGACTTCCGGCGGATCCAGACCCTCATGGTCGAGGCACCGTTCCTTCTGATCCGCGCAGCGTTACCCCACATGTATGCCAACGGATTCGGACGGGTGATCAACGTGTCGTCGGTGCACGGACTCCGCGCCTCGGCGTTCAAGTCCGCCTACGTGACGGCCAAGCACGGTCTCGAGGGTCTGTCCAAGGTGACGGCCCTCGAGGGCGGCCCGCACGGCGTCACCAGCAACTGCGTCAACCCCGGTTACGTACTGACACCGTTGGTGCAGAGCCAGATTGCCGATCAGGCCCGGGTTCACGGAATCACCGAAGAAGAAGTGATCGAGAAGGTCATGCTCACCGAGAGCGCGATCAAGCGGCTGGTGGTGCCGGCCGAGGTGGCCTCACTGGTGGCATGGGTGGCGTCGCCGGACGCCGGCATGGTCACCGGCGCGTCCTACACCATCGACGGCGGGTGGACGGCGCGTTGACCCTCGCGTGACGGTCGCCCACCGAGCAGCAGATGAACCGGTCTTCCACTCAGCACGTGTCGATGTCACGCTGGAGGGTAGGGGAAGGACCGGCCACACCGTCGGCACCTCCGCGATCCGAGCGCGAGGGGACAGCGATGCACGTCGATGAACTCCAGATGAAGACCAGAGTCGACGAGATCCTCCACCGTCGGCCCGCCGTCGGACTGGCGCTGGGGGTGATCCGAGGCGGGTCCCTCGAGTTCTTCCACGGACACGGCGTCGCGGACATACCGACGAAGACCCCTGTCACCGAGGACACGGTCTTTCGGATCGCCTCGATCACCAAGACCTTTACGGCGATCGCGATCATGCAACTGTGGGAGCAGGGGCTCGTCGACCTCGACGCGCCCGCCGCCGACTACCTTCGCGCATACCGGCTGATCCCCGCGAAGCCGGACTGGCGGCCCGCGACGGTGCGTCACCTGCTGACCCACACCGCCGGCATCGGCGAACTGGTGTCGCCGTCCGGGCTGCTGCGGCCGGACTTCGGCGAGAGCGTGAAGCCGGGGCGTCCCGTTCCCTCCCTCGCCGAGTACTACCGAGGGGCACTGCGTATCGACGCCGAACCGGGCACACGGTTCAGATACGGAGATCACTCGCATGCCACGCTCGGGCAGATCGTCGCGGACGTGAGCGGGCAGTCGCTCGACCGCTACCTCCGTGAGCACCTCTTCGGACCCCTCGGTATGGCGGACACCGACCTCGTGCCGTCCGAACGCGTCCGGTCGCGTCTCGCCACCGGGTACAGGTTCGGCTCCGGCGGCGCCGAGGCCGTTCCGGTTCGTGACTGGGCGACGGGAGGCGCGGCGGCGGCGTACTCCACCCCCCGGGACATGACCCGCTACCTCGCCGCACTTCTGGGCGGTGGCGCAGGCGAGCACGGTTCGGTGCTCGCGGCCTCGACACTGGCCACGATGTTCGAGCCCCACTACCAGCCCGATCCGCGGATACCGGGTATGGGTCTGACCTTCTTCCGTCGCATCACCGGCGGCCATCTCGTGGCCGAGCACCAGGGCATCCTCCCCGGCTTCGACTCGCAGATCGTGGTGGCCCCCGAGGACGGCGTTGCCATCATGGCCTTCACGAACGGGGCCACCCGCGCAGTGTTGTGGCTTCCGGGCGAAATGGGCAACCTACTCGACGACCTGCTCGACATCCCTCACGAGACGATCCGCACCGACGTTCCGCACCGTCCCGACGTCTGGTCCGACATCTGCGGTTGGTATTACCTTCCCGGCCGGCTCACGGATGCCCGCGTCAGGGCCATGCTGGGCGCCGGGGCCGAGGTCTTCGTCCGTCGTGGCGTGATCGTCCTCCGGTTTCTGACTCCCGTTCCCGCTCTTTTCAGGCCGTTACCGCTCCACCCCGACGACGACACGGATCCCTACGCGTTCCGGATCGAACTCCCCGACGGACTCGGCAGTTTCCGGGTGGTGTTCAGCCGCGACCCCGAAAACGGCACCCGCGCAGTCCACTTCGACATCATGCCGTTGTCGGCCGAGAAACGGCCGGCAAGCACGAATCCGAGATTGTGGGCGGAGGGTGCGGTTGCCGTCGCCGCGGCGGCGATACTCGGTCGCCGGCGCACGAGACGACGCCGACGTAGGGCGGAGCACTAGGGAATCGAGATTCGGCCCTCGACCGCGGCCAGCCCGATGTCTGTGCGGAAGTGGCTGCCGGGCAGCTTGACTGCCGCGATCTTGGCGTAGGCATCGTCGCGGGCCTCGCTCAGGTCCGACCCGACGCCGACCACACTGAGCACCCGTCCACCGGCCGAGACCACACGGCCGTCGACGACCTTCGTGCCGGCGTGCAGGATGCCGTCGCCGTCGGCGCCGGTGATCAGGTCGCCGGTGCGCGGGGTGCCCGGGTAGTACTCGGCCGCGACCACGACGGTCACCGCTGATCCCGCCTGCCATTCGAGCGGCGCCACCTTGTCGAGTGTGCCGGTGGCGGTGGCGTTCAGCAGTGCACCGAGCGGGCTCTTCAGCAACGCCAGCACGGCCTGCGTTTCCGGGTCACCGAATCGGCAGTTGAACTCGACCACGGCCGGGCCGTCCTTGCCGATCGCCAGGCCCGCGTAGAGCAGGCCACTGAACGGGCAGCCTCGCGCCACGAGTTCGGCCGCAACCGGCTTCACGACGTCGTCGACGATCCGGGTGACCATCGAGTGGGGCAGCCAGGGCAGCGGGGTGTACGCGCCCATGCCGCCGGTGTTGGGACCGGTGTCTCCGTCACCGACACGCTTGTGGTCCTGGGCCGGCAACAGAGGCACCACGGTCTCGCCGTCGACCAGGCAGAACAGCGACACCTCGGGGCCGTCGAGGAAGGATTCGAGGAGAACAGGATGACCGTTCTCGAGGAGTTCGGCCGCGTGGTCGCGGGCGGCATCCCGATCGGTGGTGACCACGACGCCCTTGCCTGCCGCCAGGCCGTCGTCCTTGACCACCCAGTTGGGGCCGAAGCGGTCGAGGGCCGCGTCGAGCTCGGCCGGCGAGTCGACGATCTCGCTGTGGGCTGTCTTCACACCCGCGGCCGCCATGACGTCCTTCGCGAACGCCTTGGAACCCTCGATACGCGCCGCAGCAGCCGACGGGCCGAAGCAGGCGATGCCGGCGGCACGGACCGCATCGGCCACACCGAGGACCAGAGGCACCTCGGGGCCGATCACGACCAGATCCGCCTCGACCTTCTTCGCCAGGCCCGTCACGGCCTCACCCGACGCGACGTCGACGGGATACTGCTCGGCGATCTTGGCGATCCCGGCGTTGCCGGGAGCACACATCAGGGCTGTGACACCCGGATCGCGAGCAAGGGCGAGAAGGAGGGCATGTTCACGGGCTCCGGAGCCGATAACGAGTACGCGCACGGGTGTCAGACTACGGCCCGCCGAGAACCACACGTCGGAGAGTGCACTCAGCGCGTCAGGAAGTGAGGTCGTAGAGCGTCACACCGTCGACCGTGACGGAAGTGAAGTTCTCCTGCACCCATGACGAGATCTCGGACGAGGTGCCCTCACTGCCCATGCCGGCGCCGCGGCCACTGCTGATGAAGTAGTGGATCTTGCCGTCGGCCACGTACTGCCGGAACTGCTCGATCGTCGGCGACGGGTCGCTGCCGTTGAAGCCACCGATCGCCATGACCGGGTCCTCCGTCGCGAGCTGGTAGCCGGACGCGCTGTTCGACCCGACCGCGGCTGCCACCCAGGTGTACTCGTCGGAGTCGGTGTCGAGCAGGGTGACCAGTTCGTCGCCCGGAGTGCTGCCCGACAGGAGACCGCCGCCTGCTCCGGCCATGGGACCGCCCATGCCGTCGGGAATACCTGCCGGAGGTGTGGGGATCCCCGCGCCGGCCATCCCGCCGGGACGACCGGCCGGGCGCCCCATGCCACCCGGGCCGCCGTGACCGCCCTCGACGTCGGGACCTGCCGAGACTATGGACCCGGTATGCGGGGTGGCAATGGTGTCCAGCGCATACGCGGTGGGTCCGGCGAGCCCGGCGAAGAGCGCCGCGAGGACGGAGACGACTGCGATCCGGCCCCGCGTCATCGCCGGGACCAGCATCGCGACGGCCGCGAGGACACCGACGATCACGACAGCCCACTTCAGCCATGCCGCGAACGAGGCGCTGCGACTGAGCAGCATCCAGGCAGTGGCGACGGTGACGAGCACGGTCGCAGACATCACCGCACGTACCCAGAGCGCGTCCCGGCGCCGCCACAAACTGACCGACCCGATCGCCACCAACGCCGCGACAGCCGGGGCGAGCGCCACCGTGTAATACGCGTGGAAGATGCCGGCCATGAAGCTGAAAGTGAGCCCGGTGACCAGGAGCCACAGACCCCACACGATGAACGACGCCCGCTGGATGTCGACGCGCGGCGCCCGGCCACGCAGGACGAGTCCCGTGACGAGCAGGATCAACGCGGCAGGGATCAACCAGGCGATCTGCCCGCCCTGCGCGGATTCGAACATGCGGGTGATACCGGCACTACCCCACATGCCGCCACCGCCGGCGGGAGCCCCGCCGCCGGGCATGGCGCCCGTCGCCGCCTCGGTGGCACCGCCCATCGTGGCACCGCGGTCTCCGCCACCCGGCACGACGCTGCCGGTTTCCTCACCGTTGAGGCGACCGAGACCGTTGTAACCGAGGGTGAGCTCGAGGATCGAGTTGTTCTGCGACCCACCGATCCACGGCCGTGACGACGCCGGCAACAGCTCGACGATCAGCAGCCACCAGCCGGCAGAGACGATCATCGCGCCCAGGGCGGCGAAGCACTGGGCCAGTCGTTTTCCGAACCTCGGCGGTCCTGCAATCAGATAGGTCAGGGCCAGCGGCGGCACGACGAGCATCACCTGCAACTGCTTGGTGAGGAAGCCGAGGCCGATGAACACACCCGTGAGGACGAGCCACCGGGTGCGTCCGTCCCGCACGCCGCGCAGCAGCGCCCAGACGGATGCGATCATGAGCAGCACGAGCAGGGCATCGGGGTTGTTGAATCGGAACATCAGCGCCGCAACGGGAGTCAGCGCCAGCACCATCCCGGCCAGCAGCCCTGCGCTCGCACCGAACCAGCGCCTGACCGTCGCGTACAGCAACGCGACCGAGCCGACGCCGAGCAGCGCCTGGGGCACCAGCATGGCCCATGAGCTGAGTCCGAAGATGCGCACCGACAACGACATCACCCACAGGGACATCGGCGGCTTGTCGACGGTGATCGAGTTGGCGGCATCGGACGAACCGAAGAAGAATGCCTTCCACGATTCGGCACCGGCCTGTACCGCGGCGGAATAGAACGAGTTGGCCCAGCCGGACGCGCCGAGCCCCCAGAGGTAGGCGACCGCGGTGCCCGCCAGCAGCGCGGCGAGCGCCCAGGGTTCCCAGCGCCTACCGCGCGGTCCTTGCGCCGGCGCGACTGTCTGCGCTTCGAGTGTGGTGGTCATGCGGAAACTCCCTCGGTTCGGGTGGTTCGGAACACCCAGCGAAGGGCGATGAATCGGGTAACGGTGGCAACAAGATTCGCGATGATCAGCACCGCGAGCTCCAAGTTCCTGGAGGCATCGGGGACCGTCGCGTGGACCAGGAACAATGGTCCGCTGGTCAACAGCAGACCGAAGCCGAAGACGAGCAGGCCCTGCAGCTGATGGCGTGCGGCGCCCGCAGATCCGCGGACTCCGAACGTGAACGCCCGGTTGGCCGCGGTGTTGAGTACCGCGGTGATCAACAGCGAGAGCGCATTGGCCCACTGCGCGCCCACCAAGGGATGCAGCGCCAGGTACAGCAGGGTGTACGCCACGGTGGAGGCGACGCCGATCGCGGCGAACCTGACGAGCTGTCCGACCATCCCGCGCGGGACACCGACGAGGAGGGGTTCGCGGTCGAAACCGGCCCGGAGCGTAGCCAGCGGCAGCGAACCCGTGGCCAGACCGCGGCCGACGCGCCACACACCCTTCAGGTCCGCGACGGCGGTGGCGACGATATCGACGCGACTGTCGGGGTCGTCGACCCAGTCCACCGGAACCTCGTGGATGCGCAGTCCGGCACGTTCTCCGAGCACCAGCAGTTCGGTGTCGAAGAACCAGCCCGGGTCCTCGACGAGCGGGAGCAACCGGCGCGCCACGTCCGTGCGCATGGCTTTGAAGCCGCATTGGGCGTCCGAGAAGCGCGCGTGCAGGGCGCCACGCAGGATGAGGTTGTAGCTGCGGGAGATGAATTCACGTTTGGGTCCGCGCACCACGCGGGAAGACCTCGAGAGCCGGGTACCGATCGCGATGTCGGAGTGCCCGGAGAGCAGCGGTGCCACGAGGGGCATCAGCGCGTTGAGGTCGGTGGAGAGGTCGACATCCATATAGGCGACGACCCGGGAGTCCGACGCGCTCCACACAGCACGCAGCGCACGACCTCGGCCTTTCTCGTCGAGGTGCACCACCCGCACGCCCTCGACCTCGCGCGAGAGCCGCGTCGCGACAGCGAGAGTGCCGTCGACGCTGGCGTTGTCGGCGATGGTGATGCGGGCGGAGTAGGGCACGTTCTCGTCGAGATGTTGCCGCAACCGACGCACGCAGCGTTCGAGACCCGCCTCTTCGTTGTAGACCGGCACGACAACGTCGAGCACGGGCGAAGCTTCGGTATTCGAGGTGCTTCTGACGGCGTGCGGGGCGCCGGAGAACGTTTTCGTCGTCATACCTGCCAGAGTCGCGGTCCACGCTCCGACCACTCTGGGCCCTGCCTGTGAATCACCTGTCAGCCGCACCCCCGAGGGAGGCGGAACATATCCTCTGCACATGGCATCTGTATTCAGCGCAATCATCAACGGAGATCTGCCCGGACGGTTCGTGTGGGAGGACGACGACGTGGTCGCTTTTCTCACCATCGCGCCCGTGACGCAGGGGCACACACTCGTCGTCCCCCGGGTGGAGGTCGACCAGTGGCAGGACGTCGACGGCGAGCTGTGGACCAAGGTCATGGAGGTTGCGCGCACGATCGGCCGTGCCGTGCGGCCGGCTTTCGACGCACCCCGGGCAGGTCTGCTGATCGCCGGACTCGAGGTTCCGCACCTGCACGTGCACGTCTTCCCGGCCTACGACATGGGCGACTTCGACATCAGCAAGGCCGATCCGAATCCGTCACCGGAGTCACTGGACGAGGCTGCGAGCAAGATCAGGGCCGCCCTCCGCGAGCACGGCCACGCCGACGTACCAGAGTAGTAAGTCCCTTGTCCGGCGACCGCAACTATGCAACAGTTTGAGAAACATTGTTGCATGAGAGATGGGGACCGACCGTGCTACTCCACGACAGCAAGGCTCACAAGAACGCGAAGGCCGGCGCAGATGTGCAGGCGGATACACAGGTGCAGGCGCAGGGCGGCGAAGGTCATGCCCGTGCCCTCTCGACCATCACCCGGGAATCGTTCATCTATCTGGGGGCAGGTTCCACCGTCATCCTGCAGCTCGCGAACCCGGGGGTCGGGCACGGCGTCGCCGACCACAGCACCACATTGATCCGCCCGGTGGACCGGTTGCGTACCACCATGACGTACATCTACGCGGTCACCCTCGGCACCGAGGAGGAGCGCAAGACGATCGTGCGGATGGTGAACAAGGCGCACGTGCCGGTCCGCTCGGAGACGTACAACGCCTTCGATCCGGAGCTGCAGTTGTGGGTGGCGGCGACGCTGTACTACGGCGCCGCCGATCTGTACGAACGTTTCTACGGCCCCATGGACGATGAGTTCGCCGACCGTGTCTACCGGGACGCCGCCATCTATGGCACCGCCCTGCAGGTGCCGGAAGACATGTGGCCCGCCGACCGCAAGGCGTTCCGGGAGTACTGGGACCACCAGGTCGCCACGCTCGAGATCGACGACAAAATCCGTCATTACGTGCGTGACCTTCTCCGCGGTGGTCAGGCGCCCGCTCCGATGCGAGCCATGATGGGGGCCAACCGCTTCATCACGATCGGACTGCTCCCCGACCGTTTCCGCCAGGAACTCGAACTGCCCTGGACCGAGCGCGATCAGCGACGGTTCGACCGGCTGATGAAGGTGCTCCCCGCCGCGTACAAGCGGCTTCCTCGCCCGCTGCGGGAGGCGCCCGCCCGGTACTACCTGCGGGACATGCGACGCCGCCTTGCCGCGCACCGCCACGTCATCTAGCGGGACCGCGGAAGTTCTACATCTAGCCAAATTGTCCCTGGTGGGACGCCCGTTCCGGGCTGAAAATGGTCTGGTGGTCGCCCGTCGACGCCGTCCCCCTATGGTTCTTCGAGGCCGTCATCTAGCCGGGCGTTGGGGATCACGCCGTGGGCCCTTCACTGTTGCCGTCGTTGTCGAGCACGAGGATTAGATTCCGTT
>NZ_JBAQEO010000514.1:0-9827 GCF_049286785.1 Rhodococcus sp. (in: high G+C Gram-positive bacteria) | reverse complement strand
ACCGTGCCCACTGCCGACTGGACGGGATTGCCGTTGAGGAAGCCCTCGGCACCCCAGGCGACGAGGTCGGTGAAGAGATCGGAGGAACTCATATTTCACTCCCTGTGGATTGGTGATCGATCCGGTGATCGATCTGGCCGGTTGATCGTCTCGAACTGAACTGCTGATAGATTACACCGCCGACCGAGAAAAAACCGACCAGTCCGCCGCGCAACCAATGTCGCACTGGTTCAATGCAATTAGACCGATGCGACATTGGGTCAGGGCGCCGGAGGTCAAGCGCGGCGCCCACTGTGTAACCCCGGGCTTCGGGTGGCGCAGAGGTCTCGGTGGCCGTAGCGATAACGACTTGCTAAGATTCGCAAGTAACGCGGGCTGATGACATCGGCCTGGCATCGGACCGAGTCGGAGGACGGGAGAAGCATGGTCGCGAACTCGCGCCTGCCGCTGTATCAAATGAAGGCGGACTTCTTCAAGACGCTGGGACACCCGGCGCGGATTCGTGTGCTGGAGCTGTTGAGCGAGCGTGAATATGCCGTGTCCGAGATGCTCCCCGAGGTGGGAATCGAGCCGGCCAACCTCTCGCAGCAATTGTCCATCCTTCGCCGCGCAGGTCTGGTCACGGCCAGGCGCGAGGGGTTGTCGGTGTCGTACGCCCTCACCTCGCCTCGCATTGCAGAGCTCCTCGCGACAGCGCGCGCAATCTTGACCGGCATGGTGGCAGGTCAGGCCGAACTGCTCGAGGACCTTCCCCATACTCCTGCCTTGGTGAGCGAAACCGGGGGCTGACGGGGGGCTTACCAAGGCAGGGCTTTCTACCTGGCCACTAGTTGCAGAATTGCTAAAGTGCATACATCGAATGGGTCGGTCAGTGGAAGCGTGTCCGACTCGGAAATGAGATGTCGACCGTGACGAACAACCACAATGACGGTAGGAGCGGACGGGCCGACCTGGCCGGTCTGGTGATTCCGGACATCGACGTTGCCGTCGTCGGAGTCTGTGCGGCGCGGACGCGAACGGCGCCTTCTGCGCGGACACGAACGCCATGGACCGCGATGGAGGATTATGCGGCACTGGTCCGGGCTCGAACGCCGATCCGGCCGCTTCGCCTGCCCCTGACCACGGGCGCACCCCGGGAGGTCGCAGACCGGATCGCCGGACTTCCTCATCGCGTGTCTGCAGCATTCGTCACGGGTCTCGGGTGGGCCGACTCGCTGACGGTGCAGCGTGCGGTGGCCGAGCGCGGCGGACCCCTCGTCATCACGGAAACAGACTTGCTGACAGTAACTTTGGCGGCGTCGACGATCACGACCCTCCGTCACCGGCGAGTGCCGCCCCGAACCGGCCGAGTCGTGATCGCCGGTGTCAATCCGGCGCCGCTGTTGGCGCCGGTGCTGATGGCATCGGGGGTCGGGAATCTGAGCAGCTGGCACGAACGGGACGCGCAGGCCCTCCCGCTGCGCCGAGTGATGGAACATCACGACGTCCTGATCGATCTCGGCGGCTCAGCCGATGATCAAGTCGCACCCTCCCGCACGGTGCGGCCGCCCGACGACCCCTTCACCGACGGCGCCCTGGTACTACCCGGACTGCTGAGCGCCGTCTGTGGACACGGCGCCCTCGGCCTGACGGTCGACGTGATAGCCGCATGCGTACGGGCTCTGGCGCTGATCACACCCGTCGATCGAGTTCTTCCGGCACTCGACGATCGGCTTCTCGTTTCCGCCGTCGCCCGTCACGCGGGCAGAACACTCGGCGATTCCGTCCCCCTTCGAGATCGGCAACAGTGATTCGCCGAGCTGCAGCTTGCGAACTCCATGAGGAGAAGAACGTGACAACACCCTTCGTATCCCGTCTCGGCGTCGCACCGACCGACCATCCCGAGATCGTGTCCTGGCTCGACGAGATCACCGATCTCACGGCCCCCGACCGTGTGGTCTGGTGCGACGGTTCAGCCGCCGAGTGGGATCGGTTGACCACGATGCTGGTCGGCAAGGGCACATTCGTCCGGCTCGATCGCAAACCCAACTCTTTCTGGTGCGCCTCCGATCCCGAAGATGTCGCACGGGTCGAAGACCGTACCTTCATCTGTTCGGAGTCGCAGGCCGACGCCGGACCGACGAACAACTGGGTGGACCCCGTCGATATGAAGACGGTGATGACCGAGCACTACCGTGGGGCGATGTCCGGACGGACGATGTACGTCATCGCCTTCTGCATGGGTCCGCTGGACGCGGCGGAGCCGAAGTTCGGTGTCCAGGTCACTGATTCGGAATACGTCGCCGTCTCGATGCACATCATGACCCGGTCCGGTGCCGCGGTGTGGGATCGGCTGACACCGGGCACCGAATTCGTCAAATGCGTGCACTCGGTCGGTGCGCCGCTCTATGCCGGTCAGGCAGATGTGCCCTGGCCCTGCGATCACACCAAATACATCTCCCACTTCCCGGAAGAGCGCACGATCTGGAGCTACGGTTCGGGATACGGCGGCAATGCACTGCTGGGAAAGAAGTGTTACTCACTGCGCATCGCCTCGAAGATGGCAAAGGACGAGGGCTGGCTGGCAGAGCACATGCTCATCCTCAAACTCACGTCCCCCGAGAAGAAAGTGCGCTACATCGCCGCAGCGTTCCCCTCTTCGTGTGGCAAGACCAACCTCGCCATGCTTGACCCCAGCCTCGACGGGTGGACCGCGGAAACCATCGGCGACGACATCGCATGGATGCGCTTCGGGGAAGACGGTCGTCTCCATGCGGTGAACCCGGAGGCCGGATTCTTCGGTGTTGCGCCCGGCACCGGCGAACATACGAACCCGCATGCGATGGCGACCATCGACCAGGGCAACTCGATCTTCACCAACGTCGCGCTCACCGATGACGGCGACATCTGGTGGGAGGGCATGACCGAAGCGCCCCCGGCGCATCTCACCGACTGGCAGCATCGCGACTGGAGTCCGGCATCCGGAAGTACTGCGGCACATCCCAATTCGAGATATTGCACGCCCATCGCCCAGTGTCCGACCGTGGCACCCGAGTGGAACGATCCTGCAGGCGTGCCGATCTCGGCGATCTTCTTCGGTGGTCGTCGCGCCACCACCATTCCCCTGGTCACCGAATCGCGGAGCTGGCAGCACGGGGTATTCCTCGCCTCCGTTCTGTCTTCGGAGACCACGGCCGCCGCCACCGGGCGGGTGGGTGTGGTGCGCCGCGACCCGATGGCGATGCTGCCGTTCCTCGGCTATCACGTCGGCGACTATTTCCAGCACTGGCTCGATATCGGCGCGAAGGCGAACCCTGAGTTGTTGCCGAAGATCTTCTACGTCAACTGGTTCCGACGCGACGACGACGGCGAGTTCCTCTGGCCGGGCTTCGGGGAGAACTCGCGTGTTCTCGCGTGGGCACTCGAACGCATCGACGGCCGGGCGAGCGCGGAAGCGACGCCGATCGGTAACGTCCCTACCCCGGACGCACTGAACCTGCACGGCCTCGAATTCGATCGTGACAAGGTCGCCGCTGCGGTGAAGGTCGATCCGGTGGAGTGGATCGCGGAGACCCGCCTGATCGACGAGTGGTTCGCGACCATCGGTGGAAACAGGCTCCCGGATGTCCTGCGGGACGAGCTGGGTGCCCTCAAGCTCCGGCTCGCCCAACTCGAGGACGTTCTCGACCCCACCGCCGCGGTCTCTCCGCCGTCCGGCGAGCGGTCATGACGGAGTTGACTGCGTCGAAAGATTCCGGTGCGGTGACCGAGCGCGCCACCGCTCGGGCGGCGCGATCGGTTGCCGCCCTCATTCCGCGCTGGAGCGAATGGAAGCCGGGGCTGCGTGCTCCGGGGGCAGATCTGCTCGCCGGTCTGATCGTGGCTCTGGTGGCACTGCCCCTGGCGCTGGGGTTCGGAATCAGTACCGGTCTCGGTGCCGCGGCGGGCCTGACCACGGCAGTGATCGCCGGTGCGGTGGCTGCGGTCTTCGGCGGCTCCCGCTTCCAGGTGTCGGGGCCCACCGGTGCCATGACGGTCGTCCTGGTGCCGATCGTGCACGAGTACGGAGGATCGGGGGTCCTCGCGGTCGGTGTGATCGCCGGGCTGGTCCTCGTTGTTCTCGCGTTCGCCGGCGTGGGCCGTGCGGTGCGGTACATGCCGGCTCCGGTGATCGAGGGGTTCACGGCCGGTATCGCGGTGGTCATCGCACTACAGCAATTCCCCGCCGCGCTGGGAATCACCGACGCCGAGGGTGAGAAGGTGTGGCAGAGCGCCGTCGACGCCGTCCACAAGTTCGTGCAGGATCCCTCGTTTCTCGCACTGGCGGTGGCCGTTCTGGTGGCCGTGGCAATTCTCGTCGGCGGCCGCTACTTTCCGAGGCTTCCGTTCTCCCTCGTCGCGGTGGCAGTGGTGACGGTCGTGGCGAAGCTCTTCAGCCTCGACATCGACCGTATCGGCACCATTCCGGCGGGTATCGCCGCACCGAGCCTGAGCTTTCTTCACCTCGACGAGGTGACCTCGCTGATCGCCCCCGCACTTGCCGTCGCGGCACTCGCGGCGCTCGAATCGCTGCTGTCGGCGACCGCGGCGGACTCGATGGGCGTCGGAACGCGACACGATCCCGACCGTGAACTCTTCGGCCAGGGGCTGGCGAACATTGCCGCGCCGCTGTTCGGTGGCGTGCCGGCAACCGGTGCGATCGCGCGGACTGCGGTCAACGTGCGGTCGGGTGCACGCACCCGTCTCGCGGCGCTGACGCATGCGTTCATCCTGGCTGCCATCGTGTATCTGGCCTCGTCGCTGGTCGCGGAGATCCCGCTCGCCGCCCTCGCCGGGGTGCTGCTGGCAACCACCGTGCGGATGGTGGAGACCGCCTCGATCCTGGCCATCGTCCGGGCCACCCGTTCGGATGCGGTCGTGATGGTCGCCACCTTCCTCGTCACCGTCGCGCTCGATCTGGTGACCGCCGTTGCTGTCGGTGTCGCCTTCGCCGCGATCCTCGCGTTGCGGGCGGTCGCCAAGTCGGCACGGATCGAGCAGGTGCCGCTGGAATCCGACGACCACCTCGACGAGGAGCACGAGCTTCTCCGTGAGCACATCGTCGCGTATCGGATCGACGGAGCCCTGTTCTTCGCTGCCGCCCACCGGTTCCTCCTCGAACTCGCCGACGTCTCGGACGTGAAGGTGGTGATCCTGCGGATGTCGCGGATCACGGCGATCGACGCGACCGGTGCCATCGTCCTGAAGGATGCCATCACCAAGCTCGAACACCGCCATATCACCGTGCTGATCTCGGGAATCAAAACCGAACACCTGCGGCCCCTCGAGGCACTGGGAGTGTTCACCACCAAGGACAGCGAAGATCGGCACATCTTCGAGACGACCCCCGACGCAATCGGATACGCCCGCACGCTGGTCCTCCCCGGAGCTCACGAATCCCTATTCCGGCCGGTAAGACAGGAGTAGCAGCGCAGCCGCGAATAGGATGCCGCTATGAGCACCACCGACGTGGTCATAGCCGGAGCCGGGCCCACCGGTCTCACCCTGGCACTCGAACTCGCGCGGCGCGATGTCGGCGTGCGGGTGGTCGACAAATCGCCAGAACCGTTTCCCGGCTCGCGCGGCAAGGGCTTGACCGCGCGAAGCCAGGAAGTGATGGACGACCTCGGGGTGATCGACAAGATCTGCGCCGCGGGGTTCCGTCACCTACCGTCCCGCGTCTCGGTACGCGGAGAGGTGGTGGCCGACAACGACCCGCAGGCCGGCCTGGTTCCCACCCCGGATCGGCCCTACGAGAGCGGGCTGTTCATCCCGCAATGGCGCACCGAGCAGATCCTGCGGGAGCGGCTCGAGGAGTTCGGCGTCCGCGTGGAACGAAACGTGGAGGTGGCCGGATTCGAGCAGGACACCAACGGCGTGACCGTGAGATTCGCTGCTGGAGAATCGATCACGGTCGGATACCTGGTGGGATGCGATGGCGGCCGCAGCACCGTCCGGCATGTGCTGGGGGTGCCGTTCGAGGGTGAATCGGGAATCCAGGGGATGCTGCTCGGTGACGTACACGTCGACGGGCTGACCCCGGATCGCTGGTACCAATGGACCCGGCCCGAGCGCGGATTCGTGGCGTTGTGCCCGTTCCCGGGCACCACCGCCTGGCAATTCCAGGGCGTGCCCTTCGCCGATTTCGACGAACACGGCCGGCTGCCGGAACCGTCGGTCGACTACTTCCAACGGATCTTCGACGACATCGCGGGCGAGCCACGTGTCGTGCTGTCCGCACCCACCTGGCTGTCCACCTGGCACGTGAACATCCGGATGGTGGACCGGTTCCGCGTCGGTCGAGTGTTCCTCGCGGGCGACGCCGCGCACGTGCATCCGCCCGCCGGCGGGCTGGGCATGAACACCGGCATCCAGGATGCCTACAACCTGGGATGGAAGCTCGCACTGGTTCTCGGGGGTGCAGACCCGGCACTGCTCGACACCTACCAGGAGGAGCGATTGCCGTTGGCAAGGTGGACACTCGGGGTGAGCACCGAGGGATTCGAGAAGGTTGCTGCCGGATTCGACAGCGCCGATCCGAGAGGTGTGGCCGCCGCGGCGTCCGAGGACAGCCAGCAACTCGGTCTCGGCTATCGATGGAGTTCGCTGTCCCGGAACCTCGGTGGCGTCCCGTCCGAGCTGTGCGCCGGCGATCGCGCACCGGACGCACCGTGTATCAGTCCCGCCGGTGCGGCGCTCCGGTTGTTCGACGAGTTCAGGGGACCGCACTTCACCGTCCTCGGGTTCGGGAAGAAGTCCGCGAAGACGTTGCAGGTCTGCGCCGAGCACATCCCCGGTGCCGAATGCGCTCTCGTGGAGCACACCGCCGGGATGGGTGTCGACCTGATCGACGATGCGGGACATGCGCGCCGCGCCTACGGGATCATCGACGACGCCGTCGTGGTGGTGCGACCCGACGGTTATGTCGCGCTCACCGCGCCGGCCTCGGAGACGTCCGGTGTTCTGTCCTACCTTTCGCAGTTCGGCGGATCGGACCACCGATAGCCGGTTTCGTCGCGGAATAGAGTCGGAGCGACCGCCGACCGCCGACCCTGCCTATGGTGTTAGCCATGACATCGACGCGACGCTGGGGTCTGACCATTCCGCTCGACGGGATCCCGCTGGCACAGCAGAAAGATCTGATCTCCTCGCTGCCCGACCTCGGGTACACCGACGTGTGGTCGTCGGAATCGAATGCAGCAGACGCATTCACCCCGTTGACACTGGCCAGTGTGTGGGCTCCGGAGCTTCGCCTGGGCACCGCCATCGTTCCCGTCTACACGCGGGGTCCGGCCACCTTGGCGATGTCGGCGGCCACGCTGGCTGCCGCAGCCCCTGGCCGGTTCGTGCTGGGCGTGGGCACGTCGTCCAACGTCATCGTGGAGAAGTGGAACGGCATCCCGTTCGAGGAGCCGTTCCAGCGGGCCCGCGACACCGTGCGGTTTCTGCACGACGCGTTGCGCGGCGAGAAGATCACCCGCACGTTCGACACGTTCACCATCGACGGCTTCCGGCCCGCCGTGGTGGCCGACCCGCCGCCGCCGGTACTCCTGGCCGCACTGCGCCCGGGCATGCTGCGCCTCGCCGGTAAGGAAGCCGACGGCGCCATCATCAACTGGCTCTCGGCCGACGACGTGCACAAGGTGGCGCCGTACGTCCACGAAGGCGGCGCAGACAAGGAGATCGTGGCGCGGATCTTCGTGCTGCCCGGATTCGATGCGGACACCGCACGCGAGATCGGCCGCCGCATGATCGCGGCCTACCTGAACGTGCCGGTGTACCGCGCGTTCCACGAGTGGCTCGGCCGAGGCGAGGCCCTCGCGCCGATGTGGGAGGCCTGGGAACGCGGCGACCGCAAGGCGGCGACCGCGGCGATCCCCGACGACGTGGTGGACGACCTGGTTCTGCACGGTTCGCCGGACGAGTGCCGGGAGAAGGTGCAGCGTTACGTCGATGCCGGTGTCGACACCCCGGTGATGGCGGTGACGGTGGCAGGCGATCCCACCGACATGGTGCGTGCACTCGCGCCACGCTGGTAAGCGTCGGCGCGGCGCAGTCGTGGCGCGGCCTGTGTAGGCGGACGGGGTCGCGGGTATGCGGGGTACGAACCGACCCCACCAAGTTTCATTCAGGAGATTGCCATGATGAGAGTTCTGATCTTTGCCGCCGGTGCCGCTGTGGGGTTCGTCCTGGGTGCCAGGTCGGGCCGGGATACCTACGATAAGTTGAAGGATCAGTCCACTGATCTCTGGCACAACCCGGCGGTGCAGGAAAAGGTGGCGGTGGCGAAGGAAACTGTCAAGGAGAAGGCCCCCGAGGTGCAGGAGAAGGTGGGCTCTCTCGCGAAGAAGGTCGGTCACCGAGCCGAGTCCGCCACTTCCGGCGACGGCGACCAGGGGAAGGCTGCTCCCGTCACGCCGCCGCCTACCGACGCGCCGATCGTCCCCTCGCCGGCGCCCCGGTCCGAGGGTGAGCACACTCCGGGCCCCAACTGAAGGAGTCCGGCCGTTATCGAACCGATCTCGGAAGACGCTGGCATGAAGCCATGTCGGAATCTGTGATTCTCGCCGGCCGATACGAGTTGCGCGGGATCCTCGGCCGCGGCGGAATGGCCGATGTGCACGACGGATGGGATCGTCGCCTCGCCCGGTCGGTGGCGGTCAAGGTGCTGCGCCCCGAACTCGCGGCAGCGCCGGATACCCGTCGACGTTTCGAGACCGAGGCGCGGTTGGCGGCCACCCTGAATCATCCGAATGTGGTTGCGGTCCACGACAGCGGCGAGGACGCCGGCGTCCCGTACATCGTGATGGAACGGCTCCCCGGTCGCACCCTCGCCGACGACATCCTGGGCGGCGCACTACCGACCGACCGGGTACGCGCAATCCTGGCCGACGTCCTCGCCGCGGTCGCGGCCGCGCACGACGCCGGCATTCTGCACCGCGACATCAAGCCGGGCAATGTGCTGTTCAGTGCGACGGGCGCTGTGAAGGTGACCGATTTCGGGATCGCGAAGAGTGCGGATACCGACCTCACCTCCGCCGGCCAGGTTCTGGGTACGGTCGCCTACCTCAGCCCGGATCGTATCGCGGGGAAACCCGCCGCTGTCACCGACGATCTCTACTCCGTCGGCGTGGTGGGTTACGAGGCCCTTGCCGGGCACCGTCCATTCGTGGGCGACAACATCCTGTCGCTGGCCAGGTCTGTTCTCGACGGTCGTCCGGTTCCGTTGGGCAGGGAACGGCCGGACGCCGATCCGGCACTGGTCCATGCAGTCGAGCGGGCGATGGCGCGTGAGCCGCAGGAGCGGTTCGGTGGTGCGTGGGAGATGCGAAGCGCCGTCCTGGGGGCCGGGCCGGGTTCGGTGGCGCCGGCCGCGCCACCGCCGACGAGACACTTCACACCGGCGTCGGCCCTTCCCGCCGCCGGTGCCGTGCCGCAGGGGGCCGACGCAGAGAAATCGTCCCCGCCCCGGCTGGCTCTCGCACTGCTTGCCGCGGTGGTGGTCGCGCTGGTGGTCGGGGTGCTGGCTGTGGCGGCGAGCAGTCGAGACAGCAACACGGGACCCGCCCTCGATCCGGCGACGAGCGCGAGTCCGACGCCCACGTCGCTTCCTGTCTCCAGCGTCGTCGGTGTGCCGGCCCCTGTTCCTGTTCCCGCGCCGCCCGTTTCGGTGCCGCCCGTTTCGGTGCCGCCCATTTCGGAGGGCGCACCCGTGCCGAATCCTCCGCCGCCGAACGACAACAGCAAACCCAAGAAAGACAAGAGCAACGGAAACAACGGCAACGGGGGCAAGAACTGAGCGTTTCTCG
>NZ_JBAQEO010000513.1:0-5157 GCF_049286785.1 Rhodococcus sp. (in: high G+C Gram-positive bacteria) | reverse complement strand
ACACCACACACTTGTCGACCGCATGCTCCTGCCCTCGGTGCGACAACGTTTCCCAGTCGGACCCGGTGATGACCTGTTCGGACGACACGGGGAGTCCCAGCTCCCGGGTTATCGCCCTGGCGGTCACCGGATGGTCCCCGGTGATCAGACGCACCCCGACTTGTTGTTTCGCGAGTTCGGGTAACAGATTCTTCGCCTCCTGGCGTGGGGTGTCCGCGAGCCCGAGTAGTCCGACGAAGTGAAGTTCACTGCTGCAAAGCTTTTCGAATGCGGCGCCGTCGTCGGCTGCCCGCCGGGCTTGGAACGACGTCACCGTGCGGTGAGCGACGGCAATCACCCGCAAACCGTCCGCCGCCATCTCCAGCACCGTGCGGTGGACCTCGTCGGCCGCAATGTTCGTGCACGCGGCGAGCACGACCTCGGGTGCACCCTTCAGGCACAGTCGCGTCCCCGACAGCGCTGCCGAAAAGGGTCGCCCCGACCGGAACGGCAGATAGGACATGTCGGCCCGGTCACCGTGATCGAGGTCGCGGGCGGCGCCGGCGATCGCCACATCGGTCGCGTGCTCGGCAGGCCGCCCGTCGGGAGGAACGGCGCTGCGGGCAGCGCAGATCAGCACCTCGTTCGTGGAGAATGCCCCATAGGGGGCGCTGGTCGTGACGCGGAGCCGGTTCTCGCTCAGGGTTCCGGTCTTGTCGAAACAGACCACGTCCACGCGGCCGAGCGCTTCCACCGACCGCGGCGCCCGCACCAGCACATTCGAACGCGCCAGCCTGCGTGCCGCGGCCTGCTGCGCCAGGGTGGCCACCAACGGCAGACCTTCGGGGACGGCGGCCACGGCCACCGCGACCCCGCTGGTGACCGCCTGGCGCAGGCCGGTTCCCCGAAGGAAACCGACAGTGGTGACGAGCGCGCCGCCGCCGACACTCACCGGCAACACGCGGCCGGTCAAGGCTCGCAACTGCGCCTGCAACCCCACCTGATGAGTGCTCGCAGGAGTGAGGGCTCCCGCTCGTCCCGACTCCGTGGCCTCCCCCACCGCGGTGACGACGGCCTTCGCCGTTCCGGTCAGGATCGTACATCCCTCGAACACCATGCACGCGCGTTCACCGAGTGGCGCGCCTGGTGTCGGGTCGGTGTGTTTGACCACCGGAAACGATTCGCCCGTCAGCGAAGATTCGTCCACCTCCACACCGGCCGCCTCGATCAACCGCCCGTCGGCGGGCACCACCTCGCCGGGACCGATCTCGATTACGTGCCCCGGCCGCAAGGTGGCGGCATCCACCTTCCGGACAGCCGCGCCCTCTCCCGATCCGACCACCCGTTTCGCGGGCGCATCTCCCACCGCCAGAAGACGATTCAGCAATCTTTCCGCGTGCAACCTCTGCACCGCAGAGAGAGCCGCGTTGGCCGTCACCACAGAACCGACGAGGACCGCATCGACCGGCGAACCGAGCAGTGCACTTGCCGCAGATCCGGTGGCCAGAATCGGGGTCAGCGGATCGGACAGCTCTGCGCGCATAGCCCGGCCGAAGTTCCAGGCCATCGTCCACGGCACCGAGGTGATCCGTCCGGCAGCGGCGAGAGAAGTCGGCACCAGGCTCTCCGACCGGCGTCGGCCGGCGATGACGTCGTCCTCCGGAACCGGCAGCAGCGCGAGCACCTGCGCCTCGGACATCTCATGCCATGCGTGGACCGGCGCGGCAGTCGGATCCGAAGCGCGCAGCACCTTGCGTGCCAAAGCATGCCCCGTCCACAACCCCGCGGCGGCTCCGGCCGTGACGGGCCCCGGGCCGCGACCCCGCACACCGGGCAGCATCACCAGTGATCCGAGAATCGAACCGGCGGTGGCGATCTCGACCCCACGGCGGCTGGCGGTCCGTGCATGCGGCAGGGCCCGGAGCACACGCCACACCGCAGCCAGATCGTCGGCCAGCAGGTGTGCACCCCATGGCACCGGTGCGCCCTCGGTGAGGACGCCTATGCCCACGTCCGCGGCCGTCGACGCCTGCGGCGCCCTCGCTGCCACGACGGCAACCGTCCGTCCCTCGTTCTGCAGGCGGACGACGGCATCGCGAAGGTCGGTATCCGGGTCCCCGCCGGCGGGATGGAGGTCGTCGAACGCCGAACGTTGACTTCCGAGCGTCTCGGTGTCCAGTGACACCACCTCGACACCCGCGCTGCGCGCCTCCGCGAGCACTGCGGCGGCGAGCGGATGGTGAGTCGGCGAGACCAGCACTGCACCGTCCACGTCCTCGACAGTCACAGCGATATCGCCGGGAAGGTCCGAGACGGAGTGCCATCCCGGTGCGAGTGCGCCGGCCTCGACCGCAGCCCGGGAGACCTCCCACACGCGCGCTCGGTGGGCCTCGCGCACGTCCCGGATACAGCTCACCCGCAATTCCCGGGTCTGCAACACCGCCGGATCGAACACCACCGTGTCCACCCGGTCCAGGCACCGCAATGCCCCGGGCCGCAAGGTCAGCACACCGTGCGCATCAGCCAGACCTCTGCTCAGGGTGGCGGCGAACGCTTCGCGGGCGGTGCGTGCCGCCTTCGGGGCCGCCACCAGGGCGGCCGTCTCGGCGCCCGTCACACTCCTCGTGACAGCACCCACCACCGACGCCCCCACCAGCTGGGTCAGCGCCGCACGATCTGCGTGCCGTTCCACCGGTCCGATCGGGAGTTCCGACGAGCGGGCACCGCGCGGACCCCCATCCGCCGGGTGCGCAGCGAGCAAGGGCTCGAGCCGCTTCCATGCCCTCCTCGACGTCCAGGTTTCCGCGGTGAGAAGCGTGCGCAGAACCACGTCGACAGCCAGAGTCGCGGGCGCCTGCCGCACCACATCGCCCACCGACTGGGCCGTCGCCAGGACCAACTCCGCCGTTCCGGGCCCCAGCCGGTCCTCGACCTTCTTCCGTAACCGGGGCTGGTAGTTGACGACGGTGACGGCGGCAGCCAGTGCCGAACCCTGGAGGCGGGGCATGCGCACCACCCGCATGGCGGCAGCAACGGCGAATCCCGTTGTGGCCGCAGCCAGTGCGACCGCGCGTTCGGCGAGCACGAGGTCGTCGCCTGGAATGTCCGTGGCGTGATCGCGGGAGTTCGAGGGACTCACCTGGCGGGCCGCGGTCTCGGCCTCCGCGACAACAGCGAGCAGAGCAGCCGCCGACGGTGCACCGTCGACGACAGATACCACTACGCGCGACAGCGGACGATTGAGCTCCGCGGTGCGCACCCCGTCGAGGGCGCGCACCTTTTCGAGAACGCGGGCCGCCACCTCGTCGCCGCGCGGTCCATCAAGCCCGCGTACCTCGATCCAGGCCCGTCCGTCTCCGCTGCAACTGCGACGCACCGGCACTCCACCAAGCGCCCCGGCACCGACGTCAGCCGCGACATCGGCGGCCATTCGCACGCCGGACGCCACCAGATCGGCAGCCACAGCACCGCTGTAGGCAGCCAGACCGAGCCCGAAACCGGTGCCGCGGACAGGCAGGGACGCCGCCACAGCGAGGTATCGACCGAGCGCCACGGTAACTACGCGCGGGTCGACCGCTGCGACCGCTGCGACCGCGACGAGGAGGACTTGGCCGGCGCAGCCTTGGCCGGTGCAGCCTTGGCCGGTGGGGACTCGGTCGGTGCCTCGGAAACCGATGGCGCAGACGTGCGGGCCCCGTCGGACCGGAAGGCGTCCAGCCGGCGGAGGACCAGAGCGCTCCCGCCCACCGCGAGCACCACGGGCCACTCCACCAGACCGGCAGCGCCGACTGCAGCCAAAGTCAGGGCCGCCGCGGGGGTCGAACGGCTGCCGTTCTCCATACCGCTACGGGCGCCGTCGGCCACACCCCGCAGTCCCCCGACCACGCCCCCGACTGCCGCGCCGCCTACTGCGCCCGCAGCACTGGTCGTCGCATTCGCAGCTCCGGTCACGGCACGCACCGCACCGTCGACGATGTTCATGGCGATCTCCCTCGGCTGTGGCACAGCTCCGCCATACGGCGGGATCATGAAGCGATACCCACCACCAGCCGATCTCAATCACCCCACGCCGGAAGACCGGGAGGAATCTACTCCGGAACTCGAATCTTGCTCTGGGCCAAGGTGATTGGATCTCCCGACTCGGTGCGCCAGAACACCCAGCCGTCGCGCCATTCCACGTCGCCACTGATGTGGCTCGCCACCGCACACGCGGCGGTGGTGGGATCGGGAAAGCGCCGGCCCTGCATCGGTCCGCGCATGATCTCGAGGCTCGTGGTGCCGGGATCGAATCGGCCCACGAGTCGATAACCCTCGAAATCGGCCATGACCTCGATCCGAAGGTCTTCGACCTCCTCCGGCAGCGCGGTGGCCCGGGTAGGTCTTTTGCGGCCGTTCGTGCTGCCGAGCGTAGCGGCGCGGAGAGTCTTGGCCGACTCGGCGCGTTGCGCGTCGGTGTATCGGCTCGGGTCCTTCTCGCCTGACAATCCGAGGAGATCCCAGCGGCCACGCCCGTGGGCGATGCGGCTCAGCGGAATGGCGTGATGGCCCGTGCGGGAGCGACCGGGCGTGTCCATCATCCACAGGTCCACTTCGGCGCGGATGTCGTCGGCCACCTCGACGGACGGGATCATGAAGAACTCCTCCGGGGAACTCGCCAGGTCCACGAACACCCAGAACTGCGACCCGGTGTCGTCGTCGTCGAGCGACTCGTCCTGTTTGCGGGCCTGCCAGTCACCGCTGAGCTTGGAGCGAACCCGCACGATGCAACTGCTGCCGTCGTCACCCCATACCTGCACGGGGTTTCGGCGCGAGTGAGTGAGCCGCACGGCCCTGCCGCCGCGTTGTACGACGTCGGCGATGAATGCCTGGATTCCCCGGCTGGCGGTGTCTTCCACTATCTATATGTCCATCCGTGATACTGCGTCCCGTACGCAGGTGGGAGAGGTGTGGCGTCGGGATTGCACAGCACGACTCGGGGTGTTCTCCCTCCCACCATACGGGTAAGGACCCGAGTGTCGTTACCGACCGGATGCGCGGGCGGCCTCCGCGGCTCCGGCGCAGAACCGGGACTGCACCCTATGTAGCGGGTCATGTAGCGGGTCCACCACCCCACTCACCGCTCCTCCGATCTCACCGATGACGTCGAGCCGCTGAGGTCCGGATGCCACTCGAGTCGTT
>NZ_JBAQEO010000512.1:0-2814 GCF_049286785.1 Rhodococcus sp. (in: high G+C Gram-positive bacteria) | reverse complement strand
ATCGCCGGCGTGATCGTGGGTAATCTCCTGGCGGGCTCCGTCGTGGTCGAGACGGTGTTCTCCCGCGCAGGAGTGGGGCGTCTCACGCAGACGTCGGTGATGGCCCAGGACATCCCGGTGGTTCAGGGCATCGTTGTGCTCACCTCGGTCGTCTTCGTCGTCGTCAATCTGGCCGTCGATCTTCTGTATCCCCTGATCGACCCGAGGATCGTCGGCAGCCACCGGACACGAGAGGCCGCATCGGCGGAACGGGTCGAGCAGGAGGAGGAGGCGCTCCATGTCTGACATTCTCACGAGGGAAGTGATCGGGGGCACGGAGGAAATCGCGACGTCCGGTCCGGTCGCCGCCCGGACCGCGGGGCGCCCGACCTCTGCGATCAGGATCCTGCGGGCAGCCACCTGGCTGCGCCGCAACGTCGTGCTGGTGGTCTGCGCTCTGGTGCTTCTGGCCGCGGTCGGATTCGCGGTGGTGCCCTCGGTGTTCGCCGGTGGTGATCCACTGACCGGCGTACCCGCCGGCAAGCTCCAGGCTCCGAGTGCCGCGCACTGGTTCGGGACCGACAACATCGGGCGCGATGTCTACACCCGAGTGGTTCACGGCGCCGGATTGTCGCTCACCGCAACTCTGCTGGCCGTCGGCATCGCTCTGGTGGTCGGGTCGCTGATCGGACTGTTGTCCGGTGCGGTCGGCGGCGGCGTCGACGCGTTGCTGATGCGGATCGTCGACGTTCTGCTGTCCATTCCGGCGCTGTTGCTGTCCCTCGCCTTGGTCACCGCGCTGGGGTTCGGCACCGTCAATGTGGCGATCGCGGTCGGCGTGTCATTGATCGCGAACTTCGCCCGGGTGATGCGTTCGGAGGTGCTGCGGGTGCGCCGTTCCCTGTATGTGGAGGCGGCATTCGCTTCGGGGGTTCGCTGGCACACCGTGCTTCGCAGGCACGTACTGCGCAATTCCTACGCGCCCGTCGTGGCGCTGGCGGCGGTCGAGTTCGGGATGGCCGTTCTCGCCGTCTCCTCCCTGAGCTTCCTCGGATTCGGGGCCGTCCCGCCCACCCCCGAGTGGGGTTCGCTGATCTCCGAGGGACGCAACTACCTCGCGACCGCGTGGTGGATGACCACGCTCCCCGGATTGGTGATCGTCGCCGTGGTGCTGTCGGCACACCGCCTCGGTCATGCACTCGAGCAGAGGGAAGTGGGATGAGTTCGAACACTGTCCGGGAAGGGCGCGCCCCGCTGCTGGAAGTCTCCGGACTCCGGGTGGCGTACGGAAGTCCGGACGATCCCGTCGTCGCTGTGAAGGGCGTCGACCTGACGGTCGCACGCGGTGAGGTGGTGGCCGTGGTCGGTGAGTCCGGCTCCGGCAAATCCACCACCGCGCACGCGATCCTAGGATTGCTCGCCGGCAACGGACGCGCGACCGGCGGAACGGTCACGTTCGACGGGGAGCGACTCGACACCAAGTCCGAGCGCGCGTTCGAGCGCATTCGCGGTGCCAGAATCGGATTGGTGCCGCAGGACCCGACCACCTCACTCAACCCGGTGATACGGGTGGGCGAACAGGTGGCAGAGGTGCTGCGTGTGCACGGTCTCGCCGACCGCCGGTCCGCGAAACGCGAGGCTGTCCGTATTCTCGCCGAGGCCGGAATCGACAACCCGGCGATGCGGGCGCGGCAGTATCCGCAGGATCTGTCCGGAGGGCAGCGTCAGCGGGTGTTGATCGGGATCGCTCTGGCATGCAACCCCGAACTTGTCATCGCGGACGAACCGACCAGTGCGCTCGACGTCACGGTGCAACGTCGCATCCTCGACCACCTCGACGCCAGGATCGCGGAATCCGGAACCGCGGTGCTGCTGATCACTCACGACCTCGGTGTTGCCGCGGACCGTGCCGACCGGATCGTCGTCATGAGCCAGGGCGAGGTGGTGGAGACCGGCCCCACGCGGCAAATTCTGGAGAATCCTCGACACGAGTACACGCGCTCTCTGCTGAAGGCGGCTCCCAGCCTGTCTTCGGAACTCGGCCACCGGAGGTCGAAAGGAGACAGTTCCCCCCGCGGGGTCCTGCTCCGAGTGTCCGGCGTGTCCAAGAGGTTCCGCATCGAACGGCGCACGGCGATCGATGCGGTGTCCGACGTGTCGTTCGAGGTTCCGCGCGGCCGCACCCTGTCGCTGGTCGGCGAGTCCGGTTCGGGCAAGTCGACGGTAGCCCGCATCGCGATCCGGCTGGAATCCCCGACGCACGGCCGGGTCGAATTCGACGGACAGGACATCACGAATCTTCGCGGTGGTGCGCTGCGGGCACTGCGCAGGCGGGTGCAGATCGTGTACCAGAACCCGTATGCCTCGCTCGATCCCAAGCTGCCCGTCGGTGACATCGTGTCGGAACCGCTCGGGGCCTTCGGTGTCGGAACCAAGTCGGAACGGTCGGCGCGGGTGGCAGAGCTCCTCGAACAGGTGGCGCTGCCCCGCACGTTTCTCGACCGCCGGCCTGCTGAACTGTCCGGCGGGCAGCGTCAGCGCGTAGCGATCGCCCGCGCGCTGGCGTTGCACCCGGAACTCGTGGTGCTCGACGAACCGGTGTCCGCACTGGACGTCTCGGTGCAGTCGCAGATCCTCGACCTACTGGGAAACCTGCAACACGAACTGGGTCTGAGCTACCTGTTCATCTCCCACGATCTCGCCGTGGTGCGCCAGATCAGCGACACGGTCGCGGTGATGCGCCGCGGACGCATCGTCGAATCCGGCACCACGAAAGAGATCTTCGACAACCCGAGCCACGACTACACCCGGGAACTGCTCGACGCGATCCCCGGT
>NZ_JBAQEO010000511.1:0-9374 GCF_049286785.1 Rhodococcus sp. (in: high G+C Gram-positive bacteria) | reverse complement strand
CCTCCAGGCGGTCGACCGATCGGCACCGGTGCTGCTGCTGATGATGCCGGGCATTACCCGAACGGCGCACCCACGACTACGTGCAATACGGCATCACCACACTCTTCGCCGCCTTGGCGGTGGCCACACAAGAGTGTCGCCGCGCGTTATTTTTCGGCCGAGGCACTCTTCAGCTGGGCAGGGACGGCGGTGGAACCCACTGTCTTCATGGCAATTTCGACGTACTTGTGCGCCACAGCCTCGGGAGTCAGCTTGCCTTCGGCGTGATACCAACGCGGAATCGACTGGCACATACCGAGAAGTGCCCGGGTGGTCTCGGCCTCGTCCGCGACAGCGAACAGGCCGCGCTCATTGCCTTCTTTCACGATTTCGAGGACCAATTCCTCGACACCCTTGCGGACCGTCCGATAGCGCTGCCTGTTCTCGGGACTGAGGTACCGGACTTCACTCTCGAGGGCAGCCAGCCGCGCCCGCATGGTCATCCGGAGAACGATCGCCTCGATCACATTCGCGAGTCGCTGCACGGGGTCGTCTCCGCCGTCAGTGCTCGCGGCGTGTGCACGGGCGAGGACATCGCTGGTGGAAAGCTCCAGCAACGCCAGGAGCACGGCTTCCTTGTTCTCATGGTGGTAATACAGCGCGGGTACCGTCACCCCGACGCGACGAGCGATGTCCCGCACCGAGGTGCCGTGGAAACCGTGCTCGTAGAAGGCTTCGAGGGAGGCGCTCAGGATGGGCGTCAGTGTCATCGGCTCGAGCCGGCGCCAGTCGTCGGTGCCGACAACGGTGGGCGTTGCACCCTTGGCGGACGTGACCATGAACAACCTATCTACCGCTCGCTAGACCCGGACTCGTCCAGTGTAGCCGCCGGGTAGCCGGCGAATGCCTCCCTGCATTCTCCCAGCTTCACCGCACTATTCTGTCGCTTATGACTGAACACGTGGCAACTGCAGACCTGGCCGACGAGATCGGACCCGAGATCCGGAGCTGCGACACGCAGTTCATCCAGTTCGGCGGACGCGAGGTGTTCTCCGGGCCCATCACCACCATCAGATGTTTCCAGGACAACCTACTGGTCAAGCAGACCCTCGGCGAGCCGGGCAACGGCGGCGTTCTCGTTGTCGACGGTGACGCCAGCATCCACACCGCACTGGTCGGCGACATCATCGCCGGTCGCGGAGTCGACAACGGCTGGGCCGGCGTGATCGTCAACGGTGCGATCCGCGACTCGGCCATCCTGAAGACCCTCGACATCGGGATCAAGGCTCTGGGCACCAACCCGCGCAAGAGCACCCAGACCGGGTCGGGTGCGAAGAACGTGCCGGTGGACATCGGCGGAGTCACGTTCAACCCCGGCGAGATGGTGTACAGCGATCAGGACGGCATCGTCGTTCGATGACGTCCGGCGAGATCCGTTCCCGGGTCGACGAGTTGATGCCCACCGCACGGGAGGAACTCGCCGCGCTGGTCGCGATGCGTTCGGTGGCCGATCCCCGCCAGTTCCCACCGGACGAATGCCGTCGCGCCGCCGAATGGGTGAAGGACGCGTTCGTGTCCGCCGGTGTGGGTCACGTCGAACTCGTCGACACCTCCGACGGATCTGCCGCGGTGGTCGGTCACCAGCCCGGTCCCGAGGGTGCACCGACGGTT
Organism: Rhodococcus sp. (in: high G+C Gram-positive bacteria); assembly: GCF_049286785.1. Lineage (GTDB taxonomy): Bacteria > Actinomycetota > Actinomycetes > Mycobacteriales > Mycobacteriaceae > Rhodococcus_F. Next base: position 7,724 of record NZ_JBAQEO010000511.1, on the reverse strand, counting down.
TTGCTCTACTGCCACTACGACGTCCAGCCGCCGGGTGACCAGAACCTCTGGCAATCCGATCCCTTCACGCTCACCGAGCGGGACGGGCGTTGGTACGGTCGCGGCGCGTCGGACTGCAAGGGCAACCTCGTGATGCACCTGCTGGCGCTGCGCGCGCTCGGGGCACCGTTCCCGGTGGGCATCCGGATCGTCGCCGAGGGGTCGGAGGAGATGGGCACCGGCGGCTTGGAGAACCTCGTCGAGGAGAGGCCGGAGCTGTTCGCGGCCGACATGATCCTCATCGCCGACACCGGCAACGCCGAAGTCGGCCGACCCACGGTCACCACCACTCTGCGGGGTATCGCCAACGTGGTCGTGCACGTGGAGACCATGGCCGGCGAAGTTCACTCGGGTATGTACGGCGGACCGGCTCCCGACGCACTCGCCGCCCTCGTCCAGATGCTCTCCACCCTGCGCGATGAGGACGGGAACACCACGGTGAGCGGGCTGCCCTCGGATGGGGAATGGACCGGCGTCGACTATCCGGAGGATCGGTTCCGTTCCGACGCGGGGGTGCTGGACGGTGTCCGGCTGGCCGGGACCGGACGGGTCGCCGACGCGGTGTGGGCCCGGCCCGCGTTGACGATTCTCGGCATCGACTGCCCACCGGTGGTCGGGTCGGCCGCCGCCATACAACCCCGGGCCTCGGCGAGACTCAATCTCCGTGTCCCACCGGAACTCGACCCCCTGCGCGCCCAGGACGCGCTCGTCGCCCATCTCGAGGCCGCGGCGCCGTGGGGTGCCCGCGTCACCGTGGAACGCGAATCGATCGGCTCCCCGTTTCGGGCGAAGACCGACGGACCCGGCTATACGGCGCTGGGTGAAGCGATGGCCGAAGCCTACGAAAAACCGCTCGGCAGTGTAGGACAGGGAGGTTCCATCCCACTGTGCAACGTCCTCGCGCAGGTGTTCCCGCACGCCGAGATCGCCCTGTTCGGTGTCGAGGAACCGCGATGCCTCATTCACGCCCCCAACGAGAGCGTGGACCCGTCCGAGATCGCGAACCTCGCCGTCGCCGAAGCGTTGTTCCTGCGGAAGTTCGGCTCCGGTCAGGCCTGAGAAGTCACCCGTGCTGTCATCCCGCCGATCTCCACCACGTCCCCGTCCCGGAGCTGCCTGCCCCGGCGCACCTCCACCTCACCGTTCACCGAGACGAGTCCGTCGGCGATCGCCTCTTTCGCCTCGGCACCCGACTCGATCAGGTTGGCGAGCTTGAGGAACTGGCCGAGACGAATGGTGTCGTCTCGGATCGGCACGGCGTCGTGGGTATCTGACATGGCACCATCTTCCCTCTTCCCCACATATTGGGTCCGGACGCCTCACACTGAACAGTGCACACGCACCGCCAGTCGGGAAGGAACCGCTCGATGTCAGCAAGCACCGACACCTCCGCAGCGTCCGAAGTCGCTACAGCGGCACCCCGGACCCGGCCGTCGCAGGCCTCGAAGAACGGTCGCCTGCACCAGGTTCCACACATCGCGGGACTGATTCTCGGCATCTTCTCGGTGCTCGTCTTCCTGTGGAGCCTCTCCCCGGTCCTGCGCTACTACGTGCACGTGCCCCGGCTGTACATCGACACCTACTACTTCGATGCACCGGACACCAGCCTGTCCTGGGCGTTCGTGGTGGGACTGCTCGCAGCGGCACTCGCCAGCCGCAAACGCATCGCCTGGTGGCTGCTCACGCTGTACCTCGCCCTGTTGCTGGTCATCAACGTCGTCACCGCCGTGGCGGACCGGGACATCGACGCGGCCGTGGCGGCCGCGGTGCACACGGTGGTGATCGGCATCCTGATCGCCGCCCGGCCCGAGTTCTACACCCGGGTCCGCCGCGGTGCGGGATGGAAAGCGCTGGGCGTGCTCGTTGCCGGGCTGACGCTGGGCACACTCGTCGGCTGGGCGCTGGTGGAAGCGTTCCCCGGCACCCTGCCCACGGGCGAGCGGTTCTTGTGGTCACTCAATCGCGTGACCGCCCTCGCCGTCTTCGACAACGAGCAATTCAGCGGACGGCCGCACGGCTTCGTCAACACCTTGCTGGGCCTGTTCGGTGCCCTCGCGCTACTGGCCGCCGTCATCACACTGTTCCGGGCGCAGCGCTCCAACAACGCCCTGACCGGCAACGACGAATCGGCACTGCGTGGACTTCTCCTGCAATACGGCGCCGACGATTCCCTCGGCTACTTCGCCACCCGACGCGACAAGGCGGTGGTCTTCGCACCGAACGGTAAGGCGGCCATCACCTACCGGGTGGAGATCGGCGTGTGCCTGGCCAGTGGCGACCCGATCGGAGACCCGGAGTCGTGGCCCCATGCGATCGAGGCCTGGCAGCAACTCGCCTTGCGGTACGGGTGGGCCACCGCGGTCATGGGCGCGAGCGAGACCGGCGCCACCGCATACAACAGAGCCGGGCTCTCGGTGTTGCAACTCGGCGACGAGGCCCTTCTGCGCACTCGCGAATTCACCCTCAGCGGACGCGACATGCGACAGGTGCGGCAGGCCGTCACCCGCGTGCGACGCCAAGGAGTCACCGCCCGGACCCGACGTCACCGCGACGTGCCCGCCGACGAGATGGCGGACATCATTCGCCTCGCCGATGCGTGGCGCGACACCGAGACCGAGCGCGGCTTTTCGATGGCCCTGGGCCGGCTCGGCGACCGTCTCGACGGTGACTGCCTGCTGGTGGAGGCGATCGGAGAGGATGGCGAGATCCTGGGCATCCTGTCGTTGGTGCCGTGGGGTCCGACGGGCGTGTCCCTCGACCTCATGCGACGGAATCCGGCGGCGCCCAACGGCGTGGTGGAGTTGATGGTCACCGAGCTGGCCACCAACTCGGACCAGTTCGGCATCACCAAGGTGTCGCTCAACTTCGCCGTGTTCCGTTCGGTGTTCGAGGAAGGTTCCCGGATCGGCGCCGGACCCGTGCTGCGGGTGTGGCGTTCGATCCTCGTCTTCTTCTCCAGGTGGTGGCAGCTCGAAGCGCTGTACCGGTCCAACGTCAAATACCAGCCGGAGTGGGTGCCGCGCTTCCTGTGCTTCGACGACAATCGGGAACTGCTGCGGGTCGGGTTCGCGTCCGGTATAGCAGAAGGCTTCGTGACCCTGCCGCGCTTCGGACGATCCGCGGGCGGCGACGCCGTGGAGCGCACCGGACTGCATGAGGCCGTACCCGCCGAACTCGTGGCCGCAGAGGGTTTGCATTCGGACGGCAGTCCACCCGGCGACCTCGGTGGGCTGACGCTACCGAGTCCGAAACGCCCCGAACAGGTTCGGGTGCGACTCGACAAACTCGCCGCCCTCACAGGGGACGGCATCGATCCCTACCCCGTCGCATATCCCCCCACCCACACCGCGGACGCAGCCGCAACCTCACCGGAGGGCACCACGGTCCGCATCGCGGGACGCCTGCTGCGGATCCGCGACTACGGCGGCGTCGCGTTCGCTGTGGTGCGCGACTGGTCGGGCGACCTGCAGGTACTCGTCGACGGGGCCCGGGTGGGTTCGGACCGGATCCGCGCCTTCGCCGCCGAATTCGATCTCGGTGACCTCATCGAAGTGAGCGGCGTGATCGGATACAGCCGGAGAGGCGAGTTGTCGTTGCTCGCGAACGAATGGCGAATGATCGGCAAGTGCCTGCACCCGTTGCCCGACAAGTGGAAAGGCCTGTCCGACCCCGAGACCCGCGTGCGGCAGCGGTACGTCGACCTGACGATCAACACCGATGCCCGGCGCCTTCTCGAAGCGCGGAGCGCGATCGTGAAGTCGCTGCGCGATTCACTCGGTGGCCGGGGATTCCTCGAGGTGGAGACCCCGATCCTCCAGCAGGTGCACGGCGGTGCCAACGCGGCACCCTTCCTCACCCACATCAACGCCTACAACCTCGACCTGTACCTGCGGATCGCACCCGAGCTGTACCTCAAGAGGCTCTGCGTCGCGGGTATGGAGAAAGTGTTCGAGATCGGCCGTGTCTTCCGAAACGAGGGGGTCGATTTCAAGCACAACCCGGAATTCACCATCCTCGAGGCCTACGAGGCACACAGCGACTACGAGAAGATGATGGTGCTGTGCCGCGAGCTGATCCAGACGGCGGCGGTCGCCGCGTTCGGACGCGAGATCATCTTGCGGCCCGGACCCGGCGGCGAACTCGTCGAGGTCGACATCTCCGGCGAGTGGCCCGTCAAGACCATGCATGAGGCTGTGGCCGAGAAACTCGGTGTCGACGTCTCTCCCGACACTCCGCTCACCGAATTGCAGCAGCTCTGCGATCAGCACGAGATCCCGTACCAGGCGACGTGGGACGCCGGTGCCGTAGCCCAGGAAATGTACGAGCACCTCGTCGAGGACTACACCGAATTCCCGACCTTCTACACCAATTTCCCCACGTCGATGTCGCCGCTCACCCGCCCGCATCCCACCGTCCCCGGGGTCGCGGCGAAGTGGGACCTGGTGGCGTGGGGTATCGAACTGGGGACCGCCTACAGCGAGCTGACCGACCCCGTCGACCAGCGGAACCGGCTCACCGAGCAGTCGATGCTCGCGGCGGGTGGCGACGAGGAAGCCATGGAACTCGACGAGGATTTCCTCAAGGCCCTCGAGCACGCCATGCCGCCCACGGGTGGACTGGGAATGGGCGTGGACCGGGTGGTCATGCTGATCACCGGCGGCAGCATCCGCGAAACCCTCGCATTTCCCCTGGCGAAACCACGGCAATGATGGTTCCACGTGAAACGTCCTGGGGAAATGGTCGCGGGAGTGCACGTCGTGGTGGACGGTGCCGGGCCACCCGTCGTGCTCTACGGAGGTCTCGGTGGCAACTGGTTCGACTGGGGTCAGGTGGCCGAACTCTTGTCCCGTACATGCCTCGTCGTGCGGATCGATCGTCCCGGGTACGGAGCGAGCCCGCCCTCTCCCGACCGGCCGACCGCTCGCGGTGAGGCCGAGCGGATCGCCGCCGTCCTCGACGCACTGGGCGTGACTGCACCGACGGTGCTGGTAGGGCACTCGCTCGGCGGCATCTACGTCGAGGCGTTCGCTCGACTGTTCCCGCAGCGCACGCGCCGTGTGATCCTGCTCGACGCGACAATCACCACTCGAGCCCATCACCTGATCCCGACCCGCTGGCGGGTGGCAATCGGTCGGCGGGCGGCGCGACTGACAAGCCGGATCGGACTCCAGCGCCTGCTCGGCCCTTCCGTCCGAAGAATGCTGAACCACTCGACACCGCCGGACGGGATTTCGTCCGGCACCCGGCAGTGGGTGAACCGGATTTATCGAGAGCCCGCGTACCTCGAGTCGTCGGTGGTCGAGAACGCGGCGTACCCGGCCCTCGCCGAGGAGTTGGTCACCCTTCGAACCACCACCGCGATGTCGGTGCCCGTCGTCGTGGCTGCCGCGCACACGGGGCGTCCCACGCCGTGGGGGTGGGAGTGGATCCGTCGGCAGCGAAAGTTCGCGGAGTTCCTCGGCGCCTCCTTCCACGTCGTGCGTCCCGCCCACCACCACGCCATGATCGACCAACCGGGCCAGGTCGCGGCGCTGATCGGGGAACTGGCAAGCTGAACGGCGTGCAACTGCTACTGATCCGACATGCGCTGCCCGAACTCGTGACGGCGTCGGCGGGGCGAGCCGACCCAGCACTCACCGAAGAGGGGCAGGCCCAGGCCAAGCGGTTGCCTGCCGCGTTGGGCCCGTACAACATCGCCCGGATCGTGAGCAGTCCGCAGCGCCGCGCGCTGGAGACCGCCGCGCCACTCGCCGAGGCGCTCACCCTCCCCGTCACCGAAGACGTCGGTTTGGCCGAGTACGACTACGACCTCGACCACTACATTCCGTTCCACGAAGTCGAGACGCGCGCACCCGAAGCCTTCGCCCGCATCCGGGCAGGCGAGTTCCCGGACGGAATCGATGCCGGCGCCTTCCGCACGCGGGTGTTCGAGTCGCTCGGCCGGGTCGTCGAGCAGTCCGACCACCGCGACACCGTCGCGATACTTGCCCACGGCGGTGTGATCAACGTGTACCTGCAGGAGCTGCTGGGCCTCGACCGTCCCCTCGCATTCCCCATCGAGTACGTGTCCGTCACGCGTGTCCTCGTCTCGCGCAGCGGCGAGCGACGGGTGGCATCGGTGAACGAGACCGGCCACGTCCGGGACATGTTGCGGCGCTAGGGCATGTCTGCTTGATCGGTCGGTTCGGTGGCAGCGGGCGGTGCGGTCCAGCACGCCACAGCAACAGGTGAGGTTGATATTCGTCACCGGCCCGGCGACGCGGCGGATCAGTCGGCAACGTCCCGTCGCAGCGGAATTGCCATCGCGATCACGGCTGCCGCTACCGCGTACGTCACCAGCACGCCGGCTCCGAGGGCCCGACCAGCACCCCCACCGCGACGAGTTGATTCCGGACGATCGCCCCCACTCCGACGCCGATCACCATGTACGCCGCGGCCGCGACGGCGAGCCGAATGAGATGGGCCGCAACGTATCCGACAGGAGCGCCGATGGCTGTCCCGTTCAGGGCCGCCCCGCCGTACAGACCCACGGCCGCGCTCACCGACAAGATCACGCCGTACCCGACCCCCGCAACGGCGTAGACGACCAGCTCGGCCTCGAGTACACGCAACCGTTGCGGCACCGCCAGGAAGGTGGCGGCGATCGTCTGGTGACGGTACTCGGAAGTCATGGCCACGGCGCCGACGAGCGCAGCCGGGCGCGCATGGAGTCGAGGACAGTACCAACCACCGTGGTCGGACGCGCCCACTCCCGGTAGTTCCGGCCGTCGAACAATGCCGTCCCGGTGTCCGGTTCGATGAGCCCGAGCATCATTCGCAGTGTGGTGGTTTTGCCGGCACCGTTCGGGCCGAGAAGACCGGTGATCGCGAACCTCGATGGCGTTCACGCCGTGACCCAGCGCGATGCCACGGCAGCCAGTTCGTGTGCGTCCGGGATCCCGATGAGCACCTCGTCGAACTGTCCGTCGGTCTCGCGTCGTATCTTGACCCGCAGCGTCGGGACACCCCGCCGCAGGCACAGCAAGCGGCGGGTTCCCGACAGTGTTCGCCAAACGCCGATCTTCATGAAACCGGAGACGACGAGTCCGGACCGCAGCCCCATGAATTCGGAAATCCATTGGTCGCCAGCGACCGCTCCGGTGATCGACGAGGCCGGGATCAGATGACTTCGCCTGCCCGCGAAGAAGGATTCCCATGCGGCGAACGAGATCGACAGGCCCGTGTTGTCTATTGCGACGCGCACCATTTCCAAGTCCCACCTCTCGGATACGTTTGTTTCACGATGAAGAACGTTATCACTATTGATAACAATCGCAAGCATGAGAGGAGCTGCGTCCCGTGGTCTCCCGAACACCTATCACCGATGTGGTGATGCACCCGGTGCGGATGCAGATCATCCAGAAACTCGCCGGTCGCGAACTCACGACGGCCGACCTCCGCCGCACACTGCCAGACGTCACACCCGCCACCCTGTACCGGCACGTGGCCGCGCTTCTCGACGCGGGCATCCTGAGAGTGGTCGACGAGCGGCGCGTCCGCGGCGCGGTCGAACGCACTCTTGCGCTCGGCGAGCGTGCGGCTCACGGCGACCTCGACGAGGTCCGGGCGATGACGGCGGAGCAGCACCGGCGCGCGTTCACCGTGTTCCTCGGTCAACTGGCCGGACAGTTCGATCGGTTCATTAC
>NZ_JBAQEO010000510.1:0-10457 GCF_049286785.1 Rhodococcus sp. (in: high G+C Gram-positive bacteria) | reverse complement strand
CGGCGAGCCCGCGCGAGAGACCGGCGTCGAGGGAACCGGCGGAAAGACCGGAGGAACGCAATGCCTCGGCGATCCCGGGGATCTCGCGGTCGAGTACCTCTGCCGTGACATCGGGAGCAACGTCCCGCGGCGACACACCGGTACCACCGACGGAGACGACGAGGTCGACACCACCGATGACCGCGGTGTTGAGTGCGTTACGGATTTCCAGCTCGTCGGCGGCCACGGCGACGATGGCGTCGACGATGAAGCCGGCCTCACTCAGCAGTTCGGTCACCAGTGGGCCGATGGAGTCCGTGCCGTCACCGTGAGCGGTGCGGTCGTCGACGATTACCACCAGCGCGCGGCCGGCCAAGGAGGCTTCCATTTCCATGGCTCCTACCGTAGTGGCCGCGGCCAGAACAGACTCGACCTGCCCGAGAATCCCTTGATTCATCATCGGCCACCCTGCTCGGCGGTGCCGAGTGTGACCTCGACGGTCTTCCGGCCGGACCCGTCGGCGCCGGTGTACGTCACGGACACCGTGTCTCCCGGTGCATGTGAGCGGATGGCGGCGATGAGGGCGTCGCCGCTGTCGATGACACGATCGTCGACCTTGGTGATCACCGCCCCCTTCGGTATCCCGGCCTTCTCCGCCGGGCCGCCGGCGGTGACCTCGACGACGGTCGCGCCGTTGACATTGTCACGGGACGGGACCTGGATTCCGATGATCGCCTGGGTCGCCTTACCGGTCTTCACCAGTTCATCCGCGATGCGCCGCGCTTGATCGACCGGAATCGCGAATCCGAGGCCGATCGATCCGCCCTGCTCACCGGCGGCCGTGCCGCCGATGCTCGCAATGGCGGTGTTGATGCCGATCAACTTGCCCTCCCTGTCGACGAGGGCTCCACCCGAGTTACCGGGATTGATCGCGGCATCGGTCTGGAGGGCGTCGATCACCGTGTTCTGGTTGCCCGACTCGCCGCTGGTGGAGACCGGACGGTTGAGGGCGGAGATGATGCCCTCGGTGACCGTGCCCGCCAGGCCGAGCGGAGAACCGATCGCCACCACCTGCTGACCCACCTGGACGCTGCTCGAGCTGCCCAGTTCGATGGGGGTCAGCGCGGTCTTGCCTTCCGCCTTGATGACGGCGAGATCGGACACCGGGTCGGCGCCGGTCAGGGTCGCCGGAGCGGTGGTCCCGTCCGAGAACGAGACCGACAGCTTGCCGCCCTGGGCCGCCGCGCCGGCCACATGGTTGTTGGTGAGGATCAGTCCGTCGGACGAGAGAATGACACCCGACCCCTCCCCACCGGTCCCGGCCGCGCTGGCCACCTCGATCTTCACGACGCTCGGGACGACCTTCGACGCCACCGCCTGCACCGAACCTGCCGGAGCGCTGGCTGCCGGGGTGGCGCTGTTGTTCTTCGGGGCTTCCAGAGAGTTGGTGACAGGGGTTCTGCTACCGCCGCCGTCGGTCGCCAGTGATCCCACCACTCCCCCGATGCCACCGCTGACCAGCGCCAATGCGACAGCTCCCGCTACGAGTGCCGCGCGGGCCGGACGCTTGGTAGCGGTGGTCGCAGTCGATCCGGGCCCGGGCTGGCCGAGCTGACCCGGGAGCGGGCCCTGCGGCGCCCCGTGCTGGGGATGCCCGAACTGCTGCGTCGGCTGCTGGGGTGCACCGTACGGGTTGGTCTGCGAGTAACCGGCACCGCCGTACGCGTGCTGTCCCACGTGTCCCGGGCCGCCTTGCTGTGGCGCGGCAGGGAACTGCCCGGCCGGCTGGTGGCCCGCACCCGGATACCCGCCCTGGTCACGACCGGTGTTGTCCGGGTTGCCGCCGTGGTTGCCGTTTCTCTCTTCGGTCATCGCATCACTTCCATCTCCCGCGCCTGTCCGCAGGGGCAGACGCACCGTCTCTGTAGACGAGAATGCCCGGCGGGACTGAGAAGGTCCTGAGATCGGCCTGTAAGTTCGCCGAGATCCTGCCTGTCCAGGCTAGTTCGAGCCCGGTTCGCCCGGGAGCACGATACGAATCAGCGCACCGCCCCGCTCCGAGACATCCACCCCGATGGTGCCACCGTGCTTGATCACCACCTGCCGCACGATCGCCAGTCCCAGCCCGGAGCCTGGCATCGAACGCGACGCGGTGGACCGGTAGAAGCGGTCGAACACCAATTCCCGGTCTTCCTCGGGGATACCGGGGCCGGCGTCGTCGACGGTCAGCTCGAGCAGTCCCTGCCCTGCCGGTTTCATCGCGACGCGCACCTGCTCGCCGGTGGGACTCCACTTGGCCGCGTTGTCGAGCACGTTGAGCACGGCCCTCGACAGCCCCGCCTGGTCGCCGTAGACGAACCAGGGGACGGTCGCCGCGGTGAAGTCGATTTCGTTGCGCCGGCGTCGCGCCCGCTCGAGGCACCGATCCACCACTTCGCTGAGATCGACGCGTTCGAAGATCGTCTCCGGTGCGTCTTCCCGAGCCAGGTCGACCAAGTCACCCACCAGGGTCGACAGCTCCTCGATCTGCGCCACCACGTCGGTGCGCAATTCGGCCATGTCCTCGTCCGGGATGTGCGGTGCATCGGGCCGACTCGACGCGATGAGCAATTCCATGTTGGTGCGCAGCGAGGTGAGGGGCGTCCTCAGCTCGTGGCCGGCGTCGGCCACCAGCCGGCTCTGCCGTTCACGCGACTCCGCCAACGCACGAAGCATCGTGTTGAAACTCTCGGTGAGCCGCGCGATTTCGTCGTTTCCCGTCACCGGGATGGGGGTCAGGTCGTCGGTTCGCGCCACCCGCTCGGTGGCCGCGGTGAGACGCGCGATCGGGCGCAGGCCCGTCCGTCCCACCGTCGTTCCGGCGGCGGCGGCGAGGACCACCCCGCACCCGCCGACGACGAACAGGACCCACGCCAGCCGGTCCAGCACCGCTCCGGTCGGGGCCAGTCGCTGCGCGATCACGAGCGTGCTGCCGTCCTGCGTCCGCTCGGCCAGAACACGCTCGTTCTCGGCCGTCCGCAGCGAGGTGTCACGTTCGCCGCGGGCTACGGACAGCTCGGGTTCACCGATCGGGACACTCGACCCCGGAGGGGTGTACGTATTCAGATCGGGGAAGATCAGCGCCACGCTGATGTCCGTGGTGTACAGGGTTGCGCCCGCGATGTAGCGCGGGTCGAACGTGACGAGATTGCTGTCGATCAGTGCCGATGCCCGGGTGCGAAGCTGATTGTCGACGTCCGCGTAGAGGGCACGCGAGACCACCGCGTAGGCGGCGATCGCCATCACCGCCACCGCGATGGCCACCACCGAGGCGGCCAGCAGCGTCACACGCCAGCGCAACGACACCGACCGAGTCAATGGCATCGGCGGTCTCATCATCGGCGGCGCCTGCGCCGGGCCGTGGGGAGGACGCGAGTTGTGGTTCGCCTCGGGATTCGCCGACTCGGTTCTGGCAGCTGTCTTGTGGAACGGAACTGCCATCACGGTGGAGTCTCCCGCAGCACGTAGCCGACGCCGCGGACCGTGTGCAGCAGACGCGGTTCACCCTCCGCCTCGGTCTTCCGGCGCAGATAACCGATGTACACCTCGAGCGCGTTGCCCGAGGTCGGGAAGTCGTAACCCCATACTTCCTCGAGAATGCGGCCACGGGTGAGCACCCGGCGCGGGTTGGCCATCAGCATCTCGAGCAGGGAGAACTCGGTGCGCGTGAGGCTGATCGACCGTCCGCCCCGGGTGACTTCCCGCGTGACGGGATCGAGGGTGAGGTCCTCGAACGTCATCTTCTCCGAATCGATACCCGGCTCCGGAGCGGCCCGGCGGAGCAGCGCGCGCAGCCTGGCCAGCAATTCCTCCAGCGCGAACGGCTTGGGCAGGTAATCGTCGGCCCCGGCGTCGAGGCCCGACACCCGCTCCGAGACGGAGTCGCGAGCGGTGAGGACCAGGATCGGCAGGTCGTCGCCGGTGCTCCGAAGGCGGCGGCACACCTCGAGGCCGTCCAGTCGCGGCATCATCACGTCCAACACCAGCGCATCGGGCCGCGAGGCCGCCACCTTTTCCAGGGCGTCGACACCGTCGACGGCAAGATCCACCGAGTACCCGTTGAAGCTGAGTGAACGGCGGAGGGACTCCCTCACGGCCCGATCGTCGTCGACCACCAGAATGCGCATACGGGACAGTTTGGCCTCGGCATCTGAGATATGGCTGAGAAGGGTCCCTGCCCGTCGATTCCGGCTACCTCTTGTCAGGGTCCAGCAGGCCCAGTTTCACCGCCTTCACCAGTCGTCGGGGCACTCGATGGGTCTCTCCTCGCACCGTGACCCCGACCAGATCCGGCACCTGCGCCTTCCACTGCGCTCGGCGGCTGCGCGTCTTGGACCGCGACATCCTTCTCTTCGGTACCGCCATGTCTACTTCTCCTTCCGGGTGCGGGTTCCGTACCGTCGCTGGAACTTCTCGACGCGTCCCGCGGTGTCCATGACGCGCTGCGCACCGGTCCAGAACGGGTGCGACTCGTTGGTCACGTCGACGACGACCAGCGGATAGGTGTTGCCGTCCGCCCATTCGACGGTGCGCTCACTCGTCAGCGTGGACCGGGTGAGAAAGGTGGTGCCGGTGCTCGCGTCCTGGAACACCACGGGGTGATAGTCGGGATGGATACCGTTCTTCATTCGCGTCCTTCTTTCGATTCGTTTTGCGCATAAGGGGATTCACTGCTTTCGCAGGGGTCTTCGTGGAACTCACCGAACGGGTCCGGCCACCGGTGCCATCCGGCCTCGTCCGCCAGTTCCTCGTCCGTGATGAGCGCCCACTGCAACGTGCGGTCGATCTCGGAGGGGTCGGCGGCATGAACCAGCACCACCATCGAGGTGTGCCGGTCACCGAAGCGCTCGTCCCAGCACAGTGCGGCCATGGCGCGGCGCGCGGTGGGCACCCTCTGCTGCTCCTCGGGTGTCATCGCCGCCAGCCAACGATCGGCGCTCGCCACCCGCAGTCCCCCGCCCGCAGACTCGAGCCACAGCGCCTCGTCCGGCTGCGTCGCCACCCATACCCGTCCGCGCGCGGTCACCACTCCCTCGAGAAGGACGTCGATCGCCTCGTGGAGCCGTTCGGGGTGGAACGGCCGGTTCGCCGAGAACTCGACGAGCATCACGCCGAAGTCGCAGGAAAGCGGTGGCTGACCACGCAGCAGCGGCGAATGTGCGTGCGAGACCTCACCGCGACGGGCGTCGCCCGGGACGGCGTGCAGGAGCCTGTCGACATCGGGAACGGAATCGTTGGACCAGGCGATCGGCGCCCCGGGCGCCAGGCGTGCCAGTACCGCATGCAGCCGAGCCTGTTGCCATCCGTCGCCGGCGTTTCCCGTCACCACCAGGGCGTCCGCGAAGCCCACCTGCCCAACCGCCACCTGCGCGACGGTCCGGTCGTCGTCCAGCTCGCCGTCGCCGGTGGCGTCGTCGAGCCAGGTTTCGGCGTCGATGCAGGTGACCACGCCGTCGACGCGCACGTCGCGGGCCGCCGGACCGTCGATCTGTCCCACCACTCCGGACACCGACACGTGCTCGACCGCCCAGCAGACGGCCTCCGGTTCGAGCCGGCGGTCGAGGTGCCGCACGATGCGCTGCACCGAACTACGGGCATGCAGGCGACGCAGCAGCGGGACAAGGTCCTCACGCAGCGTGCAGGAGATGCAACCGTGCGCCAGCTCGAGGACGCCGAGGCGCTCGCGCGGCATCCCTGACTCCACCGTGGTTACGGTGCGGCGCACGACGCCTTCGCACAACAGACCCAGGTCGTGATGCACGACGACGGTGCCTTCGCGGAGCAGCGACCGCGCCACGCCCTCGGTGGGGCCGTTCCACCCGGATACCAGGATCAGCGGCGTCCGGCCGTCGAGTATCTCACTCACGAGCACCCTTTCGATAACGATTGTCATTACGTATACAGGACGCTACAGTGGAATCTCATCGTTGTCGAAAATGATTGTCATTACTCCTCGAGGCGATTCAGCGAGGGGACAGAGAGGAACGCCCATGTCGGCGCACTGCCAAGTGACCGGACGCAAGCCAGGATTCGGCAAGTCCGTGTCGCACTCCCACACACGCACCAACCGGCGCTGGGACCCGAACATTCAGAAGAAGACCTACCTCCTGCCCAGCGAAGGCCGGAGCGTCACCCTCACGCTCTCCGCAAAGGGCATCAAGACGATCGACCGGGACGGCATCGAGGCCGTCGTTGCCCGAATCCGGGCCCGTGGAGTGAAACTCTGATGGCGGCTCGCAACGAGATCCGGCCGATCGTGAAGCTGAAGTCGACAGCAGGCACCGGATACACCTACGTCACCCGCAAGAACCGCCGAAACGACCCCGACCGGCTGGTGCTCAGGAAGTACGACCCCGTCGTCCGCAAGCACGTCGACTTCCGCGAAGAGAAGTAACGGATACCAGATGGCAAAGAAGTCGAAGATCGCAAAGAACGAGCAGCGCAAGACGGTCGTGGCGCGCCACGCGGACCGCCGGGCGGAACTGAAGGAGATCATCCGCCTCCCGGCGAGCAGCTCGGACGAACGCCTCCGGGCGCAGGCGGCACTGCAACGTCTGCCCCGGGATGCCAGTCCGGTACGATTGCGCAATCGAGACGCTGCGGATGGACGTCCGCGCGGCCACCTGAGGAAGTTCGGGCTCTCTCGCGTGCGTGTGCGCGAGTTGGCGCACCGCGGGGAGCTGCCAGGCGTCCACAAGTCGAGCTGGTAAAGGAACAGAGATGGCAGTCAAGAGAGCACCGTCCAAGAAGCCGCGCCCCGTCGAGGGCCGCAAGCCGAAGAAGAACCCGTTGTTCGCGGCGAAGATCGAGCACGTCGACTACAAGGACATCAACCTTCTCCGCACCTTCATCTCGGACCGCGGCAAGATCCGTAGCCGCCGCGTGACGGGCCTGACCCCGCAGCAGCAGCGCCAGGTTGCCGTTGCCGTCAAGAACGCCCGCGAGATGGCACTGCTCCCCTTCACGAGCCGGTAGCACCGAGGACCCAAAGCCGCGCAGCCCACTGGGTTGCGCGGCTTTTCACTTGACGGAACCGCGGACCTTCTACATCCGGCCGAGTATCTCCATCGCCTGCTTGTCGAGAGCGCCGATGGTGTTGGTGAGTATTACCAGCGCACGATCGTGGGCGCGGTCGAGGACGATGGTGCACTGGAAACCGCCCGTGGCCCCGCCGTGCACGGTGTAGGTCCTGCCCTCGTATTCGGTGAGCGACCAGGTGAGCGGCCGATCCATCGCCTCGGGCCCCACCGAGCCGTCCAAGAGTTGCCGTGCGTAACCGGCCATGTCCGTCCCCGTCGAGCGCAGTCCACCGGACGGCGCGTACGCGGCCAGCGGCCACGGTGCCTGAGACCGGTGGAGGGCATCGAAACCCCGAGTGACATCGTCTGGCAACTCAGCGGCCGTCAACGGCAGCCATGTATCGGACAGTCCGAGTGGAATCAGCATCCGTTCGGTCAGCAGTGTTCGGTAATCGGTGTGGGCAGCGGCCGCGAGGGCCTGCCCCAACAGTGCGTATCCGACTGTCGAATAGGCGTGGTTGCCGCGGTTCGTGAGCGGCGCCGAGTGCATCTGGGCGAGCAGTTCCTCACCGTCGAACGTGAACGGGTTTTCGGCGATCATCCATTGCCCTACGGCGAGGGCGGTATCGACGTCGACGGGAAACTGCGGGAGACCGGACGTGTGCGACGCCAGTTCGAGCAGTGTCACGTCGGCCACCGCGGTGCCGTCGAGTGGCAACAGCTGCCCGACCTTCGTGTCTTCACGCACCTCCCCGCGGCGGACGGCATCGACGAACAACTCGGCGGTGAAAGTTTTGGTCACCGAACCGATCTCGTACTCGACTTCTTCGGTGGCACCGAAGTTGGCGAACCGCGTACCCGTGGTGTCGACGTACGCGACGGTGGCGATTTCGCGGTAACTTCGCCCCAGCACCTCACCGGCAATCGCGATCAGTGCGGGGTCCCCACTCGACGGCGGTGCCAGCGCTGCCGCCCTCGGAGCCCCCATAAGGACAAGGGCAAGCGCGCATAGCAGGGCACGCAGAATCGTCTTTCGACGCGACATCGCGCCTCCTTGCACGCCTTCACGATCCCGACCTCCACCATTGTGACGGGCCACGATGGCCGCGCACTACACTTCGGACGGTTTGCCGGAAGAAGGCCGACCACCGAGGAGGTTCCCCGCAGCATGTCGGGAGTGGTTGCGGGATTCACCGTAATTTTTGTCATCATCGCGATCGGCTATTTTGTCGGCCGACGCGGAACGCTCGGATCCGAGGGCGAGTTCGTACTGGGCAGGCTCGTGTTCTTCGTCGCGACACCGGCGCTGCTGTTCGATTCGCTCGCGTCCTCCGACCTCTCGGTGATCTTCTCACCCACCCTGGCCGTCGCGGCTGCGACAGCTGTGACAGTGGCAGCAATCTACCTGGTTGTGGCAAAGCTGTGGCTGCACAGGCCACTTCCCGAGCTCACGATCGGCGCCCTGTCCGCGTCGTATGTGAACTCCGCGAATCTCGGGATTCCCATTGCGGTATTCGTGCTGGGTGACGCGTCTTTCGTGGCACCACTCCTGTTGTTCCAGATCGTCGTGTATTCGCCGATCGCATTGACGGTTCTCGACGTCACCACGATGCGCGGCGGTGCGTCGCTGCGTGCCACGATCGCCGCACCGTTCAAGAATCCGATCGTGCTCGCCGGCGCGGCGGGACTGCTCATCGCGGTCATGGACTGGAGCCCGCCGGAGGCGATCATGCAACCGTTCCGGCTCATCGGCGGCGCCTCCGTCCCCGGTGCGCTGCTGGCATTCGGACTTTCGTTGAACGGCGTCCGGGTGCTGCAGAAGGGGACGAGCCCCCGGCGGGACGTGGCCCTTGCATCGACGCTGAAGATCCTCGTGCAACCGATCCTCGCGTATCTGATGGCGCGGTACCTGCTGGGATTGGACGGCCACGAACTGTTCGCGATCGTGGTCGTCTCGACCCTGCCGACCGCACAGAACGTGTTCGTGTACGCCAGCCGGTATCAACGCGGAACAGTGCTCGCCCGCGACAGCGCCTTCGTCACGACGCTCGCGTCGATCCCTGCAATCGGGATCGTCGCCGCGTTGCTGTCCTGACTCGCCTGCACCCGACGGCAGTCCCGCAGCTCCCGGGACCGCGCGGACGAGCGGGTTACGGTGGGTCATGCGCGTAATCGCCCTCGCAATCGTGGCCTGCTTGGCCGTCGCCGGGTGCGGCTCGGGTTCGGTCACCGAAGAACCGGCACGCTCGATCGACCTGTCGTCCACTGTTGATCCGAACGCCACCTCACCGTCGTCCGGGATGCCGGAACCCACCGAAGTGCCCGGCGAGGACTTCCAGACCGTCTTCACTCCGCGACCCGACATCGTCCAAGCGCACCCGACACCCTTCGAATCGTGGTCCCGGGCCGGGGACCACAGGGTCGCGATACATTTCGTCACGGGAACCCCGGAGTGTTACGGCGCCGACGCGACGGTCACCGAAACCGACACGACTGTGGCGATCTCGTTGCGGACCGGCACGCTCCCCGAGGCAGCGGACAAGATGTGCATTCTCGTGGCCGTGTTCGGCACCCTCGAGGTCCGGCTGGAGTCGCCGCTCGGTGATCGCAAGGTGATCAACGGGTGAACCGGTGAAGCACTGGTTCCTCAATGTCTGCATCGCAACAGCACTACTCCAAGCCGTATACCACGGTGTCCGCGTTCTCGTTTCCTACCGCGTCCTCGACCTCGGTGGCGACGCCGTCACCATCGGCATCATCGCCGCACTGTTCTCACTCGCACCTCTGCTCGTCGCCGTCCGGATCGGACGGGCGGTGGATCAACGTCATGCGGCGGCGGTCCTCCGAGCCGGCGTGGTGCTGTCGTCGCTGGGTGTGCTCGTCATCGCACTGAGCGACGATCTGACCACGGTCGCGCTCGGCAACGTGGTGCTGGGATTCGGTCAGATCCTCGTGACGGTGGCGAGTCAGGGATTCATCACGCTCCTCTCCCCGCCGGGTGAACTCGACCGGGGTTTTGCGGGACTCACTCTCGGTGTCTCGATCGGCCAGGCCGTCGGCGTTCCCGTCGTAGGGCTCATCGCGTCCGGCAGCAACGGCGGCGCGGTTCCCACCACTCCCGCCTTGTTCGTGATGGCGGCGGTCTCCCTCCTCGCGGTTCCGTTCGCCTGGCCGATCCGGGAGAGACCTCGATCGATTGCCGTGGCGTCCGAGCGGAAGCAGCAGTCCGTCGCAAGCATGCTCGGGACGAAGGGAATGCGGCCGGCCGTGTTCAGTAGCCTCGTCGTCCTGGCGTCGGTGGATGTGGTCGTCGCGTATCTTCCCGTGCTCGGCGAGGAATTCGGCTTCAGCGTTCTGCTGGTGACGCTGCTACTGACTGCCCGTACCGCGGCGTCGATAGTCTCACGTGCCTTCCTCCCG
>NZ_JBAQEO010000509.1:0-11743 GCF_049286785.1 Rhodococcus sp. (in: high G+C Gram-positive bacteria) | reverse complement strand
CATCCAGTGTCGGTGGCACGCTGGCGTGAGAACTTGGTCAGGCCGAAGCGGCGAAGGATTCGTCCGCCGTTCGGGGTGAGACGTCGACCGCTCCGCTGGTGGTTGGATTCCCCGGCTGCCCCTTCTGCGCGGTCTTTCGGGGCCGGCGCTGCGGTCCGCGCCGGGTGGGCTTGCTGTCCTCGGCCCGCCATCGCTTCAGGTCGGCTTCGCTGAAGCCTGCGCTGTGCGCGGCGGTGAGTGCGTCGGTCAGAGCTTTCTTGTTCGCCGCATCGGCGCGAGCGAATTCTTCGCGAGTGTCGGTGAGGGACTTGTGTGCAGTGGCGACCACGCGGATCGCCTGCATCTTCTTCTCGGCTTCTTTTCGGATCTGCTCGTCGAGAGCGGCGAACTCGGCATCCAATGGCTGCGTTTCCATGTCTCGAGCGTATCGATGTTGGCCGCGAATCTCGAGCCGTACACGCGGGGTGTGCGCGAGTCGAGTCGCGCTCGGAATCCGTTGTCCCCGGGTGGGTGTCCGGGTAGGCGTTGTGTGCACACGACACAGCGGAGCGGAGAGATGTCGTGTGTGCCCAATGCCGTTAAGCCCGGTGCCTACCTGGGGGCAACTCCCCTGCTGTGAATTCGCGATGGACGCGCGCAGCGCGGCCCCCTCTGTTGACCCTGGCGGGCGCCGGCCGACCACAAGTGTGGAGCGCCCTGGTCCTCGTGTGGATGCCCGAGATTCCCTGTGCCGCTTCGCTCGATCTCAGGCACCCACAATCGGGTCCGCACCACAGGTGGGGACGGCCCGGAAATCGCGCATCGGAACTCGCTGCGCTCGTCCTGAGCTCTTTCAAAAGCGGGCACACGACGCAGGCGCTGCGTGCCAACTGATCGAGCCCCGGCAGAGCAAGATAGTGGATTAGGTGACCTAATCCGGCGTGTCAGATTCGGCGGTTCCCGCCTCACCTGAGACACTGTCGTGTAGCCCCACATTGGTGGGGGTGCTGCGCTGGGCCGGATGAGAGGTGGGACGTGAGCGAGGAGGCGAGCGACCGACCCCGCCGGTTCCGGCGTGAAAGGCGCGCCAATGTCCTTGGTGGCCGACAGCATCGGCACATCGTGAAGGTCACTCCGGAGGAAGAGTCGGAGTTGTTGGCGCGGGCACAGAAGGCGAAGGTCAGTGTTCCGCGGCTGCTGGTCGAGTCTGCTATGGCGGACGGCCGTGAGACCGCCACCGACCGGCAGGAATTGGCGATCCAGCTGTTCGGGGCATTCCGCCTTCTGTCTGCACTGTCGAACAACATCAACCAAATGGCGAAGGCCACCAACGCGACCGGTGAGTTGCCGGACGAGCTGGGTGTGACAATTGGTGAGGTGCGTCGGCTCGCTATGCGGATCGACGGCATTCTCGATGGGTTCGATGCGCGATGATCGCGAAGATCGTGCGCGGCGAGAAGATGACTGGCCTGTTGTCCTACCTTCAGGGTCCGGGCCGGGCGAACGAGCACACTGACCCGCATCTGGTTGCCGGAGACTCAGCGATCATGACGTGGCACGACGACAACGAATTGTCGCACGAAGACGCGATCGAGATCGCCCGTCAGCTCGATCAACCCCGCCGCGTGTTCGGTACTGAGGTGAAGGTTCCGAACTACATGCGCGATGCAAATGGTGTCGATGTGCGGGACTCGCACGGTAAGAAGCTGCGCGACCCGATCGACCCGTTCCGGGACGCCAACGTTTGGCACTGCTCGCTGTCGCTGCACGCTGACGAGGGGCAACTCGCAGACGACGAGTGGGGCGAGATCGCGCGGGAGTTCATGGACGAGATGGGCTTTACCGAGTCCTCCGGTCGCTCCCCCGCCCGCTGGGTCGCGGTGCGCCACGGCCTGTCGAGCAACGGCAACGACCACATCCACATCGCCGCGTCAGCAGTGCGTGAGGACGGGACCAAGGTCGACCTGTACCGCGACTGGAAGCGAGCCAGCGAAGCGGTCAACACGCTCGAACGCAAGCACGGACTGGCGGTCGTCGAGTCCCGCAACGCCAACACCGGCGAGCGCGGCTACCACCGCGCCGAGAAGCACCGCGCCGCCCGTGAGGGTTCCAGCGAACTCGATCGGGAGCTGCTCGCACGGCGGGTCCGCGCGTGTGCGACTGCGTCGAAGACGGAGGCCGAATTCGTGCGCCGGCTGCGCGGTCAGGGATTGATCGTGCGGCCTCGTATGGCGTCCGGCAGAACCGATGTTGTCGTCGGCTACAAGGTGGCGGTGCGACCGTCGAAGGATGGCGGGGCGACGCCCGTCTTCTACGGTGGTGGGCATCTCGCGAAGGATCTCTCGCTGCCGCGGCTGCGGAAGGAGTGGGAGGACTCCCCCACCACGTCGACCGAGGCCGTCGCCGAGTGGAATATTGCGCGCCGGGACATGCCGTTCACCAAGAAGGGTCGCGAGGCCGCGCCAATCAATCCCGCGCTCGTCGCCCGCGCGGCACGCGATATCGAGTCCTGGAACAAGTACTTGACATCGATTCCGGTCACCGATCGGGCGCAGTGGGCCCGCGCGGCGGGACGGACGGCCGGAGTGTTTGCGGCCTGGTCGACGCAGTTGGAGACGAAGCCGGGCCCGCTCGCGAAAGCCTCCGTTCAGTTGGCTCGGTCCGCGCAGATTCCCGCGCACCAGCATTGGTCGAAGAAGGCCGGCGCCCTGTCCGCTGGCGGTGCCGCGCTCATCATGTTGCAGATGAAGCCAGGCATCGACACCAGTGCGGCGTACGCGCTGCTACTCCGACAGTTGATGAAGACCACTGAGGCAATCGCCGCCGCGCATCGGGCCTCAGGGGAGGCCGCCCGCGCAGCTGAGCTGGAACTGCTCAGTCGCACACAGTTGGAGTCCGTGCACCGTCAGCTTGCGACTTCCAAACCCACTGCGCCAGCTCATGGCAGTGTCACACTCGCCGAACACACTCAACAGTCGGTCGCGACCGAATCCGCCGACGTGGATCCGTCCCTTGAGACCGCGTATGAAGCAAGACGGTTGGCTGAACTCGACGCACCCCGCGACACGCGGGATGCGGTTCGACGACCGCCGTTGCCGCCGAAGCTAGAGCCTCGCCAGCGGACCTCGGCGAGAGACGGACTCGATCGGAACAGTGGGAACGAACGCTAGAGACGAGAGTTCGCTGCCCCCGCTTGTTCGGTGAGCCTTACGATGAGTGCTCCCACGACGTGTACGAGCATCCAAGCGTCGCTGAGGTCCGAGTCGGGATTGGCATGGTGCGCTTCGCCGTCATTCCGTTTGGTGGCCACCCAGTTGATAGTTTTCTCGATGCTGTCAATGAGTGGGGTGTCGTTGCTGCGCAGTATGCCCTGGTTCTTTGCTGACTTGCACTGTGCACCGAGTGTCGATCCAGTGCAGCCGAGGGCGGCCAGGGCTTCCTGCAACGCTGTGCCTGCATCAGTGATCGCGTCGCCTGCGTCTTGAGCTCGGATCTCTATCAAGGCCTTCATGTAGGCCGTCTCGGTTGCGGCGAATCTGGGATCGCGATGCAAGAGATGGAGAGTTGGTTCCACGACGGCGACATGTAGCTCATGGGACTCGACCGGGATTGCCTCACCATCATGTGCCAGCCGGAAGGCAACGCGATGACTCTCAAGAATTCGGTTGACCGCGGCGCGGAATTGCGAGGGTAGTTCAGTGGTTCTGGTCAGACTCTCGATCTCATCTAGCTCGGCGAGGGTCCGTTTGCCCGGCGCCCACTCCAGCTCTATGCGGCGGCTGTACCTATCGGCGCACACAAGCGACAATGCCTCGTGTTCCGCTTCAAGAATCGACAGGATCTGATCGGTCGGCGTCCCTTGGCCGGGCATACTCACGTGCCAGGGTTGCAGTGCTTTGCCCAATGAGCGCACTACACGCCTCTTCACATGTCTTAAAGCCGAATCGGCATCAGTCCGGGCCGTGAAGAAAGTGCCGACGTCGGGGTCTTCGAGCGTGGCGATTGCGTCGTCCCATGCCGCTTCCAGCTTCACGCGTGCAGGGAGAGGGATGTCTTTGAGCCACGTTTCTTCGCCACCTGCGTCGCGTGCCGCCTGTGCCTCCCGCCGCAATCGCTCCGCGTAAAGCTCACGTTCTTCCGTTGCCACGAGGTCGATGGTATGGGTGCTCGCGATCAAACGACGAGCAGTGAGGGTTTGGTGGGGCACAGTCCAATCGTCCAGTTGGGTACCGCGTGCCGTGGCGAACGGCGCGTTGAGCAGAATGTCGACATGGAAAGGTTCAGCACCAGGAACGGACATCGGCGGCCGCCCCCTGCCCGTGTCCTTCTTGAGCAGGCTTCTGAGGATGTACGCCTAACGCTTGAGGAGGTCCTGGTCGCCGAGGTGGGCTGGCTCGGTGCGTACCGCAAAGTATGCCGCTATCTGCGGGAGCGGCCAGACGAGGGAATCTGGTCCAACGACTTCGCAACGGAGCCTGCGCAGCAGTTGCTGGGCCATCTTGAGTGGTACGAGGTATTCGACCTTCTCGAAGAGAACGGTGCCAACCACGTCAAGGAGATCAATGCTGCCTTCGAACGCAGCGGGTTGGCATACATAGCCGCCCGGCACAAGAAGGAAGTTCGGATCCAAGTTTTCGATCCGGAGGGCTTGGACCTTGAGATTGCCGGGGACGAGGACCACGGCGCGGAGGGTCTTGTCGGAAAGTTCGAAGCTGCGGGCACGCAGTACAAGAAGGCCCTCCAGATGCTTCGCGGCCGACCCGCCGACTATGAGAAGGCAGTTAGCGAAGCAGTTGGTGCGCTTGAAGCAGTAGCTCGGGTGCTGGCCGGCGAGAAGGAGCTCGGCCGCAACATCGACAAGCTGTTCGACGGCGCACTGCCCTGGGAGAAAAGCCTGTCAGCGTCGATCAAGGCGTTGTACGGATACGCGAGCAACACACCTGGGGCCCGGCACGGCCGTTACAGGGACCCGATGCTGAAACATGAGGACGCGCTATTGACGGTTCGGATGGCGGGCGCACTCATCGCGTATCTCACAAGTCGCGATCGAATCGGCAGTTGGTGAGTTCCGAAGTGTCGGTTGCGTGAATGACAATGTCAGGGATTGCATTCCGGGAAAGGCGTGCTCACCCACTCCGGCTATCTTCGTCACGACGATTTCGCGATCGGTGACGGCTATTGTCGGCACGTGAGCATCGTCCATCTGAATCACATCCGCAAGAAGCTTGAGCAGGAGTTCTGCCCACACATTGACATGAGCGACTACGCGGGGAGGCCCGAGGCGGCAATCAATGCCGCCCGTCTCAGTCGCGCTCTCGCGGCTTTTGCCCTGACCGAGTTTGCACAGGTCACCCCGGCCGAGGCCGCAGCGGATGTTGTGGATGGCTATGGTGACCACGGTATCGATGCCATTGGTGTGGCCCGTCAAAACGGTGTAGTCGTAGTAGTCCAGTCGAAGTGGGACGACGACGGCAAAGGCTCTCCGGCTCTGGGAGACGTGGAGAAGTTCATACGTGGCTTCAACGACCTGCTGGTGCCGCGGTTCGATCGCTTCAACGAAAAGATCCAGGCGAAGCGTGAGGAGCTAACCGAGGCCCTCGACAACACGTCTGTTCGATTCGAACTGGTGCTGGTCCACACCGGACAGCAGCCGCTGTCTAACGATGCCCAGGATGTCGTTGACGACCTCTTGCGAGACATCAACGATGTCTCCGAGATAGTTACGTTCCACTATCTCGCACAGTCAGGGCTGCACTCGATGGTGAAGCAGGGCGTTGCTGGTACGTCTCCCGATTTGTCGGTCACACTGCATGATTGGGGATCAACGGAGGAGCCCTACCTCGCGTTCTATGGCCAGGTCGATGCAACTGATGTTGCTGAGTGGTGGGAGGAGCACCAAGCAACGCTCTTCGACCGCAATTTGCGGAAGTTCATTCACGATTCAAGCGTCAACGCGGCAATCGCCACCACGCTCTTGAACGAGCCCTCAAACTTCTGGTACTTCAACAATGGCCTCACCGTGCTCTGTAATCGAATACAGAAGGCCCCCGTCGGGGGCGCAAGCAGGCGCTCGGGCAAGTTCGCCTTTCAGGGTGCAACCGTTGTCAACGGCGCGCAGACAGTGGGCAGCATTGGCCTTGCGGCGGAAACCGACCCATCGAAGGTGTCGGACGCCAGGGTCCATGTCCGGTTCATCTCACTGGAGAACTGTCCTGCCGACTTCGCTACCGATGTGACGCGTGCCACCAATACGCAGAACCGTGTAGAGCGGCGCGACTTCGTGGCGCTCGATCCAGAGCAGGAGCGCTTGCGCACCGACTTGCTGCTCGAACAAGGAAAGACCTACGCAATCAAGACTGGTGAACCCGACCCGGTTCGGGGCCAGGGATGCACTGTCGTCGATGCGACCATCGCGTTGGCGTGTGCCCACTCGCCGGAGCTGGCCGTACAAGCTAAGCGTGAAATCGGGCGCTTGTGGGAGGACGTCGGAAAGATTCCATACAAGCACCTTTTCAACGGTGCTCTTACCGCTACGCGACTCTGGCGGGCCGTCCAGATTCTCCGTGAGGTGGACGACACGCTTCGCGACGAGCAGAAGAAGTTGGAGGGTCGGGATCGGTCGATTGCCGTGCATGGGAACCGGCTTATCGCCCACGCTGTCTTTGCCGCATTGCTGCCGCCCGAGCCGCCGAAGGATGCTGAAGAAGATATAGATATAGATATAGCGGATTTGACCAGGCGCGCGGTGACGGCCATGCAGCAGATCATCGAGCGGGACTTTCCGGGAAACTACCTGGCGTCCCTCTTCAAGAACGCGTCCCGATGCCGCGAGGTCATCGAGAGTCTTCCGGATCTATCGGGTGCGGCCGAGAGCGTAGCCCCCGCCTGACGCCGGTTCCTCGGTTGAGATCGAGGGGGCGTCGGCGGCGGTGACCACGACTTGCATTGCGCGGATGAGGGGTTGGTGTCAACAGATACCAGCCCCTCATCCGCCAGTTCAGCGGCCGGAGTGTTCGCGTTCGCGGCTTTGTGACTGGCCCGGCTTGCCCTTACGGGCGATCGGTGCCTTCTTCGGTGCTCGGACGGCTTCGCGGGGGTGGACGCCCTGGTCGAGGTCGGCGGATATGCGTGCCGCAACGGTTTCACTGTCCACGCCGGCGGCGGTCATGTCTTGGGCGAGGGCTTCGCGGCGTTCGGCCGAGTCGTAGCGCTGTGCCGCGGTGTCGCGGAGTTCGGTGCTCTCCTGCTCGGTCGGGGGTGTGCGGGTGGCTTGCTGCAACCTGCTGATCAGGTCGCGCTCATCCCTTCGTTTCGCGTCTTGGGTGTCGGCGTTGGAGTACATGAGTGACCAGTCGTCGAACCACTGCGGCTCATGCTCTTTTGCCCAGGCTGTTGCCTGTTGGAGGTCGTTCTGCGGTTGCTCACGGGCACGGTCGATGCGGTCGGCTTCATTCATCATGGTGGCCGCTGTGACGCGGTCCTCGCCAGCGCTGCGTGCTTCGTCCTCTCCGATGCCCTTCTTGTTCTCGGCTTGCGCGCGGAGCTGGGCGACGGCCTTGGGGTCGTTCGTGACGTCGATGCCGTACCGGGTGTGGACCTCGTAGCGGATCCGGTCGGCGACCTGGGTTGCGATCGGTGAGTGGTCTTTCCACGCTTCGGCGTGTTCGTAGGTCGCGGCAATGTGGTCGGGGGTGGCCTGTTGCCACCACGACTCCGTGAATGCAGGCTGGAGCTGGGCTTCAGCGGCGCGTTGTTCGGCACCGAGCCGCTCCCGGAATTCACGCGCGGCCTGTTCACTGTGGGCCTGAGCTTCGCGCATGCGTTGCTCGCGGTTGCGGGCGTTCTTCTCGGCGATTCGCGAGGCGGCCTGCATACCGACCCGGAACAGCATCCCGAATCCCTGGGTGGCCTCGTTGACTTCGCTGTCGGACATTTGGTGTCACCTTTCCTGGTCGACGGAACCGAGGGCGTTAGTGGTTGTCACCCTGCGGGCCGGTGGGTGGGCCGAGGGCGCGGTGACCGCGGAGGTGGCGGCGATCGGGTAGTCGGTGGCGGCGAGCTGTGCCGCGGTTGTCACCGCGTTCGTACGGCCACCCATTGCTGTGCCGACCACGTTGCCGACAGGGGGAATACCGTTGTGGGCAGCGAGTTCGGCGACGGTATCCTCGGCCCGGTCCGCGGCGGCGAGCAGGGTATGCGCTTGCGATGGTGTGAGGGACGGATCGGCGGCGAGATCGCGGACAGTGCGGATCAGGCCGGCTGATTGTTGACGGAGCGATCGCATGTCCAGGTCCGGATCGGTGCCGACGGCCGCCTCGATCTGTGCCTCGGTGTGGCCGGCGTCGCGGGCACGGTCCTTCGCCCGGTCGACCTCGCGGGCGAGATGGTCCTCGAGGGCCTCGTGTTGTGTGATCACGCGCTCGCCCAGGTCGCTGCTGGGTGCCGAGAGACCCGCGTCGTAGATGTTCTGCGCGGACCAGGCGACGTCTCGAAGTTCCGGGGACAGTGGGCGATGCACCACGGATTCGGGGTTGCGCAGCTCGGCGACGACGTCGTGGGCGTGGTCCTTCAGTGCGTCCCACGCGCGTGAATAGGCCGACCGGGACTGGCTGAGTTGTTCGAGCACTTGGCTGATCTGAGACTTCCTTGCGGCGAACACCTGTTGGCGTTGGGGGGTGTCCTCGCGCATCACATTGACGGCGACATAGCGTGTCCCGCGGTCCTGTGCCGTCTGCAGGGTGTGGTGGAGGGCGTCGAGAGCGGCGGCCTGAGATGTGTGGTGGCTGGTCGACTCGCCGCGGGGTGCGTCGGGGGTGCCGTTGTCGCCGGAGAAGTGGCTGGTGGCGGTGTAGATGCCGTCGTCGTGCATTCCCATCGTGGGTTTCCTTCCTTGCTGGGTCTAGTGGGTGCGAGTGTCGGGGAACATCGCCGGCGGGGCCGGTGTGCTGGGAAGGGGTTTGAGCATGTCCTTGTGGCCCTGGCGAACGTCGCAGTGCTTGAACGGGCCGTCGGAGGAGAACAGCTTTTCCATGTGGTGGTCGGCGTGATCGCGCCACCACACCGACATTCCAGTGCGCGGGTCCAGGCGCAGGTGCTCCCAGGACCGCCACAATGCTTCGAGGCGGGAGATGGCTTCGGTGTGCCGCCACCATTCGGGGCACCAATTCCGGTGGGGGACGTCGGCGACCTCTCGCATGTAGGTGGCGGTGAGCTTCTCTCGCACGAACTCTTCGACCGATCCGAAGACCAGTTGAGGCTCGTCAGGCTCTGTCACCTGCTCGGGTTCGGCGAGCGCGGTGGCCGTCTGGGCTTCGAGCTGCCGGGTCGCGGCGGCTTGTAGTTGTTGGTGCAGATCGGGAGTGAGCATCTCCTCGAACTTGGCCGCGGCGATCGCGTCGGCTTCCTTCCGGATGCGTTTGGTCACCGCGGCCTGCACGAACTCGGCCAGCTGCGGGCTCAGTTCGTCGGCGCCGGCAAGGTCGGGGTCGAACTCGTCGGCCGGGGTGTAGTCGCCGGGTTCAGGAGCAGGGTCGTATTCCGAAGGCTCCGGAGGTTCGTCGGGGGCGGAGGCCGGCGGTGGCCGGAAGGGGTCGTACTCGGTCATCGGGTCGTAGTCGGTGCTCATGCTGCGGCCTCCTCGATGAGGTTCTTGTCCCACTGGTCTGCTTCGTCCAAGGTCTGTTCGGCCTCGGGGTCGTGCGCACGGATCGAGGCTCGGACCAGGTCGGCGTGCGGACCGACCATCCACGGCACGGTCCGCACCAGAACCGGCCTGTTGCCGGAGGACCGGACGACAGCCCTGCCTCGTGGGAGGGCTTCGAGGTCGTCCTCGGTGAAGGTGCGGACTTTGGTGCGCTGGCGGGAAGTGCTGCGGCCGTGTCCGCTCTGGGTGACGGATCCGGTGATCTCGTAGTGGTCGCCAATGGCGGTGGACATGTCTTTGAGGAAGTTGCCGTCGTCTACAGCAACGCCGCCTCCGTAGACGCGGACATTCGAGGCCGACCAGAGCTTCTTCATTCCGCTCTCGCCCCATACCTCCACTCCTTGTGACCAGGACTGCAGGATCGCCATGATGAGGATTCCGCGGGATCCGTAGTGGCTGTACAGGCTCGGAAGCTGGGACCATCGGACGACGTTGGCGACCTCGTCGAGGGCGGCGACCATCGGGGTCGGTAGCCGCCCCATGGGGGATCGGGTGGCGAGCTCTTCGGCGGCATCGATGACCGCCACGGTCAGTGCGGTGACGATCGGGCCGGCGGAACCGTTGCCTTCGCGGGAGAGGCTGTACATGGTGCCGCCCTGGGCGACGAACTCGCGCGGGTCGAAATGCGGTCGACGATCCGCGGGACTCGTGCGGCGAACCCATGGATGGAGCGCGGACAGCTTCAGGCTGCGGATCATCTTCTTGGCGGTGGTGAACACACCGGAACGCTGCTTATCGGTCTGGTTGTACTGGGCGGCCAGACCGTCAGCCTGTAGTTCGTATCGGCCATTCCCCGCGGCGCGCAAGATGGTGACCGGCTCGATGTTCTTCTCCTGGGTCGCCCAGGTGTAGACGTCGGTGATCGGGCGGTCGTCGACGGCCGCGGCAAGGAACAATCCGGCGAGCAGGTCCTGGCCTTCGGGGTCGAAGAACGGGTCCTTTTTCGCAGCTATCCCGTCGTCTCCGGCGGCGAAGTGTTCGGCGAGATCGGCGGCCTTGACCTCGTCAGTCACCCAGGACAGCGGGTTCCACCACCAGGTCGGTTCCTCATTGGCGACCTTCTGCGGGTCGAATACCCACAGTGGCCGGTCTTCGAGAGTATCGACGTGCCGCAGACCCTCGGCGGCCTTCCTTTCGGGGCCGGGGGCTCCGTATGTGGTCCAGTCCACGGTTTTCGGATCGACGCGTTCCCCGGTCTTGCGATCGACGAGTCGCTTCGAGCGATACAGGCGGGTGGCGTCGACGACGTCGCGCTTGTTCGAGGTGGTGAGCACGGCACCGGGGGCGTCGAGTACCGCAGGGATGACACGGGAGGTGGACTTCCCGGTACGCGGTCCCCAGATGTCGCAGTGCAGGTCCTGAATCGTCCCGCGCAGCATTCGATTCGAGTTCAGGTCCTCCCCGATCTGGATGCCGGGGGGCGAGTTTTCGGGCAGCACGGCTTTGAGGTCGGCGATCTTGTTCCGGCACTCCTTCTCGGTGAGCGATCCGATGTCGCGGCCGCGGCCCATGTGGCGGGCCTTGTAGTCGACACGGGTGCGCTTGCTGCGTCGCCGGTGCGCCCACACCGCTCCGGCCAGCACGACAGCCAGAACGACCAGGCCGCAGAACACGGCCACAACCGTCGCGCCCGTCGACCACACCAAGCGGCCCTTGGCCAAGCCGATGATGACCTCGACCGGATTGACCGGAACGTTCTGCTGCACACCGGAGATCGAGCCGCCGACATGCATGGCCGCCTCCACCCCTCCGGCGACCAGCAATGCCACGCTCGAGGCACCGATTATCAGGGCCGTGGTCGGATCGCTCTGCGCGGGGTCCTTCACGTTGGCCTGGTTCATCACTGCACCGCCTGACCAAGGACATAGGATGAGAACAGCTCTGTCGCTGGGAAACTCGGTTTCATCGTTACTCCTGAAGGTTGTTGCTGTAGGCGGTCCGGTCCGGTTCAGCGGACGGTCAGAGCGCTCACCCGCCACACTCCGAGACGGGTTGCGCTCATGTAGACCGCCAACGTGGACTCGTCGAGCACTGCACCGTTGGGTGTGGTCGCTGTCTGGG
>NZ_JBAQEO010000508.1:0-2772 GCF_049286785.1 Rhodococcus sp. (in: high G+C Gram-positive bacteria) | reverse complement strand
GCCCAGATGAGGCCCTCGGATTCTTCGCCGGCTCCGGCCAGGATGTCGCCTCGTGGGGACACGACCTGGGATCCGCCCATCCATGGCCAGCCGTCGGCAGGTCCGCCGACGGTATTCGAGGAGACGTGCCAGACATGGTTTTCCAGGGCGCGGAGCGGCACGTGGATGCGGACCTCGTCCGGACCCCGGGAATTGAGCGAATTGCAGAAGAGCTGGGCGCCGAGCAGACCGAGGACGCGAGGAACGTCGGGGACGATGCCGTCGGCGCACATCAGCAGGCCGATGCGGCCGATGGGGGTGTCGATCACCTCGAGCGGCTTGGTGCCGGCCACGAAGAGGGTGTACTCGTAATCCCAGAACACGGTCTTGTGGTGCACATGTTCGATGTCGCCGTAGGGTCCGATCAGGACCGATGCGATGCGCACGGTCGGCTTGACCTCTTCGCTGAGGTCGACACCCACCACCGCGTACATGCCGAGTTCGGCGCAGGCTGCCTGAATCGTCGTGACGAACTTGCCGTCCAACCTCTCGGACTTGTCCCAGCACTCGTCGCGGTCGGCGTAGTCACGAACGCGGTTGCTGTTCTCGGGGAACACGACCAGTTGTGCACCCGCTTCGTGTGCGGTGCGGAGGTAATTCACGACAGTCTGCGCGTTGGCGGCGACGTCGGTCCCGGAGAAGAACTGTGCGGATGCCACTCGGAGTGTGCGTCCGGCGGAAGAGATATCCATGGGTGCCGAATCAAGTATTTCCATCATATGGTTTCCACCCTTCCAGATTATGGATATTAGGTTAGTGGCAAGTGGGAGTTGCTCGCAAGCGGGTCGGGCGATTATTCGCCGTATTGTGGGTACGCTGCTTCGTATTCTGGAAGACGGGCGACCGTAGGCGTCGAGTGGTCGACTGCGTGGCTCCGGCTGCGGTCCATATTCGCGTAGTGAGAACGAAAGGCCTCGAATTGCCCATGCCGAGTAGTCATAAGAAGGTCAGTGGTGCCGGCAGCAGCCGGAAGCTGTTGACTGCCTTGCTCTGCTTCACCGAAGAGCGGCCGACGTGGACGGTGGCAGACCTTGCTGCCGAACTCGATCTCTCGGTCACTTCGACCTACCGGTACGTGGCACTGCTCCGCGAGGTCGGTTTGCTCGACAGTGCGTCCCAGAATTCCTATCGAGTAACCGATTTGGTGCTGAGCCTGGCCCGGGCATGTGAGGCTGCGCAGGCTCCGCTGGCCGAGATCGGGCTGCCGATCATGGCCCGAGTCCGCGATGAGATCGACGAGACGGTTCTCATCGCTCGCCGAGGAGGAGACGCAGCGTACTGCGTGGATCGGGTGGAATCCCGCCGGCCGGTGCGATTGCAATTCGACAAGGGACAGGCGATGTCGCTGCATGCGGGATCGATGTCGCGCATCCTGCTGGCATCGATGTCGCGTTCCGAACGTGCCAATCATCTGGCTGCGATTCTGCCCACTCTGCCCTCCACGCGGGTCACGATGCTGACCGATGAAGCACTGGATCGGACGCAGGCCGAGGGGTGGACGGAGAGCTTCGAGGAGGTCGACGAAGGTATCTGGGGTTGCGCTGCTGCTATTACATCTCATGGCACTGTGGTGGCCTCCATCGGAACGGCTGCCCCGATATTCCGTTCGGATCAAACGCGTCGGGATCGGATGATCGAATTGATCCGAGGTGCGGCCGCGGAAATCTCGGAGCTCCTGGACCAATACTGATCGAGCGGGGAGTGGGATCGTCGCCGCCTTGTAATCGTGCACTCGGACAGGGGGATCGGGCCAGGCTTCCCGTGGGCACCGTTTACGGGCGGAGAACGTTGACCACCATCGTCTGACTGTGCTCGTAGACTCCGAGTCCGCCGTCGCGGCGCGCGTCCCACGGAGTGTGGGACCAGCCGGGAAAGGCCGAATGAGCTGCCCGGACCGCAGCGCCGATTGTTGCCGCATCACCGAATGGTGCAGTCGCGATGGGTTCCTCGGTGACCGGGTAGAGCACGTCGACGGTTGATGCCGGTGAAAAATCGTCACCGTCCACCGTTTGTTGTAGCCGGAGGCCGGCCGACCACTGCGCAGGATCGACGGGGACATCCTGATATCTCGGTTCGGTCATCGTTTCTCCGTCGGTGGCGAAGTGGCCGGCAGGCCGGGGGACTGTTGTCAGTTCGGTGACTAGGTGAGTTCCGGGTTGTGCGGCTTGGCGGCCGAATTGGGGTTGAAGCCGTCACGGAGCGCATCACCGATCATGTTGAACGCGAGCACGATCAAGAGCAGTGCCACACCGGGGAAGGCAACAGACCACCAGGACAGGCGCAAGGCGGTCTGGCCGTCGGCAAGCATCGATCCGAGGGAGAACTCAGGGGCTTGGACGCCGAGTCCCAGCAAACTCAACCCACTCTCCGCGAGCACGGTGACGCCGACACTCGTCGACCACAACACCACGATCGGTCCGACCACGCTGGGAGCGATATGCCGCAGCATGATCCGTGGAGTGGATGCGCCGAGTGTGCGGGCTGCGGTGACGAAGTCGAGGCGGCGTACCTGGGACACGGAGTTGACAATCGTCCTGGCGTACAGGGTCCAGGCCCAGACCGCGAGCACAGCGACAAGATTGAAGATACCGGGGCCGAGCACAGCGGTCAGTGCGATGCCGACGGCAATGAACGGGATCGCGAACTGGATATCGGCGATTCGGAGCAGGAAACTGCCGAGGAATCGCTCGTAGTAGCCGGCGAGGATACCGAGGATGAGTCCGAGTGTAGCGC
>NZ_JBAQEO010000507.1:0-4335 GCF_049286785.1 Rhodococcus sp. (in: high G+C Gram-positive bacteria) | reverse complement strand
AACGGTATTCCTGACGGCGGGCGCCATCTGCAACGGGGACACGCGCCAGCATTCCGTTCTCGACGAAGACGGTGAGCCGGTCGGCGAGGGTGACCGGGGAAATTGAGCCGAGTACGTCCTGGAACTCATTGAATCTACGGATGCCCTGCAAGGCGGCGGACAAGATGAAAATGGACCAACGGTCCGCCAACACGCTGGTCGAGTCCATATTCGAGGGCCTTCCGTTTACCGCGGACCGGCGGGATCGACGATCGGCAACATCGATAAGCAGTCGATCGTCGACGACTGAGTAGACGTCGCGAGCTGTGACGCCGATCGCATGGCACTTTCCGCAGCCGAATACAGGGACGATCAAATGACCACAACTGGTGTGACGCAATGCAGTATCCGATCTTCCGGAGCTGTGGGGTGCCCAGGCACGATCCCAATTCCAGAGCGCGACAAACGTCTGCCACAGTTGCCCGCCGGATTCGGTGAGCAGGTATTCGTTTCGTGGCGGCGCGGTCGAGTACTGACGTGCCTCCAGGATGCCGTCGGATGTCAGTCGGGTGAGCCGTTGCGACAAGACTGCATCGGAGATCTGCAAGTCGTCACGAAGTTGGCGGAATCGATGAGGGCCACCGAGCAGGTGCCGAATGATCTGCAGGCTCCATTTGTCCCCGGCCATCAGGAGCGCGTGCCCTAAGGCGGACGACGCGGGACGCGGGGCACTTGCCGTGACATGCGGCTTCGTGGGCATGGGCTCAATCATTGCCTACCTCCGTTCCTACGTGTGTCCTGTTCGCCCCTCTCGGTCGTACACGTCACTGTCGACAACGAAGTGATGTGTTCTTTGAACTTCGAGAAAATGATCAGATTCGGCGAAGCTTACTGTCATCTCCCGAAACGGCCTGGAAATGCTCACTGTTCGACGCAGAAGAGTCACTATGCGTCTTGTAGTAACCGAGATGAGCGGCTAATCTTCGAAACAAGCAACTGTGATTCAGGTGACTTTGATTCCAGCTCCGTCCAGATTCAGTGGACGATTCCAGAAAAGGAAGTGCACAGCGATGAGACTGCATCCTCAAACCACGGTGGACGAATACACCCGATCCGGCTTGTGGGGGCAGGACACGTGGGACGTGCTGCTGGGAAAGAATGTCGCTGAACAGCCCGATTCCATCGCCGTCGTCGACCCGGCGAACCGGGAAGCCATCACGGACGGTGCACCGCGAGAACTGACATGGTCGGAACTAGCAGACCTCGTGGATCGACTTGCGGTCACCTTGCTGGACGCAGGCATCGGTATCGACGACGTGGTGGGCGTGCAGTTGCCGAACTCGGTCGAACTCTCGGCGTCGTTGCTCGCGATCACCAACATCGGTGCCATCGCGTCGCCCCTGCCCGTCCAGTACCGCGAGTACGAACTCGAACAGTTGGCCAACCTCGCGAATTTCCGCGCATTCGTGACGGTGAGTCGCGTTGGCGCTCACCGACTGGTCGACTCCGCCATGTCGGTCAAAAGCAGCGTGCCCAGCCTCGCAGCGGTGTTTGCCTTCGGTGACAATCTCCCGGTCGGCGCCGTAGACATGGGCGCAGTTGCCGCACAGGTCACCGACTTCAGCGGTCTGCGCGAACACCGCGGCACGTACACACCCGATCCGAACGACTGCGTCACGATCTGCTGGACATCGGGCACCGAATCGACGCCCAAAGCGGTTCCGCGATGCCCCAATGACTGGTACGGCTCGGCTATGGGAAGTGTCTCGGCTGCCACTCTCACACGAGATGATGTTCTGCTCAATCCGTTTCCTATGGTCAACATGGCCGGAATAGCCGGAATGTTCCTGCCCTGGCTCCTCACCGGCGCAACGCTGGTGCAGCATCACCCGTTCGATGCGCTCACCTTCTTCGGTCAACTCATGCAGCACAAGGTCACGTACACCGTCGCACCGCCGGCACTACTTACCCGAGCGCTCGCAAGCGACGCTGCATCGGCTGGCGTGTTCGACAGTGTTCGCGTCATCGGTTCCGGTTCTGCACCGTTGTCTGCCCACATGATCGGGGAATACAAGAGACGCTTCGACATCGAGATCAACAACTGCTTCGGCTCCAACGAAGGCACGTGCCTTGTCGGCGATGCGGTGACTGTGCCGGATCTGGGACGTCGCGCCGTCTATTTTCCGCGCTTCGGATCGCCCGATCACACCTGGGACAACACGGCGTCGTACGGGATGGATAACCGCCTGGTGGACCTCGCAACTGGCGAAGAGATCACTACTGCAGGTGTGCCAGGAGAACTGCGAATCAAGGGACCCCAGGTTTTCTCGGGATACCTCGCCGGGACGGCATCGTCGGACCCTTTCGACAAGGAGGGGTACTTCGCCACTGGGGACATCTTCCAATATGTCGCCGACGAGACCGGCGATCTGCGCTACCTCCAGTACGTGGACCGCTCCAAGGATTTGATCGTGCGAGGCGGGATGAACATCTCGCCAGCAGAACTCGAGTCGATGCTTTCCGGACACCCGGCTGTGGCGGAGGCGGCCATGATCGGGGTTCCTGATCCGGAGATGGGCGAGCGAGTCGCAGCAGTGGTCGTGGCATCCGGTGATGTAGATCCGACACTCGAAGACATCCTGGACTTCCTTCGCGCGCAGAACATTGCGGCATACAAATTGCCCGAAACACTGACCCTTCTCGATGAACTGCCGAGAAATCCCGTCGGGAAGGTCACCAAGCGCGAGTTGCGCACCCTGGTCGCGGCGTCGTCGCGTGGAACACAGAGCGAGGAGAACGTTCGATGACCGACCCCGTATACGTCCTGGGTGGAGCCCAGACCGATTTTTCTCGCAACTGGACCAAAGAAGGCCTCGGTCTCTTCGACATGTTCGCGGAGATCGTTCCTGCCACGCTATCGGACGCCGGAGTCGACGCGCCTGAGGTTGGCGTTATCCACGTGGGAAATCTAGCAGGAGAACTATTTTCCGGTCAGGCCCAGCTCGGCGGAATGGTTGTCGCGGCCGAGCCGGGGCTGGACGGAGTGCCCAGCACTCGTCACGAGGCTGCGTGCGCGTCGGGTGGCACGGCCATTCTGGCGGCCTGTGCGGATATCCAGGCCGGACGTTACGACGTGGCTTTGGTGCTGGGCGTCGAGTTGATGCGGAACGTTTCGGCGCAGACCGCGGCCGAGCATCTCGGCTCCGCGGCCTGGGCCGGCCGTGAGGCAGTGGATGCCAGGTTCCCCTGGCCCGCGCTCTTCGCCGAAATAGCCACCGAGTACGACCGGCGCTACGGACTCGATCACGCCGACTTGGGTCGATTCGCTGAGATCGCATTCGCCAACGGCAGCACCAACGAATTCGCTCAGACCCGCGACTGGGGATTTCCTGAAGGCTCGTTCGACGAAAATGACGACGTCAACCCGGTCGTGGAAGGCCTCCTTCGTAAGACCGACTGTGGCCGAATTACCGACGGGGCGGCAGGCGTCATTCTGGCCGGTCCCAAGTTCGCGCAGGCCTGGGCCGAAAGAAACGGCCGCGACCTCGCAAACGAGGCAAATATCGCGGGCTTCGGGCACCGGACCGCTACATTGCTGCTCGCAGACAAAATGGAGCAGAGTGCCGACGCCGACTACATGTTCCCGCACCTACGGGGTGCAGTAGAGGACGCCTACCGGCGCGCCGGCATCACGGACGTGGAAGACCTCGACATGGCAGAAATTCACGACTGTTTCACCATCAACGGACTGGTCACGCTCGAACATATCGGCGTGGCGCCCCCGGGTAAGGGCGGCCAGGCCGTCAGACAAGAGGTAATCGGCCGTCGTGGCAGCTTGCCCGTCAATCCCGGTGGAGGGCTTCTCGCGAACGGGCATCCCGTGGGCGCTACCGGCGTGCGGATGGTGCTCGACGCCGCAAAACAGGTAACCGGCCGGGCGGGTGAACACCAGATCGAGGGTGCCCGTACTGCATTGACGGTCAACATAGGTGGTTCGTTCACCACAGCCGTGTCTACCGTGGTGACACGAGGCGTGCAATGTGCGACTGCCGCGAAGCATTTGTCCTCGGATCTCTGCGAATGCCCCGCGGAAAGTCGTCAGCGTCAGGCGCCCTGGCGAAGACGAGTCCATTGCACCTGGTGGAACAGTTGCTGGAGGGTTTGGTGACGCGGCTCGGTCTCGACCCGGCTGCGGTCGACGAATTTGTCTTGGGTTCCGCTTCTCAAGTGGGGCCGCAAGGCGGCAACCTCGCCCGCACAGCCATTCTCACTTCAGGCTGGCCGCAACACATCCCAGGTCTGATGGTCAACCGATTCTGCGCATCCGGCATCGACGCGGTATCTGTCGCGTCGGCC
>NZ_JBAQEO010000506.1:0-3368 GCF_049286785.1 Rhodococcus sp. (in: high G+C Gram-positive bacteria) | reverse complement strand
TTCGTAGGACGTCCGGAAGATGTCGTCCCGGACGGACCAGTTGTGCCCTGCGGTGTCCCATATTGCCCAGTGGCCCGCGTTCGCGCTCATCGTCTGCCCGGATTCGGAGGTCCAAGTCCAGGGTTCGGCGCGCTGCTCAGCAGAGACGGTGCCGGCACGGGCATACCGTTCCCACAGTGGCTTGGACCGGTACCCGAGATCTCGAAGCTTCAACAGCGTTTCGGCGAGGCTTCTCAGCGCGGCGTCCAGGAACGCGGGCTCGCGTTCGACCGTGTCCCAGTCGACCAACTTGTCATGGATTTTGCGTTCGTCGTCTCGGGCCGGTCCGTACCGCCATCCTGCGTCGCGATAGTACCGGCACCAGTCCTCGTGTTCGGCCCGGGCCATCGCAAGTGCTGATTCCCGATCGAACCCCATCAAACGCAACTGTGACTCCGCATCCGCAAGCGCCTTAGCGGCGTGCAGTTCGGCTTCGCGGCGCTGTCTTTCGGCGTTGATGCGGTTGTTTTCGCGGGTGCAGGAGGCGAGCAGGAACTCGCGGGTGGGGTTGAGCCGGTCTCGGAAGCCGGGTTTGCCGGCGAGGGCTTCGGCATCGGCGAGGCGGGTGCCTTCGAGCAGCCACGCGTCTTGGCGGTCGTTGTTCTGCCAGTCTGCGACGGCGCGTTCGAGGGTGTCGGCGTTCTTCAGTTCCTGGCTCTCGGTGTCCAGCCATCCGGCGAGTTCGTTCCATTGGCGTAGCAGGCTTTCCAGAGCGACCTCGACCACGACCTGTCCGTCGCGAATGTCCTTGACGAGCAGCCTTTTCTCCACCAGCGTGTCGATCAGGGGTCGGCTGTCGGCGGGGAGGTCGCTGTAGCGAGCCAGGCGACGCATCGGCTGGTCGTTGTCGGGATTGACCGTGGCCAGCCACGGGATGAACGCAGCATGGAGGCTGTCGAGTTGGGCTGCTCGTTCGGTGGGGTCGGCGGTGAGCAGGGAGTCGATCTCGGTCTGGACAATCTGTGGCATTCCACCCATCGCCTCGTACTCGGCCACGGTCAGGTTCGCATCGCCCCCGTAGTTGTAGTAGAGGCGTTGCAGGGTCAGTGCCAGCAGGGGAAGGGTGTCCGCGCCTCGCGCACTGTCGGCAAGCAGCCGGTCGACCAAGGCGGGTTCGATTGCCAGCGGCCGGCCGGCCGCAGTGGCCCGTGCGGCGGGTCCGGTGATGACTTCCTTGAACTGCGCTGGAGGCAGCGGTTTGAGATCGTCGAACACCACGGACTGAACCGCGTCCAGTTGGGGGGCGGTCTGCAACGGCTCGTACCGATCGGCGCGGATGGTGGCCACCGCGAGCAAGCCGGGGGTGGTTCCGGTGTCATGACGCAGCAGAGCGGCAAGCATCTCCAGGAACCGTGGAGCCTGTGGTCCGGCGTCGGCGCCGAAGAGTTCCTCGGCTTGATCGAGCGGAAGAACCACGGTCGGCGACGGGGCTGCGGCAGGTAGGCCCGGCAGCCGCTCACGGGCTGCGTCCCCGGCCTGCTCCAGCCATCCCCGCAGCCGCGCGACGTCGCAGGCGAGGCAGGCTTCTTTGATCTGTCCCACCAGCGGAAGGTCCAAGCCCAGTTCGGTACGAAGGCGATGAATGGAGTGGGCCAGACCGAGGTCACCGGTGAGCACGGCCCGTTCCGGGCGCACGATACCCATGGGCAGGAACGTGCGGTCGTCGCGGCGCAGCCGGGGCAGCAGCCCGGCCCGCAGGAATGAGGACTTACCGGCACCGGAGGGGCCGAGGATCACCAACAGTGACTGCACCCCGGAGGTGCGCATCCCGCGCAACTCGTCTATGCCTCGCACGATCTGAGCGTCCCGGCCGAAAAAGACCGCGGCGTCGGCCTCCTCGAGTGGGGCCCACCCCCGGTAGGGGCCCGGTCCGGCTCACCCGGTGGCGGCCACGGAAAGTACTGCGCACCGATCCCCAACGCGCGCAAGCCGTCGAGGAGCCGCTGCAAGCCGTCGGTGGCGAAAACCACCGGTTCGCCTCCGTCATCGAGGGCGATCCGCTTGGTGGGACCCTCGCCGAACAAGTCGCAACGCTGCCACTCGCCGGTAATACCGCTGTCGGGTACCGGTTCGAGCCGGGCGCACACGA
The DNA here is from genome assembly GCF_049286785.1 of Rhodococcus sp. (in: high G+C Gram-positive bacteria). Taxonomy (GTDB): domain Bacteria; phylum Actinomycetota; class Actinomycetes; order Mycobacteriales; family Mycobacteriaceae; genus Rhodococcus_F. The sequence goes on along the minus strand of NZ_JBAQEO010000506.1, from coordinate 1,240 downwards.
TCGCCTTGTTCAAGGTTTCCGCATACCTGTATTCGGTTTGGCATTCGTACGAGGCCGTCCAATGCGACGACAGCAGGCACAGCACAGCCTCACAGCGGGTGTTGGCCTTCTGCAATGCCTGCTTCCAGCGCTCTCCCGGCCGGATCCCGGTATGCGGATCCAGATCCAGGAAGATCTCGTCGGCCAGAGCCGGTTCCTGCTCGATCAGCCACTGCTTCACCGCGATCGCCGCCCGAGAATCCCGGCTCGAATGACTCAGGAAGACACGCGACATTTCGTCACCGCACCGGATCCAGGCGAGCGGGAACCGAGACCCGGCGAACGCTGCGCCCGAGGCAATCGTCTACCGCGGCGGCGACCCTCTCACCGTCGGACGCTCGCAGTCGGCAACCACCACGAGCCCACCCGCACTGCAGGAAGCACCGCGCGGCGGTGTCCTTCACGTTCACCCTTCCAGTGTCGCCCTCGCCGACCACGTATTTCAGCCCTTTGATCGACCCTGAATTTTCTCGGAAACGCTGGTCGGGGCACCCGAGGGGAACGGGACGGGCTGAAAGTCCGAACTGGCGCTTGAAACCTTTGTTCCGCCGCGGTTTTCATGGATGAATCAAACCTCCGGACTGCTGAATACGGGCAGCGCAGTACCCTGGGTACGTCAACGCGATACGTGCCCAGTTTGTTTCGGGTGGTGATCGATCCGAGGAGGCGTGCACGGGAACGTCGGCGGCCTGTGTAGTTCGGTTCGGTTCAGTTACCACCGGGGTCGGGTTGTTCTCCTCGCCCCATTTGGCCATCCAGACTTGGTTCTGCACAGAACGGAGATGACGTTCTCGCACTCGGCGACAAGTTCTTTCGGTGAAACCCGCTCGACCATGCCAGGGCGTTGTCGCTCATGCGGTCTCCGATCGGGTGATCAGCGTCGAGCCGGAAACAGGGTGCGATGCGAGGTGGGTGGAGCTGGCGTGGAAACTCGGGCACTGCGTTCGGTGTCGAGTGTGCCGAGCGGAACCTTCAACCACGATCCCTGACAGAGGAATTCGTGGATGCAGGCGAGTCCGACAGTGCTGCAATGAGTTCACGATCGGCATATTCGGCACGACGATCGACGCACCGCGTGAGCGACCGGACGTCCCGCTCGAGACCTGCAGTCCGGCCGGGGCGTCCTCGCGCGCCGAACACAACATCAACCGGCTGCATGTTCCTATATGCATAATATGAGTTGGATTTATGTGAGTGGAGT
>NZ_JBAQEO010000505.1:0-4214 GCF_049286785.1 Rhodococcus sp. (in: high G+C Gram-positive bacteria) | reverse complement strand
CCGTCCCCACCGACAGCCCCGAGGCCGATGGCACCCTGGCCTGGGAGTCCACCACTCTGGTGCTGGTGCGGGTGTCCGCCGGTGGGCACGTCGGGACGGGGTGGACCTACGCGCCGCCCGCTACCGCTGCGGTGGTCACCGGGACTCTCGCCGACCTCGTCACCAGCCGGGACCCCATGCACGTGCCCGGCCTGCACGAGGCCATGGTCCGGGCGATCCGCAACGCGGGCCGACCCGGTATCGCCGGTTGCGCACTATCCGCGGTCGATATCGCCCTGTGGGACCTGAAGTCTCGGCTGCTGGCGGTGCCGCTGCACCGGTTGCTCGGCGCGGTCCACGACGCGGTGCCGGTGTACGGGTCCGGCGGGTTCACCACCTACACCGCCCACCAACTCGAGCAGCAACTGTCCGGGTGGGTGCGGGATCAGTCCATTCCCCGAGTCAAAATCAAGATCGGCGAAGGCCGCGGCACCCGCACCGACCGGGATCTCGACCGCATTCGGCACGCCCGCAACGTGATCGGCGGGGAAACCGAGCTGTATGTGGACGCCAACGGAGCCTACAGCCGCAAACAAGCGATCCGGGTGGCCGCCGACTCAGCGAGATGGGATGTGACGTGGTTCGAAGAACCGGTCTCCTCCGACGACCTCGACGGACTGCATCAGATCCGGCAGGCCGTGCGCCCGGACGTGACCGCGGGCGAATACGGCTACGACCTGGCCTACTTCGAGCGGATGTTCGCCGCCGGGGCGGTGGACTGCGTGCAAGCCGACGTCACCCGCTGCGGTGGCATCACCGACTGGTTGCGAGTGGCCGCCGTCGCCGCCGCCCACAACCTCGAGGTCTCCGGGCATTGCGCCCCGCATGCGCACGCCCACGCCGCCGCCGCGATCCCGAACCTGCGGCACCTGGAGTGGTTCCACGACCACGTCCGGATCGAACAGCGATTCTTCGACGGCGCCCTCGATCCCAGCGGCGGCAGCCTCCGACCCGACCCGGACGCTCCCGGGCACGGACTCACGCTGCGCGAGGCGGACATTGCGCCGTTCCAGGTCGGGAGTTGAGACCGATCACCACACCACCACGCCGCCGAACCCGTCTAGAAGGAGGCTTTCTGTGACCGTCGAGCATATCGGCAACGTGACACCCTTGTTCCGCGCTCTCGAACAGCGGCTGCGTGAAAGCGTCGATGGCGAAGTGCGCTTCGATCCCGGCTCGCGGGCTGCGTATTCCACCGATGCCTCCAACTATCGACAGGTCCCCATCGGGGTGGTCGTTCCGCGCAGTCCGGACGCCGCGGTCGCAGCGGTCGCGGTATGCCGGGAATTCGACGTCCCTGTCCTCTCCCGCGGTGGCGCCACCAGCCTGGCCGGGCAGTGCTGCAACACCGCAGTGATCCTGGACTGGAGCAAGTACTGCACCGAAATCGAATCCCTGGATACCGACATCGGCACACTGGTGGTGCAACCCGGCATCGCTCTCGACCGGCTCAACGATCAGCTCGCGAAGTGGGGGTGGATGGTGGGTCCGAAACCGTCCACCCACGTCAGCTGCACCATCGGCGGGATGATCGGTAACAACTCGTGCGGCTCGACCGCGCAGGCGTACGGGAAGATGGCCGACTCGGTCCGGCGGCTGGAGATCCTGACCTACGACGGGCACCGGATGTGGGTGGGCCCGACCGCGGCGGAGGAACTGGACCGCATCATTGAAGACGGGGGCCGGGTCGCGGAGATCTACCACGGCTTGCGGCAGCTGCGCAGCAGCTACGCCGACGAGGTTCGTGTCCGCTACCCCGACATCCCCCGCCGGGTATCCGGCTACAATCTTGATCAACTGTTGCCCGAGAACGACTTTCACGTCGCCCGCCTGCTCGTCGGATCGGAGAGCACCCTGGTCACCGTGCTACGGGCGGAACTGTCCCTGGTGAAGGTGCCGGCAGCGAACTCGTTGGCGCTACTCGGTTTCGATGACATCTGCGCCGCCGCCGATGCCGTTCCCCAGATTCTCGGACACTTCCCGGCCGCTTTGGAAGGGATCGACCACCGGTTGGTGCAGCTCGAACACAGCCAGCATCTCGCGGCAGCGGCACTGCGGGAACTGCCCGACGGAAACGCGTGGCTGATGGTGCAATTCAACGGCGACACCAAGGATGAAGCGGATGGCAAGGCCCAAGCCATGGTCGACGATCTCCATGACACGACCCCGAACGCGAAGATCCTCGACGACCCCGAGCACGAGAAACGGGTCTGGGCGGCCCGCGAAGCCGGACTCGGCGCCACCGCCTACCCGCCGAACGAACCGGAAACCCACGAAGGATGGGAAGACGCCGCCGTCCCCCCACACTCTCTCGGCAACTATCTGCGCGACTTCCGGAGGTTGCTGGACAAGTACGGGTATGGAACCGCTTCGCTGTATGGACATTTCGGGCAGGGCTGCGTCCACACCCGTATCCCGTTCGACCTGCGCACCGCCGCCGGAATCGCCCGGTACAGGTCCTTCGCGACCGAGTCCGCCCATTTGGTCGTCGACTACGGCGGGTCCCTGTCCGGTGAGCACGGCGACGGGCAATCCCGCGGTGAACTGCTGCCGATCATGTTCGGTGACCGCCTGGTCACCGCCTTCGAAACCCTCAAACAGATCTTCGATCCCGACAACCGGATGAATCCCGGCAAGATCGTCCACCCCTACCGCCTCGACGAGAACCTGCGGCAAGGAACCGACTATCTCCCGATCGAACCGGCCACCCACTTCGCCTACCCTGACGACGATCACCGGTTCAGCCGCGCCGCCGCCCGCTGCGTCGGCGTCGGCAGGTGCCGAGGCCACGAAACGGGGGTGATGTGCCCGTCCTACCGGGCCACCGGCGAGGAAGAGCACTCCACCCGCGGACGCGCCCGGTTGCTGTTCGAAATGCTCCAAGGCGACGTCATCACCGACGGCTGGAAATCCACCGCCGTCCGCGACGCACTCGACCTGTGCCTGTCCTGCAAGGGATGCCGATCAGACTGCCCCGTCAACGTCGACATGGCCACCTACAAGGCCGAATTCCTCGCCCACCACTACCGGCGGCGAATCCGGCCCCGCTCGCACTACGCGATGGGCTGGATCCCGCTGTGGGCCCGGCTGGCCGCCGTCGCCCCCACCCTGGTCAACACCCTCACCCACACACCAGGATTGTCGGCCGCGATCAAAACTGCCGGCGGCGTAGACCGCCGCCGACCCTTCCCGCGTTTCGCCAGGCAGCGCTTCACCGACTGGTATCTCCGACGACCACCCGAGCCACATGCCACCGGTCGTGGGCGGGTGGTGCTGTGGCCGGACACGTTCACCAACAACTTCGACCCGCATATCGCCGCCGACGCGGTGACCGTGCTCGAGGCCGCCGGCTTCACCGTCGACGTCCCCACCACTACGGTGTGCTGCGGGCTGACCTGGATCTCCACCGGCCAACTCGCCACCGCCACACACGTACTCACCCGCACCCTCGAGGTGCTGCAACCCGCGCTGCGGGCCGGCACCCCGATCGTGGTCCTCGAACCGAGCTGCGCAGCGGTGTTCCGCGCAGACCTGCCCGAATTGCTGCACGGCAACGAGGACGCCCAGCGGCTCGCGCAACAGACCGTCACCCTCGGTGAACTGATGCAGCACAACGCAGCCGACTGGCAGCCACCGCACCCTCGCAGCGTCTCGGCGATGATCCAGCCGCACTGCCACCAACACGCGGTCCTCAAGTACGACGCCGACGAGAAAACCCTGCGAGCGGCCGGAATCGACACCACCGTCCTCGACGCCGGATGCTGCGGCCTGGCCGGGAACTTCGGTTTCGAGCAAGGACACTACGACGTGTCCGTCGCCTGCGCTGAAGACACACTCCTCCCCGCGATCCGCAACGCGGATCCGGACACGCTGATCCTCGCCGACGGATTCAGCTGCCGCACCCAGATCCGCGACCTCGAACCCGGCGGAGCCAAAGCCCTGCACGGCGCGCAGGTTATCGCCGCCGCCGTCCGCGGCACCCCACCCGGCAACCTCGGCAACGACGGAAGGTGATGGGGTCGAGATGACCATTCCGGACCACGACGCCGTGGTGGTCGGTACCGGACCCAACGGCCTCGCCGCCGCGGTCATGCTGGCCCGCGCCGGACTCGGGGTGCTGGTTCTCGAAGCCCAACCCTTCCCCGGCGGTGGGTGCCGCACCGAAGAGATCGCCC
>NZ_JBAQEO010000504.1:0-7532 GCF_049286785.1 Rhodococcus sp. (in: high G+C Gram-positive bacteria) | reverse complement strand
CTCCAGTTCAGCCCGCAGGTCGACTACGCGTTGGACGAGTTCGAGGGCGCTCGTTCCTGCCCGCTGCTCGCGGATGTCCGGTGACTCGCTGACCGGATCGGTCATGGTTCCTGCCTTTCTTTCCGGGTCGGTGAACCGTTACCGCAGCGGAGTGCCCGTGGGTTCGACGTGGATGAAGGTCTGAGTGTGCGGCAGCACCGAATCGATGTCTGCCTCGATGCGGTCCGCCAGGTTGTGGGCGGACTGCACGCTCCATTCTCCGGGAACGGTGGCGACGACGAACACCAAGCGTTGGCGACCGGATTCGACGGTGCGCAGCGGTGCGAACTCCACGGGATTCTCGACGCGGTAGCGATCGAGGATGGCCCTGACCTCGGCCTGGTCGCTGTCCGGGAGGGCCGCACTGAGCAGACTGCTGACCGAGCCGCGCAGCAGGCGGTATCCGGTCCACAGAATGTTCACACCGACAGCCAGGGCGACGAGGGGGTCCAGCGGTGCCCACCCGGTCAGGGCGACGAGGGCGATGCCGACGATGACACCGAAGGAGGTCCACACATCGGTCATCAGGTGCTTGCCGTCGGCGATCAGCGTGGCCGAGCGGTGTCGCCTGCCTACACGTTGCAGGGTGATGCCGACAGTGAGGTTCACCAGCGACGCGACGGTCGACAGGGCCAGCCCCAGCCCGGGCCGGGTCAGGGGATTGGGACTGATGAGGCGTTCGACGGAAGTCCAGATGATGGCGGTGGCGGCGACGAAGATCATCGCACCTTCGACCAGAGCCGAGACGTACTCGGCCTTACCGTGCCCGAACTGATGGCTGGCGTCCGGAGGCCGGGCGGCCACGCGCAGAGCGATCAGCGCGACGACTGCAGCGACGAGATTGACACCGGACTCGAGGGCATCGGAAAGAAAACCGACCGATCCGGTAACCATGGCGGCGCCGACCTTCAGGGCGATGGTCACCACCGCCGCCGCGACGGAGAGCAGCATGAACCGGAAGAGCAGACGATCCTGCTGCTCCTTGGTCTGCGGAGTGGGGGCGCTCATCGCCGGACCTGGCCGTCGCATAGTGCGATGCTAGCGACGTGAGACCGATCGGACGTCGCAAAAAGGATCTCTCGCGCAGAGGCGCAAATCCCTGCGTAACGCGATGTTCACCGACACGCCCAGTGCTGGGGCGGCCTCCACGGACATTTGGCAGTACCGTCGGGCATAACAGGCAGCGGGGAAGCTGCTTGTACGGGAGGTCCTGATCGTGACTGGAACACTCAGTTTCGAGGGGGCCGGCGCCCGGCCCTCGTGCGAATCGACGCACTAGGGACGGACCGGTCCAGCGAACCGAGTCTGTGCGGGTGCCGCGCAGACCTAGGAGCCTCACGTGACTGCTTCACGCTCCGTCTCAGCCCGTGCCGGACATTCGGCCGCTACCGGCACATCCTCGGATTCCGCGGTTCGTACATTTGTATTGGATACGTCCGTACTGCTGTCCGACCCCTGGGCGGTCATCAGGTTCGCCGAGCACCGCGTGGTGCTTCCCCTCGTCGTGATCAGTGAACTCGAGGGCAAACGCCATCACCACGAGTTGGGTTGGTTCGCGAGAGAATCTCTGCGCATGCTCGACGATCTCCGCCTCGAGTACGGTCGCCTCGACCAACCGGTGCCGATCGGCACGGAGGGCGGCACGCTGCAGGTCGAGCTGAACCATACCGACCCATCGGTTCTTCCGGTCGGGTTCCGCACGGACAGCAACGATTCCAGAATCCTCGCCTGCGCCCTCAATCTCGAGGCCGAGGGTGCGGATGTGGTGCTCGTCAGCAAGGACATCCCGCTCCGGGTGAAGGCCGGCGCGGTCGGCTTGCCCGCGGACGAGTACCACGCGCAGGACGTCGTGCCGTCCGGCTGGACGGGTATGACGGAACTCGATGTGGCGTCGTCCTCGATCGACGAACTGTTCGCGGAAGGTGCCATCGACCTCGAAGAGGCCCGGGAACTTCCATGCCATACGGGTATTCGTCTCCTCGGCGGCTCGTCGAGCGCACTCGGCAGGGTGAATGCGGACAAACGGGTACAGCTGGTGCGGGGGGAACGGGAGGCGTTCGGGCTGCACGGCCGTTCCGCCGAACAGCGCATCGCCCTCGACCTGCTCCTGGACGACAGTGTGGGCATCGTGTCGCTCGGCGGAAAGGCGGGAACCGGAAAGTCGGCGCTGGCGCTGACCGCCGGTCTGGAAGCCGTGCTCGAGCGTCGCACCCAGCGGAAGGTGGTCGTTTTCCGTCCGCTGTACGCGGTGGGCGGTCAGGAACTCGGTTACCTGCCGGGCAGCGAGAGCGAGAAGATGGGTCCGTGGGCCCAGGCGGTCTTCGATACCCTGGACGGCCTTGCCAGCACCGAGGTGATGGAGGAAGTGATCAGCCGGGGGATGCTGGAAGTGTTGCCTCTCACGCATATTCGTGGACGGTCGCTACACGATTCGTTCGTGATCGTGGACGAGGCGCAGTCACTGGAACGTAACGTCCTGCTGACGGTGCTCTCCCGCCTGGGCTCCGGCTCCCGGGTGGTGCTGACACATGACGTGGCCCAGCGGGACAACCTGCGTGTCGGCCGGCACGACGGTGTCGCGGCGGTCATCGAGAAGCTCAAGGGGCATCCGCTGTTCGCTCACGTCACCCTGACACGCAGTGAGCGCTCGCCGATCGCGGCCCTCGTCACGGAGATGCTCGAGGAATTCGGGCCCACCCCCTAGTTGCTGTCTGCCCCACGACTCGCCCAATGTCACACCGGTGCAGTTCAAGTGCACCGATGTGACATTGGGCGGAAGTGGTGGGGTCAGAATGCGCGAGCGAGACCCTTGATCGTTCCCCAGAGGACGTCACGGTTGCTGAAATAGTCGCGCCAGACGGCGATCTTCCCGTCCTTCATCTCGAAGGTGCCGCAGACCCAGAATTCGATACGGAGCCGTTTCCAGATCAGGATGTCGGTACGTTCGGTGAGTACGGCCGATCCGTCCCCGGCGATGTGATGGATCCGGACGTCGAACCCGACGTCGGGACGGCTCAACCCCCGCAGGATCTTCACGACTGCGGGAACTCCACGGATCTTCGGCAGAGACACGTTGTGCCACACGATGTCCTGGTGCAGGTACTGCTGGGCCCGGTCCGCGTCGCCTGCGGCGAGGGCTGCGAGGAACTCCTGCACCACCTCGACATTCGACGTCAGGGCCGGTGCGGGCGTGCTCGTGTTCGTTTCCATGATCATCTCCCACTTGTTGTAGCGATTCAGCGTAGTGGTTCAGCGAACGAATGTTCCCTGACCGTTTTCGTCGTAGTACTCGAGCGTGAGATCGTTGCCGGCGAAGGTGGCCTGGGAAACCGTTCCGGGCGGCGCGTTCTCGCCGCTGAGGGTGAACGTGAAGGTGTCTCCGTCCCAGTGCTTCAGAGGGGAGCTCTGGCCTGCGGGGCCGAGCTGAACCGTCAGTTCACCGCCGTTGTCGGCGACCACCGCGGGCCCCCAGAATGCGTTGTTGTACGTGCCGACATACGACGGAAGCGGCTGTGCGGGTGCGGGGTCGGGGGGTGCACCCTTGCCGGCAAGAGTGCCTTCGGGTGCCATCATCGGTGCGAAGACCCGGGCGTAGAGCGCTTTCCAGTCCTCACGGATCTCGCCGAACTGGACGAGATCGGCGAATTCGGCGGTCAGTGTCTCGGGCATACCGGTGGGGGTGCCGTTGGTGAGGGCGACGATGGCCACATCGGCCGAGGGGATGGCGAGAAAAGTGGTGGCCGCGCCGAGGATGAAGGCCCCCGAGTGGCTGATCGAGACCCGTCCGGCCGCGGTGGTCGAGATGTTGAATCCGTAGCCGTAGGAGCCGGCCCGGGCATCCGGTGAACTCGGGGGGCTCGACACCACCTGCGGGGTCAGGGCAGGACGAAGAGCCTCGGCGTCGACGATGGCCTTGCCCTGGTACGTTCCGTCGGCGAGGAGCATGGTCAGCCACTTGCTCAGGTCGTTGACAGAGGAACTCACCCCGCCCGCGGGGGACTGTGCGTCGGGGTTGCGCACCGCCTGCGCCACGTATTGGCCGTCGACGAGCATGTGCCCGGTACTGCGATTGGCGCTCGCCTCGTAATCGGCGAACCGCGAGCTGGTCGATTCCATGCCGAGCGGTTGGTACAGCGCCTGCTCGGACAGCGTCGCCCAGTCTGTTCCCGAGGCCGCGGCGACGGCCTCGGCCCCAGCCGTGAGGCCGAAGTTCGTGTACTCGTAGGTGATCCGGAACGGTGCGAGCGGTTCGAGGCGAAGTTTCTCGAGCACCTGCTGCTGGGTGTAGCCCAGATCCTCGAGGCGGTCGCCCGCGTGGTCGGGCAGCCCGGATCGGTGGGAGTACAGGTCGCCGACGGTGACATGTTCGGTGACCCAGGGGTCGGCGAGGGCGAAGCCCGGAAGTGCGGACGCCACCGGGGTGTCCCAGCCGATCACTCCGGTGCCGACCTGGTGGGCGACGACCGTGGAACCCACCGGCTTCGACATCGACGCCAGCTGGAATACGGTGTCGGCGTCCACCTTCTCGTCGGATCCGACCTTGCGTACGCCGAATCCCTTGGCGTAGACGGTTTCATCACCGTGTACGACGGCGACCGCCATGCCCGGGACCCCGGAACTCTGCATCAGCTCCTCGGCCAGTTCGTCGAGGCGGCCTACCGCGTCGTCGATCCGTCCGTCAGGAATGTCGACGCCGGACACGGTGGCCGGGTTCGCAGGTGCCGAAGACCCGGCCGACGAGGTGGCCGAGCTGTCGGAATCGGAGTCCGAAGTGCATCCCGCAACGAGCGATACGCTCAGCGCCAGAGCTGCGAGCAGGACACTCGGGTTCCAACGTCTGTGCATTCGAAATCCTCTGCTCGTGCCGGCAGCCGCGGTCGGGTTCTCAGCGTAGCGGTACACGACAATGACCAGGAGGTTTTGACTCCTGCCGGGTTCCGGGCACGGGTTGGTCACCTGCGGGCGCTACGGTGTCGGGATGTCGATGGAAAAGAACGACTCTCAGTTGCTGAGCGAGCTCGCCCCGGTCGTGGAGACGAATCTCGCGCGGCACATCGCCGAGGCCGACGCCTGGCAGCCGCACGACCTCGTGCCGTGGGACCAGGGAAAGAATTTCGCGTTCATGGGTGGAACGGACTGGTCGGCGGACCAATCAACTCTGAGCAAGGTCGAAACGCTGGCCCTCACCGTCGGGGTGCTCGTGGCCGACAACGTGCCCGCCTATCATCGCGAGATCGCCCAGCACCTCGCCCAGGTCGGGCCGTGGTGGCGCTGGGTCGGCCGCTGGACGGCCGAGGAGAACAGGCACTCCATCGTCCTGCGGGAGTACCTCATGGTCACCCGGGCCGTCGATCCCGTCGCGCTCGAGCGCGCACGGATGGACGAGATGGTGCGCGGCTATGCCATGCCGTCCATGCACCTGCTCGAGATGCTGGCCAACTCCGCGTTCGAGGAGAAGGCCGCTGCAGTCCGCCACCACAACACCGCCGCACTCGGCGAGGATCCGATCGTGGCTGCCATCGCGGAGCGGCTGGCCGCGGACGACGAACTGCAGTCGGTGTTCTACCGCAACCTCGTCGAGGCCGCGTTCGAGTTGTCACCCGACCAAGTGGTGCGTGCCGTCGCGTCGCGCATCGCTTCCTTCGCGGTGCCCAGCGTCATGTTGCCCGGCGGGACGAACAGCACCGCGGTGCTCGCGGAGGCCGGTATCTACGATCCCGCGGACCAGGCGGCGAAGGTATTCGGGCCACTTCTCGAAGCCTGGAACATTTCCGGGCGCACCGACTTCGGTCCGGAGGGCGAGAAGGCCCGCGACGAGCTGTCAGCTCTGCTCTGAACCCATTGCAGGTGGCCCGCACTCCGGCCGGGTGCGGGCCACCTGCGCCGGGATCTACTTCTTCACCTTTGCCATGGCGAGGACGTCGAGGCGCTTGTCGAGTTCTTCCTCGCTGAGCTTGTCGCCGATCAACCCGCGGTCGATGACGGTCTCGCGGATCGTCTTCCTGTGCGCGAGGGCTTGCTTGGCCACTGCCGCCGCTTCCTCGTACCCGATCGCCGAGTTCAGCGGGGTGACGATGGACGGTGACGACTCGGCAAGCGTCCTGAGGTGCTCGGCGTTGGCGACCAGACCCTTGATGCACCGGTCGGCGAAGAGTCGTGAGACGTTCGCCAGCAGCGTGACCGACTCGAGGATGTTGCGGGCCATCATCGGGATGTACACGTTCAGCTCGAAGGCGCCGCCCGCGCCACCCCACGCGACGGCTGCATCGTTGCCGACGACCTGCGCGGCCACCTGCGTGACCGCCTCCGGCAGTACCGGATTGACCTTCCCGGGCATGATCGAACTGCCGGGCTGCAGGTCCGGCAACTGGATCTCGCCGAGACCGGTCAGCGGCCCCGAGCCCATCCAGCGGATGTCGTTGGCGATCTTGGTCAGGGACACCGCGACGGTGCGCAGCATTCCCGAGGCCTCGACCAGGCCGTCACGCGCTGCCTGTGCTTCGAAGCTGTTCCTGGCAGGGGTCAGGGCGTCGATGCCGGTCGACTTGACCAGCTCGGCAACAACTCTGGGACCGAATCCGTCGGGTGCGTTGAGGCCGGTTCCGACTGCGGTACCGCCGATCGGCAGCTCGCCCAGTCGGGGAAGGGCGGCCATAATCCTTTCGACCCCGGCCTCGATCTGCCGGGCGTAGCCGCCGAACTCCTGTCCGAGCGTCACCGGGACGGCGTCCATGAGGTGGGTTCGGCCCGACTTCACCACGGTCCTCCACTCGTCGGACTTGTCGACGAGTGCCAGACGCAGATGGTCGAGAGCGGGAATCAGTTCCTTCACCGCGGCCTCGGTGGCGGCGAGATGGGTGGCGGTGGGGAAGGTGTCGTTCGAGGACTGGGACATGTTGACGTCGTCGTTGGGATGCACCACCACGCCCGCGGCTGCCGCGATGGACGCGATCACTTCGTTCGCGTTCATGTTGGAACTGGTCCCGGAACCGGTCTGGAAGACATCGATGGGGAACTGGTCGTCGTGTCTGCCGCCGGCGATCTCGCCGGCTGCGGCGATGATGGCGTCGGCTTTCTCCGCGTCCAGAAGACCAAGGTCTTTGTTGACCTGCGCGCACGCCGCTTTCAGAAGGCCCATCGCGCGAATCTGTGCACGTTCGAGACCGCGGCCGCTGATCGGGAAGTTCTCGACGGCGCGCTGAGTTTGCGCACCCCACAGCGCGTCCACGGGCACCCGCACCTCGCCCATGGTGTCGTGTTCGATCCGGTACTGCTGCTCGTTGCTCTCGGTCATGCGTCAAACATGCCACTTATGGGCGGTTCGTGCCCGTGAGTCTTCCGGTATCGCGCGTTCCGGAAGGCGCACGGGCAGCCGAGCGAACCTAGAAGGACGGGAACGCGCCGCCGTCTTCGCCGTCGAAGTCGACGGAGGAGTATTCGCGGAGCTTCTCGAGGCGGTGGTAGGCGTCGATCATGCGTACGGTTCCCGACTT
>NZ_JBAQEO010000503.1:0-1590 GCF_049286785.1 Rhodococcus sp. (in: high G+C Gram-positive bacteria) | reverse complement strand
TGCGTATTCCGGTCCATTCCGGCCACCGATTCCGGTCGATCCCGGCCACCCATTCCGGTGGAAGTCGGCCGCCTGATCCGGTAGCATCCCGGCCACTTTGGCCGATGCTTCCGGAATGCGACAGCCGATTCCCCCGGACGGTCCTTCCATAGTTCGAAGCGGCGCTGGACAACGATTGTCGGAGTATCCTTTCGTCTTTCCCAACAACCCCGGGGGAGGCAAAGGATGCCGACGGAGAGATTGTCCATGCGCAAGATTAAGAAGTCTTTCGACTCAAGTTCGCCTGCGGGCTTTCGGATCGCCAGATCGCCCGCAGTTGCCAGGTAGCGCGCAGCACCGCCGGAGCGTACCTTCGCCGGTTTGCCCTGGCGGGGTTGTCCTGGCCCCTCCCGTCCGATCTTTCCACCGCGGATCTGGAACGCCTCCTGTTTCCCCCGTCGCCCGTCGTCGCCGTATCGGACCGCCCCGTCCCCCTGTGGGCGCACATCCATCAGGAACTCAAGCGTAAGGGGGTCACCCTGGCCCTGCTGTGGGAGGAATACCGGGCCAGCCACCCGCAGGGGTACCACTACAGTTGGTTCTGCGACCTGTACCGGGCCTGGCACGGCAAGATCGACCTGGTGATGCGGCAGGATCACCGGGCCGGAGAGAAGCTCTTCGTCGATTACGCCGGTCAGACAGTCCCGATCGTCGATCGCCGCACCGGCGAGATCCTCTTCGACGCCCAGATCTTCGTGGCGGTGCTGGGCGCATCGAACTACTCGTACGCCGAGTCGACCCGAACGCAGAGCTTGCCGGACTGGATCGGCGCTCACGTTCGGACGTTCGCATTCCTGGGCGGGGTCCCCGGAGATCATCGTGCCGGACAACCTCAAGAGCGGCGTCACGAAGCCGTGCCGGTACGAACCGGACATCAACCCCACCTATCACGCGATGGCGGCGCATTACGGGACGGTGGTCATCCCGGCACGGGTGAGAAAGGCCAGAGACAAGGCCAAGGTCGAAGCTGGCGTGCTGCTCGTCGAGCGGTGGATCCTGGCGGCGCTTCGGAATCGCACCTTCACCAGTCTGACCGAACTCAACGAGGCGATCCGGGGACTGCTGACCCGGCTCAACGAGCGCCGGTTCCAGAAACTCCCCGGCAGCCGCCGCTCGATGTTCGAGACCGTCGACCGACCGGCCCTTCGACCGCTGCCGGCATCCCCGTACGTCTTCGAAGAGTGGTCGTATGCCGGCGTGGGCATCGACTGTCACATCGAGGTCGACGGCCATTACTACAGCGTCCCGTACGCCTTGGTGAAGAAGAAGGTCGACGTGCGCGCGACGAGTACGACCATCGAGGTCCTGTTCAAGGGCAACCGCGTCGCCTCCCACGCCCGGAGTTCCTTGAAGGGCAAGCACACCACGATCAAGGAACACATGCCGTCTTCCCATCGCCGGTACGCCGAATGGACACCGGAACGGATCCGGCGCTGGGCCGCCACGGTGGGCCCGGAGACGGCTGGACACGTCGCCGCGATCATGGAGCATCGCACCCATCCCGAGCAGGGCTTCCGCTCGGCGCTGGGAATCATGCGGTTGGCCAAAGAG
>NZ_JBAQEO010000502.1:0-15541 GCF_049286785.1 Rhodococcus sp. (in: high G+C Gram-positive bacteria) | reverse complement strand
CGTCATCGACAGGATCAGCATCTTCTTGCGGCCGAGACGGTCGCCGAAGTGACCGAAGACCACACCACCAAGAGGCCGCGCCACATAGCCGGCAGCGAAGGTACCCAATGAGGCAACAGTGCCCGCGAGCGGATCCAGACCAGAGAAGAACACCGGCCCGAACACCAGCGATGCTGCCGTGGCATACAGCAGGAAATCGTAAAACTCGATCGTGCTCCCCAAGAAGCTCGACAGAATCACGCGGCGCCTGTGCCAAGCGTTCTCGTCGCCGGATGTAAGGGCCTCGACCTCGACAGGTCTCATTGTTACTCCAGACTGATACAGAAGGATTTGAACCACACGACGCGGTGTACGAGTGACCGCGCGGCGCGATTGGTCACGCCCGAGTGCAGCCGGGACTGCAGCGACCGTCCTGGTTATGCGAGTGACTGCAGCCACAAGCAACTGTGAATGTGATGCAATCCGACATCAAGGGCTCTTTCATACAGAGAAGGCATCCGCTTTTGTATGGTTCACCCGGCCAGTGCGAGGGTGTCTACGTCACTCCGAGTGTCAGGGAGACCCGAAGAGCAAGCAGTAGCGAGAAGCGCACATCCGGATCGGAGAGGTCCGCGGACAGTAACTTCTCGACCCGCGCGATGCGATACCGCAGTGTGTTGACGTGAACGTGCAAGGTGCGGGAACTCTCGGCGTATTTGCGATCGTGTTCGAGGAACACACGAAGTGTGTGGAGGAGATCGCCGCCGTCGGATTGATCGGTGCGCATCAGCGGACCCAGGGTGCCCTCGATCGCCTTCTGAAGAACATTGGCGTCGACCACCTGGGCGAACAGTCGGTACATGCCGAGTTGTCGCACGTCGACTACCTTCTCCGATGCGGTGCCACGACGCGCGATCTGCAGTGAGAACAACGCCTCCCGAACCGCCATCGGATAGTCAGCCGCCACCTGAGCCAGACCGCCGACTCCCGCCCTCAGCGGGACCGGTCGGCAGTCCTCGACGACACCCTCCGCGAGCTTGCGGAACCCGAGTTCGTCGATCTTCGCACTCACGGGCACGAGCGCTACGACGTCACCGTCATACACCGTGACCTGGGAGTGGCGCGACATCGCCCGAACGCCGTGCGCCATTCGGTCGAGCAGTGAGCGATCGACGGGTCGATCATGTCCGAAGGCAAGGACGATTCGTGGTGTCTGAACATCGATACCGACCAGAGACGCCCGCTTCCAGAGCGCATCGAGTTCATGGTCGGCGGCGGTGAGAAGGTTCCTGACCCAGTCATCGGTGAGCCTGAGTTCGGTCTCCAAGCGTGTTCGGTGACGGGAGAACTCCAGCCCGATCATATCGGCGATGCGGTGGAGCGTGCCAGAACTGAGGCCGTCCGCCGCGGAACCGCGAAGATGAGCACCATCGGTTCCGGGGATGGGAACCTCAATGGCCGGCAGGGTTCCGGGCCGAAGGTACGACGGAGTATCGGCTGCACCGAACTTGGTGCGTTGCAGGGACAGACTCACGCCGAGATATGCCGCGGCCTCGGCCAGTGCGACATCGAGGTCAACGCCATCGAGTAGTTGGTCGACGAGTAGTCGTACCGCACAGTCTTCGCGTGTTGCTGTGTATTCCCGTGCTCGAGCGGCGTCGAGCGCTTCTCCGAGTCTGCCGTGCTCGACGAGTTGAGGTTCGATCACGCTCACCAGCGTCGCGATAGCCTGCACTGCCCGAATCTCGTACTCGGTGAACTTCCGCCGGGAACGGCTGAAGACGTACAGCACGCCGCTCACCTCGTCGCGCGCCTTGACCGGGACCGCGACCATGCTGGCGATCCCTTCCCTGGCGACGACCGCCGCAGAGTCGGCGCTACCGAACGATGACGAGGCTGACACATCCTCAACAATCAGTGGCAGGTCCTCGACGACGGCCCCCGCCCCCAGTGCGGACGCGACGGGGATCCGGAGACCCGCGGCGCCCTCGGGACGCGCCATGCCCGATTGGGCCCGCGATACCAGCATGTTCTCCTCGACGGACATCCACGCAGCGATGTCGACATCGAGGAGGGATCGCGCAGCCCGCAATCCGCGGTCGATTGCCTCGTCGGGATCCTTGGAGGTGAACAGGTCCCGCATCGTCTCGGCGACATCCGCGATGACGGCCGCGCGTTCAATCATGTATCAACCCTACAGCGATTACGGACATCTTCGTACGAATCACACGTTCACCATTGTCATTACCTAAGTCACAGTTAGGGGCATGAAAGCCTCGTTTTCGTCCTCTGTCCTCGTCGTGGGAGCTGGTCCGGTCGGACTCGTCGCCGCTCTCGCCCTTCGGGCCAAAGGGCTTCCTGCCCTTGTCCTGGAGGCCGAACCAAAGGGGCGCTCGCGCCCCGGCAGCCGAGCGACGTATCTGTACCAGGAGTCTCTCGATGTGCTGGACGAACTCGCCCCCGGACTCGGGCAGAGTATCTCCAAGGCAGGCGTGACGTGGCCGATGATCAGGACCACCTTCCAGGGAAGAACCGTATACGAAAGAACGTTCCCCCCGGCTCCTCCCGGATCATTCGGCGCGGGCGTATCCCAGCGTGAACAAGAGAAGCTGATGTATGACGCGGCGGTAGCCGCAGGGGTCGAATTCCTTTGGGATTCAGCAGTGTCCGAGGTCGAGTCCTCCGAAGCGGGTGTGGTGATCACTACGGTCGACGGCCGCCGACTCGACACCGACTACGTCATCGCCGCAGACGGAGCACGATCGGCGGTACGAAACTCTCTGAACATCGAGATGTCCGGCCCGCGATCGGACTCGACATTCATCATCGTCGACGTCAAGGAAGCCGAAGACGATCCGCTTCCATTGGCGCGGGTGTTCAACTACAAGCACCCCGCGGTGGGAGGACGCAACGTCTTGATGGTTCCCTTCCGGGACGGATGGCGACTCGACCTGCAGACCCGCCCCGGTGACGACATCGAAGCGATGCAGGCTCTCGACGGCGTACAGCGGTGGGTGAGCGCAGTGATCGGTCCGCGCTACCGCGATCGGATCGACTGGATCTCGAGCTACCGCTTCAATCAGGCCGTAGCCGGCAGCTTCGTCGACCCGCACAATCGCATCATGCTCGCCGGCGAGGCAGCGCATCTGTTCGCTCCGTTCGGCGGCGGACGTGGATTGAACTCGGGCATCCCCGATGCCGTGGCCGCCGCCGAGGCCATCGCCGACGCCATCGCCCACGGCGGCGATGCCGCCGCACGGCGAACCCTCCAGCGTGCAGCGGACACCCGACGTGCGGCGGGCCACTTCAACGCCGCGGCCGCGGGGCAGGCTCTCGAGCAGATGGAAGCCATCGGGATGAAGAACCAGATCACACAGCGAGTTGCCGCGTACGCCGCCCGCTACTGGGAGAAACCCGGACGTTGGCTGGACGGCCGAGTCACGTCCGGCACCAAGGACCGATTCTCGGCCAGCACTCGATTCTAGTAACTCTCCGACCCGCGAGGACGAGACGATGTCCAATAGCACTTTCCCCACCACGCAACCACGCCCCCCGCACGCTGTCGATCCACTCGGAGTTCTCGACAACGATCCGAATCTGTGGGAGGTCTTCTCCACGTATCTGTCAGCCACGCCGGATGCGGACGCGATCATTCACGGCGACAACAGGATCACCTACCGAGAACTCGGGCGGATCGTGAACCTGACGTGCAACGCCCTAACCTCTCGGAGGGTCGTCAAGGGTGATCGTATCGCCGTGCTTTCCTATCCCCGGCCTGAAGTTGTCGCCTTGTTTCTGGCGTGCGCGCGGCTCGGGGCGGTGTTTGTCGCCCTCGGAACCCGTGCACAGGAGCCAGAACTCGACTACGTGTTTTCCGATGCACGTCCGAAGGTGGTGTTCTCGGTTCGCGAGTTCGAGGGCCGCCGATATGACGACATGGCCGCCCTGGTCGCGGCACGGCACGGTGCCCAGCCTCCTATCATTCTCGGCAGTCTCCGTGCCGACGGGCTCGCCCCGGAGTTCGACGACTTCCTGCGGGGGCCAATCGACCGCGAAGAAGCCACCTTGGACCAGTCTCCGGTGCCGGCCGGAATGCCGTTGTCGATCGTGTACACCTCGGGCACCACAGGGAAGCCGAAGGGCGCGGTCTTGAGTCAACGTGGCTTGCTCTCCTTCCACGCACTCGTCCGCAACCGCCCGATCGTTGCTCCTCGCATACTGTCTGTCATGCCGATCGACCATGTCGGAGGCCAGGGAAACGAAATGACCACTGCGTTCCTCACCGGCGGTGCACTCGTCCAGCTGCCACGGTTCGACGCGCGTGCGGTGCTCACCGCTATCGAGAAGGAGCGAGTCACCCTCTGGCAAGGGGTAATTCCCACGATGCTCAACCGAATCGTCGCCCTTCCGGAGTTCGAGTCGGCCGACCTGTCCAGTCTGCAGCGTCTGTGGTGGGCCGGACCGTTCTCCCGGCGGGTGGCCGAGAAGATCGCCTCCCGGGTTCCCGAAGTCGGCAGTTCCTACGGAATGAGTGAAGTCGGCTCGATCACGATGACCGCCGTCGGTGACAACTTGTCGACACTGATCGAATCCGTCGGCAGACCTCTGGACGACGTCGAACTTCGCGTCCTCGCCGAGGACGGAGAGGTGGGCGAGATTCTAGTTCGCCGACCGGCGATGATGGTTGGCTACTACGGCATGGCGGAGGCCACCGCAGAAGCAATCGACGACGAGGGTTGGCTGCACACCGGCGATCTGGGACGAATCGACACCGACGGAAATCTTCACCTCACCGGCAGATCGAAGCTGCTTATCCGATCGGGTGGCTACAACTTGTCGCCGATGGAGATAGAAACCGTGATCGCCGGCCATCCCGATGTGCGTGATGTGATCGTCGTCGGCGTCCCGGATCCCAACTTCGGTGAGGCGGCGCACGCCCTCGTCGTCACCCGGGTGGACCACCCCGTCAGCGATCGCGACCTACGGCAGCATCTCGGAGCCAGCTTGCCGAACTACAAGATTCCCAAGAACTTCTTCCGCACTGTCGAGATCCCCTTGCTGGCCAATGGGAAACACAACCGCGTCAAGTGTCGCGAACTCGTCCTGACTCTACTGAACAGCACCGAGAACTGAGGAAGGCCTTTCTATGCTTGTTATCGAGAACACCGCTGAGCTCGCGTGCCGCGCCGGTGAACACCTTGGCAACAGCCCGTGGATCGAGGTGACCCAGGATGTCATCAATGAATTCGGTCGGTCCACCCACGACCTGAACTGGGTGCATTGCGATCCGGAGCGGGCCGCGTCCTCCCCGTTCGGCGCGACTATCGCACACGGCTATTACTCACTCGCACTGATCGGCGGCCTGATCCAGGAAACCATCGATACGTCCTTTTGCTCGTTGGGACTGAACTATGGCCTCGACAAGGTGCGGTTTCCCGCCGCCGTCCCTGTCGGTTCGAAGGTTCGCCTCAACCTGACCCTGACCGGGACAGACACCATCGAGGGCGGCATCAACGCACGGTATCGGTGCGTCATCGAAATCGATGGATCGGAGAAGCCGGCCTGCGTGGCAGAGGCGATCATCCGCTACTACGACTGACGCCCACGGGTTCCTTGCCATACAACGAAACGAGGAGACGTGTTACCAACGGCCTTCACCGCCGACTTCGATGTCGAACATCCGATCGTGTGCGGCGGCATGACCGGGGTCGGAACAGCGAACCTCATTGCGGCGGTTGCCAATGCCGGGGCGCTCGGGGGCTGCTGGCGATTCCGGACCATACCCCACGGCCTCGAACAGAAAGGTACCCACTGATGGTTGTCTTCAACGACGGAGTTGCCGAGACCGAGATCCCTCGCACCCAGGTCGTCGAGACCGACGTGCTGATTGTCGGCTCCGGCCCAGCCGGCGCCTCGGCCGCCCTCTTCCTGTCCACTCTGGGCGTTTCCAACATCATGATCACCAAGTACCGGTGGACGGCGAACACCCCTCGCGCGCACATCACCAATCAACGCACCATGGAGATCTTCCGGGACGTCGGCATCGAGGAGCAGGTGCTCGCCGAGGCCACACCGCACCACATGATCGGCGACACAGTTTTCTGTACCTCGATCGCGGGTGAAGAGATCGGCCGCATCCTCACGTGGGGAAATCATCCTGCCCGGCACGCCGACTACGAGCTTGCGTCGCCGTCTCTGAACTGCGATATCCCACAGACGTATCTCGAACCGATCCTGGTTCGCAACGCCACCGTCCGCGGCACACAAGCTCAGTTCTCCACCGAGTACCTCTCACACACCCAGGACGCAGATGGGGTGAATGTGCAGGTACTCAACCGATTGACCGGAACCGAGTACACAATCCGAGCGAAATACCTGATCGGTGCAGATGGTGCCCGCTCGAAGGTCGCCGCGGACATTGCCCTGCCGTACGAAGGACAGATGGACATCGCGGGCTCGATGAACATCACCTTCACAGCAGATATCGCCGAACTCGTCGGCCACCGACCGTCGGTGTTGTACTGGGTAATTCAACCTGGCTCAAACGTCGGCGGCATCGGCGCAGGCCTGGTGCGGATGGTCCGGCCGTGGAACGAGTGGCTGATCGTGTGGGGTTTCGACATCACCCAGGGCACCCCGGAGGTCACAGAAGAGGATGCCCTGCAGGTGGTGCGCAATCTGCTCGGTGTGCCAGATCTGGATGCCGATATCACCGGTATCTCGTTGTGGGGCAACAATGAACAGTACGCGACACACCTGCAGTCCGGCCGCGTGTTCTGCGCCGGTGACGCGGTCCACAGGCACCCGCCGAGCAACGGGTTGGGCTCGAACACCTCCATCCAGGACTCCTATAATCTGGCATGGAAAATCGCGGCAGTACTGAAAGGCCACGCCGCACCAACATTGCTGGACACCTATACGGTTGAACGCGCTCCGGTAGCAAAACAGATCGTCACCCGCGCCAACCAGTCGAGTCGCGAGTTCGTCACACTCTTCGAAGCACTCGGCCTCACCGAGGCGACGACCGAAGATCAGATGCAGGCGGCAATCGAGTCCCGCAAGGACAACACCGCGGAAGGTGTCGCGAAGCGGATCGCCGTCCAAGAGGCCATGGAACTGAAGAACTACGAGTTCAACGCCCATGGTGTCGAGTTGGGTCAGTACTACCAATCCAGCGCGATCGTCTCGGACGCCACCGCACGCCCTACACCGAAACGGGACCCGGAGCTCTACTACGAACCGTCGACACACCCGGGTGTCCGCCTACCGCACGCCTGGGTCGGCGACTGGAAGCAGAAGATCTCCACGCACGACCTCGCCGCCTACGGGCAGTTCACACTCTTCACCGGAATCACCGGGCAAGAATGGGACACCGCCGCGCAAAAGATCAGCGACCAAATCGGAGTCACGGTCAAGGCCGTCGTGATCGGTCCCGGCTGTCCGGTCACCGACCTCTATTTCGACTGGGCCCGCCTCCGCGGGATCGCCGAAGACGGAGCTGTACTGGTTCGGCCCGATAAGCACGTCGGATGGCGCATTCAGCGCTTGCCTGCCGATCCGGAGGCCGCGCTACTCAGCGCCTTGGCCTCGATCCTGGGACGGGACGCTGGATTGTGAGCACCGTTTTCGAGCACGAAACATTGCGACAGCGTGTGCTTTTCGGTGCGGGGCAGGCATCCCGGCACCTGACTGCGGAAGTGGCCAGACTGGGTGCAACCCGAGTGATGGTAATCGCGGCTCAATCCGATATGGAGCGGGCCCGGACAATCGTGACCGGGATCGACGTGGCGCTGTGGCATGACGACGTCGTCATGCATGTGCCCATCGAAAAAGCCGTCGCCGCCCGAACTGCCGCGACCGAGGCAGGAATCGACCTGCTGGTCAGCGTCGGAGGCGGCTCGACTACGGGCCTGACCAAGGCTATCGCACTGACCACGGGGATTCCGATCATCGCGTTGCCTACCACCTACGCCGGTTCCGAGGCCACGAACGTGTGGGGTCTGACCGAGAACTCCCGCAAAACCACGGGCGTCGACGACCGGGTACTGCCGGCCACTGTGATCTATGACGTGGAACTAACCTTGTCCCTTCCTGTGGGACTATCCGTCGCATCAGGGTTGAACGGGTTGGCGCACTGCGTGGATTCGATGTGGGGCCCGCGCGCCGATCCGATCAACGCCGCTCTGGCGGCCGAAGGGATTCGGGCCATTGCCACCGGGCTGCCGACGGCAGTGGCCGATCCGCAGGGTCTCGCGCAGGGTCTCGACGGACGCGAGCAGACTCTCTACGGCGCCTATCTAGCGGCGGTGGCGTTCGCCTCCGCCGGATCGGGTCTGCACCACAAAATTTGCCACGTCCTCGGCGGCGCGTACGACCTGCCCCACGCCCAAACCCACGCCACCGTCCTGCCCTACGTGCTCGCATTCAACGCCCCCTACGCCCCTGACGCCTCCCGCCGGATCGCGCAAGCGCTGGGCGCCGACGATGCTGTGCGGGGATTGAGCGACCTCTACACCACACTGGACGCGCCACGGGCATTGAAGGACTACGGATTCGCCAGGGAACACATCCTCCAGGCAGCAGATTTGATCTTGCCCGCTGTTCCACCGTCCAACCCGAGGACAGTGTGTCGGCAAAGCCTCGTGGAACTGCTCCGTGCCGCCTGGACCGGCGCTCCGCCCGAACACCTGTGATTCCTGTCGACTGATATCAAGGACTTCCGACATGACAACAACCGAACAAGACACCCCGTCCGTTTCCGCCCAACAGCGCGCAGTCGAGGAGGATGTCCTGCACCGCGTGCTGGAGTCCTTCGAGAGTACGACCAACCCTCGGCTGAAGCACCTGATGCAGTCGCTCGTTCAGCACCTGCACGCCTTCATCCGCGAAGTCCGCCTGACGGAGGACGAATGGAATGCCGCCATCGAGTTTCTCACCGCCGCCGGGCACATCACCGACGACAACCGTCAGGAATTCATCCTGCTTTCCGACGTCCTAGGCGCTTCCATGCAGACCATCGCCGTCAACAACGAGGCAAACGAGAATGCGACCGAGGCAACGGTGTTCGGCCCGTTCTTCACCGAGGACGCCCCGCAGATCCCCCAGGGCGGCGACATCGCTGGCAGCGCTGCCGGACAGCCCTGCTGGATCGAGGGCACTGTCACCGACACCGACGGGAATTCTGTCCCGGGCGCCCGCATCGAAGTGTGGGAATGCGACGAGGACGGCTTCTACGACGTCCAGTACAGCGACGGCAGAGTGGCGGGACGGGCACACCTTTTCGCGGACGAGGACGGGAAGTACAGCTTTTGGGGCCTGACACCCGTCCCTTACCCGATACCGCACGACGGGCCCGTCGGCAAGATGCTCACAGCCGTTGGACGCTCGCCAGTCCGCGCCGCGCATCTACACTTCATGGTCACCGCCAGCGGGCTGCGGACCCTGGTCACCCACATCTTCGTCGAGGGCGATCCCCAGCTCGAGATCGGCGACTCCGTCTTCGGAGTCAAGGAATCGCTCATCAAGCGCTTCGAGGAACAGCCCGCCGGCACCCCCACGCCGAACAATCGCGACCTCGGCGACCGGACCTGGGCGCGCACCCGCTTCGACATCAGGCTCGCACCCGCCAGAAGTGGGGGGTGATGACCATGCGAGCTTCACGTCCCTGACCTTCGCCAACCGCACCCCACGATCGGTGACCGTTCCGCAGTTCGCTTCGCTTCGGTGACGACCTTCTTTGCACGTCGGTATTCGAGATCTTCCCCCGGCGGACCGAGCGTCCTGCCGCGCTGCTCGGAACAACCGGCACTCCCGCAGATATCTCGCTGCAGCGAGGACAATCGCAACTCCGATGGCCCCTCGGGCCCGATTAGATGTGTTGAATACCATGAACTCTCGAGAGTATCGCCGATGGAGCCAGAGGCGTCACGCCGCTTGGACCGAAGTCAACCGCGAGCGCAAACATCCTGACAGGGAGGCGGAGCTCCTCATCGAGTTCGCCGGCATGTGGGCACCATACGGGGGCGCTGCCGAGGAGGAGATCCTTGCACACTTCGGAATGAC
The DNA here is from genome assembly GCF_049286785.1 of Rhodococcus sp. (in: high G+C Gram-positive bacteria). Classification (GTDB taxonomy): domain Bacteria; phylum Actinomycetota; class Actinomycetes; order Mycobacteriales; family Mycobacteriaceae; genus Rhodococcus_F. The sequence goes on along the minus strand of NZ_JBAQEO010000502.1, from coordinate 5,500 downwards.
AACGCGCCGGTTCATCGAGCGTCTGTGGCAGGTCATTCCCGAATCGAACTGCGACCAAGAAGAGATACGCAGTTTAGCGAGCGCGTATCCGCACCACCGGCGAACGAACGCGTCCTAACCCATTTCCCAAGTCACGGCATTCGTGTACCTGCACGACCCGTCCCCGACGCCGGCTACGGGGACTGCACCGGGTTCCGACTCGAACTGACCGAACGGGGCATCGGCTACGTCGACGCCGCGCACTTAACAAAGTACTAATAGGCGAACTCAATGAAGCGCCCACCGGATCGGCGGGCGCTTCCCGGCGCGTGCCCCATCCCCATGAGGGCATGCGCCGTGACTACCTCCTCCTCATCCTCATGCCGCCATCCGCCATTCCCATGGCGGTGATGCCGAGACCCAGCAGGCATACGACGATGCCGCAGACCACGTTCGACCAGATCATGCCTGCTGTGGTGGTTACTCCATCGACCAGCCACGGGCTCACGATCATCCACAGACCCAGCAGCGGCGCGACGAACGCCATGCCGTGCGTGCGGGAGTAGGCCGACGTGAAACCGACCGCAAGCAGTGCCACCGCAAGACCCGACAACAGATTGCAGATCGCCAGGCCCGACTGGCTGGCGAACCCGACAATCCATGGCGAGGCCGCCAGATAAAGGCCCGCCATGAACATCAGGCCCTCGGTGACCTGCGTCATCGGCCGTTCCGAGACTCGGTCGTAGCGAGCGCGCATCTCGGCGATATCAGGGTGTGTCGCCATCGACATACCTGGTGTCGTCATCACCCACCTCCTTGAATGAGAACCAATTCCTACCGACGGGCGTGCCCCCGAATTCGGTACGGCAAACCAGTGATGACCAGGTAATTTTTACAATTTCCCGTTACCGACCAGTCCCCACGGATCTCTACGCGCCCTGGTGCGCCGAGGGCAGCGTGATCAGCCGTTCGCGTTGCCTGCCTGCCACTGCGGCCACGGGACCTCCCAGTCTCCGTAGGTGTCCCACACCGGAAGGGGCGGTCCGCCGGAGTTGGTGATCTCGACGACATCGCCGATGCCGAAATTGTCGAACACCCACTGGGCATTTGCGGGTGCCAGGTTCACGCACCCATGCGAGACGTTGCTGTTGCCCTGATCACCCACCGACCACGGGGCGGAGTGGACGAACTCGCCGTCATTCGAGATCCGCAGATCGAGGTCGACCTTTTCCCGGTAGTAGTCGGGGCTGCCCGCGCAGACTCCGTAGGTGCACGAGTCCATGATGATGCTCGGCTGCTTGTCGGAGATCACGTGCGGACCCTCATGCGACGGATGCCCGGGAGAACCCAGGCTCATCGGCATCGAGTTCCCCTGGACGCCGTTGTGGAAAACGGTCAGCACCTCGGTGCTCCCGTCGGCCCTGGCGACCCAGGAGTCGTGCACGGTGTAGTCGGCAGAACTGTTCTCGGCGCCGAAGACCCCGCCCCCCAGATCCAGGCCGTACACGTCCGCGTCGATGTGAATCTTCGTCCCCGGCTGCCAGTACTGCGCCGCCCGATAGTGCACGTTCTGATCATCGGTCCAGTACCAGGCCCCGGGCTGGGGCGGTGTCGTCGTCACGTGCAGCCGCTGCTGCACCTCCGCCTTGTTCACCACCGGCGCCGTGAACTGGAACACCATCGGCTGGCCCACCCCGATACCGGTGTCGGCGACCACCTCGGGGGCCGGCACGACGTTCGCGTACGCCGTGGACACGGGCTCGAGGGTAGTGACAGTGAAGGTCCGCTCGACGTGCTTGCCCTCGATGTTCACGGCGTCGGCCACAACGGTGTAGGTCGATCCGTAGCCCAGCGGCTCGGTGCTCGTCCACGTCGCACTGTCGGGTGCGAGGGCCCCGGTGACCGCCTTGTTCTCCTCGGCAGGGTTGGTGACGGTCACGGTGGTCAACGTTCCGCCCGTCGCGGTGACCGCGATCGGCACGGTGGGATTGATCGGCGCGCCGTTCGCGACGGGAACCGCGATAGACGCGGGCGGCGCCTCGGGAGGCTGCTCGGACGCGGACTTGCCGCCCCCTCGGATGGTGCAACCGGACGCCAGGACAGCAACCGCCACCAGTGTCATTGCAGCGATTGATCGTCTGTTCTGGATCACGAATGCATCCCTTCAGTTCCCGAGGTCCACGGTGCCGCGCACCTGCGCGGTGGTCAGCGCGCGGCCAGGAGGGGGCGTAGGCGTCCACTTGCGAGTTTCTCCACCAGTGGGGTCCCATATCTACCGACCGCCGCTACGGTGGCGACTCCGACAACGGTACCGACGAGAAGTCCGACGAGCACGTCGTGCGGGTAGTGGGCGCCGACATAGACACGGGAGAATCCCATGACCACGGCGGCGGCGGCAGCGAACAGTCCGAGTCGCCGATCGATCAGGAACAGGGCGACAGCCATCGCTGCGGCGACAGCGGAGTGATTGCTGGGGAAGCTGTAGTCGGCGGCCGGTGGGCATGCCTCGAGCAGGAACGAATTCGGAAACAGGTAGCAGGGGCGCTGTTCCGTGACCACCCATTTGATGCCGTCGTTGACCAGGTACGCGGCGACCGCGGCGATCGGCACAGCGATGGCGGCCGCCATCGCCGCCGGGCCGCCGCGTCGGGCGGTCCGCCACGCGATGAGAATGAACACGGCGAACAGCGCCATCCCGAAGCTGGAGTAGTCGACCATCGGGGCGTTGAGCCAATGTGTGTTCTGGGCGAACGTGACCACGTCGGTGTATACGGTGCCATCGAGCTGCGACTCGTTGACAGTTGCTATGCGTTCGATCATGTCGTCACTGTTTCATTGGTGGTGGGGACTGTCCGCGGGTGGGATCGGTCTGCCGGTAACCGCTATCGGCACGCGGCGCACGAAACCGGACATGGGCGTCGAGGCCCCCGTTCGGGGTGCGGGGCAGTAGCTCGGCGGTGGCTCCGCTGGCGCGGGCAAGTTGCGCGACGATGGCCAGGCCCAGTCCGCTGCCGTCGGTGTCGGTGCGGGCACGCCAGAACCGATCGAAGGCCCGGATGCGGTCCTGCGGGGACAGGCCGGGGCCCTGGTCCAGAACGTGTAAGTCGACGACGTCGGCGGTGGCGACCGGGGCGACGATGACCTCGATGGTGGAGCCTGGAACGGACACGGCCAGTGCGTTGTCGACGAGGTTGTCGATGATCTGCTCGGCGGCGCCGGGCACGGCGAGCGCCGGCGCCGCAGTCGGTGCTGTCACGGTGATCCGGATGTCGGATTCGTCGGCGAGCGGTTCCCATTGTTCGACGCGTACGCGCGCGATCTCGGCCAGGTCGATCTGCGCAGGCGCGGTGCCGGCGTCGTCGGCGCGGCTGAGCACCAGCAGCGCATCGATGATGTGCTGCAGCCGCAACGCCTCGTCCTGGGCCGAGTCGAGGGTGGTGCGGGCAGCATCGGGATCGGATTCGACGAGGTCGGCTGCGCTGTCGAGGCGCAAGCGCAGGGCGGTCAACGGGGTCCGCAGCTGGTGAGAGGCGTCGCCGGCGAACGCGCGTTGCTGGCGCAGTAGGTACTCGAGCCGGTCCGCCATCCGGTTGAACGAGTGAGCCAGGCTGCGGATCTCCGGTGCCCCGGTGTGCTCGGGGGTGCGTGCCGCCAGGTCGCCTTCGGCGAGTTGTTCGGTGGTGCGGCGCAGCTGCTGCAAACGGCGGGTGACGGTGCCGGCGATGAGGAAGGCCACGATTCCGGCCAGCAGCACGGTAATGCCTGCGACGAGCCAGAGCATGCGTAGTTGCCGGTGGACCTGGTCGGTCACCACCTGGGCCGGGTAGGTCAGCCGCACAGCGCCGACGACGCTCTCGCCGCTGAGAACCGGCACCGTCACATACAGCAGGTCCGTGCCCACACTGTCCGACCGGCGTTGGCCCGAGGTGATCTGCCCCGACAGTGCCGCACTGATCTCCGGGCGGGACAGGTAGGAGGCGCCCGCGCTGGACTGGTCGTCGTCGGAGGTCACCACGGCGGTGCCGTCGCCGTCGACGATCACCACCCGGGCACCGCTGGCACGGTGATAGCGCCGCGTGTCGGCGGCCAGTGCCGGATCGATCCCGGTCCCGGCTTGGAGTGTGTCCTCGCTGCGGCCGGCGAGCAAGAACGCGTCCCGCTCGAGGGAGGTGGTGATCTGTTCGCGTTCGACCTGCATCAGGTAGTTGCCGAGCGGGACATCCTGAACCAACACCACAACGAAGGTGACGGCCATGAACGCGGCCATCAACTGCCATCTCACGGACGAACCCCGAGCCGGAAGCCGACCCCGCGGACCGCTTCGATCCAGCCGGGGTCGCCGAGCTTCTTGCGGATGGCGGCCACATGGGCATCGACGGTCTTCGTGGTGCCGTACCAGTTGGCACCCCACACCTGGTGCTGGATTTCCGATCGCCGGTACACCGCACCGGGATCCTCGGACAGATAGCAGAGCAGATCGAATTCCTTCGGCGTCAGGTGTATCTCCCGCTCCCCCAGGTGCACCCGCCGAGTGCGGCGGTCGAGGGTCAGGCCCCCGATCATGCGGATGCCGGAGTGCCGCTGCCCTGACTCCTCGGGTGCGCCGACCCGCCGTCCGACGGCGCGGATGCGGGCGACGAGTTCGCGCATGCCGAACGGTTTGACCACGTAATCGTCGGCACCCATCTCCAATGCCAGGACCCGGTCGATCTCCTCCGCGCGGGCGCTGAGCACGATGATCGGGATCTGTGACCGGGCGCGGATGCTGCGACAGACATCGGTGCCGTCCATGTCCGGCAGCCCCAGATCGAGCAGGACGAACTCCGGGCCCGACTCGGACACCGCAGCGATGGCATCGGCGCCGGTAGCCACCCGCCGGGCATCGAACCCCGCACGAGTCAACCCGTCGCACACCCCGGCGGCGACGGATTCGTCATCTTCGACCACAAGCACCTGCACACCCCGAATTATCGGCTCGAACCGAGCCAGGCGTCGATCCGACACCCGCCCGGGGACAAACCCTGGAGTGATCTTGGACGAATCTTGGATCTTTCCGGGACCATCCCTCTCCGATCCGTCCCTACGGTGAAGTCATGAGATCGAAAGTGGTGGTGGCTGTGGCCGTGCTCTTCATACTGGCGATCGGAACAGCCGCCCTCGCCGTCAACACCCGGATCCTGAACACCTCCTCGAACAGCGACATCGGACGCGCCGACGAGGTGCTCATCCCCAGCAGTCCCACTCGCGGGGCGCCGCCGACCATCCCCGCCCCGAGCACGGCAGCGACCGCGACGCCGACGCCGACCCGCACGGCGGTACCGACGCGCGAACACGAACCGCCGTCGGGCGAGGACCACGAGGCGCCGGACAGGACCGAGCATGAACCCGACGACTGACCCGCGCCGGCCGCGGCGATCGCCGGCGCATCGGTCCAAGATCACCGCCTCGGTCCTCTCAGGCGGCGCCGTGCTCGCCATCGTGACCGCCATGGCTGCCAATGCCCCCGGTCGCTTCGCGGGGG
>NZ_JBAQEO010000501.1:0-2026 GCF_049286785.1 Rhodococcus sp. (in: high G+C Gram-positive bacteria) | reverse complement strand
CAGTCGGGGACTAACGTTCACGAAATCGCGGATGGAATCTACCGCATCAATACGCCGGTCCATGCACAGGGAGGGCCTGGCGATTTCTCCTACAATCAATTCCTCATCGTTGACGATGCCCCGCTGCTGTTTCACACCGGGCTGCGCAAGATGTTTCCGCTGGTGCGGGAGGCGGTCGCGAGCGTGATAGCGGTGGAGCGTGTGCGCTATGTCGGCTTCTCGCACGTCGAGGCCGACGAGTGTGGTTCGCTCAACGAATGGCTTGCGGCGGCGCCGCAATCGGTGCCGCTGTGCGGCAAGCTGGCCGCGATGGTGTCGATCGATGACCTCGCCGACCGGCCGGCACACGCACTCGCGGACGGGGAAGCGCTGTCACTGGGCCGCCATACCGTGCGCTGGTTCGACACCCCGCACCTGCCCCATGGGTGGGAATGTGGTCTCCTGATGGAGGAGACAACACGCACTTTGTTGTGCAGCGATCTGTTCGCACAGGGTGGCGCCGAGCATCCGGCCACCACCGAGTCGGACATCCTGGCGCCGAGCGAGGCGTTCCGTCAGGTAATGGACCCGTACGCACACGCACCCGGCGCACGGGCAACACTGGAACGGCTGGCCCTGGCCAAACCGAAAACACTCGCGTGCATGCACGGCAGCACATGGCACGGCGACGGAGCGAAGCTACTGCGCTCACTCGCCGATGCGCTATCGCCGTAACCTCCGCTCGACACCCGTCTTCCGTACGCGCAAGACCCGGGAAACACGGTGGATCGCCGGACGTCAGTCGCCGCACTCCCGAGGTCCGCTGGGCGCCATCCAAGCTACACTTGCATCCGCTGAAATGGCCCCACGGCATCAGGGCCAATCCAGCCAGCACTGAATAGCTACCCTGCGAAAGTATTCAATAACGAATGGAGGAACTGGCATGACGGCCAGATTGGAACTCGGTTACCTGGGATTCGAAGTGTCCGACCTCGCCGCGTGGGACCGACTGCTCACACAGGTGATCGGCATGACGGCCAACGGCCAGAACGTGGACGGCTCGCAAGCCTACCGCATGGACGAGTTCGCACAGCGCATGTTCGTGCGCGAGGGCCCGGCCGACGACGTGTGCGCCGTCGGGCTCGCCGCCTATAACCGCGAAGAATTCGATGCACTGTGTTCACGTCTGCGCAAGGCAGGCATCGAACTGCAAGCCGGCACGCCGGACGAGTTGCGGGCGCGCCACGTGGATCATCTGGTGCGTTTCAGGGATCCGTGGGGCAACCCGCTCGAACTGTGCCTGGGTCTGAAGACCTCGCCCACGCCGTTCGGCTCACCGGTGCAGCCGGGTGGCTTCGTCACCGGCGACATGGGCATGGGTCACCTGATCCTGGTCATGCCGGACCTGGACGCCGCGGTGCCGTTCTATACCGACGTGATCGGCATGTCGGTGTCCGACACCGGCGCTGAGGAGTGGGCCGGTATCGTGCTGTCTGCGGTGTTTCTGTACGCCAACCCGCGCCATCACACGATTGCGCTCGCCGGGGGCGTGCCACCGGTCAAGCGTATCGCGCACTTCGAGGTGCACGTGCCAAGCATCGACGACGTGGGTCTGGCGTGGGATCGCACCCGCAGTGCCGGCGTCGAGGTCACCCACATGCCTGGCCGCCACACCGAAGGCGTCTACTCGTTCTACGGGCGCACGCCGTCCGGTTTCGAGTACGAAGTCGGCACCGAAGGCTTTCGCGTCGACGCGAACTGGCGCCAGCGGCACCTGTCGCGCTTCACCCTGTGGGGCCACCACCCGCCGACGCCGGCCGAGGCTGCGCCGAGCGCGTAAGCCGCCGGAGCGGCCCCGTCGCGGGGACGGGTGTGCCGAGTCTCCTGAGCGCGCCAACCAGGATCCGCACCACCGAGGCGGCCTCCGTGCGGCGGTTTACAGCATCGTGCTCCCACCGTTGACGCTGATCACCTGCCCGGTAACGAACGACGCCGCGGTTGAGGCAAGAAAGCTCACCACGGCCGCGACTTCCGTCATCTCGCCGGG
>NZ_JBAQEO010000500.1:0-5469 GCF_049286785.1 Rhodococcus sp. (in: high G+C Gram-positive bacteria) | reverse complement strand
GCCTATCACGGCGGAACCCCGGACAGGAGTCTCATCGACGCGGTGCTCGAGTTCTCGGAACAAGACGTACAGGAACAGATTTCGATCGCACTACGCGCCGGCCTGCCCGGCTGATCGGGAGGATGGTGGAAATGCGTGTCCACGAACTGCTGGACCATTGGGCCGACCGCTTCCCGGACGAGATCTACGTCAGCGACGGCGGTCGGAGTCTGACCTGGAACGAGATGCGGGAGTGGACGCATCGGGTCGGCAACTGGCTGGCCGGCGCCCTGCAGCCCGGTGACCGGTTCTGCATGCTCGACCGGAACTCGCTGGAAATGATCGCGCTGTACTTCGGCGCCTCACGCGCCGGGGTGGTCCCGGTGCCTCTCAACTTCCGGCTGGCTCCCCAGGAGTGGAAGTACATCGTGGAGGACGCGCGGTGCACACTGGCCGTCGTCCACGAGGATTACGCCGCGGCGCTCACCACCGTAGTACCCGGCGTCACGGTCTCGGTCATGCGGGACGACACGCCATTCGGGCTCAGGTTCGCCGACGACGTGGTCGCATACCCGGCCGACCGCATCGATCGGGATGTGTCGGCCGAGGCGATCTATCACCAGATGTACACCAGCGGGACCACCGGGAAGCCGAAGGGCGCCATGGTGACCCACCGCGCCGCGTGTGCCAATGCATTTCAGATCCAGCTCGCCCTGGACGCGAACCGGAAACGAACGCTGTGCGTGATGCCGCTGTTCCATGCCGGGGCGGCGCTGCAGATCCTCGCGTACACCGCAGGCGGTTGCTCGATCCGCGTGGTCCGCGACTTCGACCGGGCGAGTGTGCTCCGGTCGATGTCGGAACTGCGAATCCAGCTTCTCACCCTGGCCCCGGCCATGATCCAGGACATGGTCGCCGACCCGCTCACCGCGGAACTCGACTTCACCGGTCTCGACCTGATGGTCTACGGCTCGGCGCCGATGGCGGTGGAAGTGCTCAAGAAGGCGATGAGCCTCTTCGGATGCGACTTCGCGCAGGCCTACGGCATGACCGAATCCTGTGCGGTGGCAACCATTCTTGCGCCGGAGGATCACCGTCGGGCTCTCGAATCGGACCCGGGAATCCTCATGTCGGCGGGCCGGCCCGTCCTCGGAACCGCGCTGCGCGTGGCGGCGCAGGACGGCAGTGACGTCCCGGTCGGATCCGTCGGCGAGGTCCTCGTGCGAGGGCCGCAGCTGATGAGCGGGTACTGGGCTCTCGAGGATGCCACCCGCGCGACCCTCGACGGCGGCTGGCTCCGGACAGGCGACGCCGGATACCTGGATTCCGCAGGGTTCCTGTACATCTCGGATCGAGTGAAGGACATGATCATCTCGGGTGGGGAGAACATCTACCCACGGGAGATCGAAGAAGTGCTCTTCACGATGGAGGGTGTCGTCGACGTCGCCGTCATCGGTGTGCCGAGCGAGCGATGGGGTGAGAGCCCGATCGCGATCGTGGTGCCCCGGCCGGGGGCAAACCTCACCGAACACGACGTACTGGAGCACTGCCGGGCCGACCTCGCCCGGTTCAAATGCCCCGCCGAGGTGGTTTTCGTCGACTCGCTGCCGCGCAGCGCAGTCGGCAAGGTGCTCAAGCGCGACCTGCGGGCTCCCTACTGGGAGGGGATGGCTCGCGGGATCAACTGAACTTCTCGCGGCGTGCGTGAGTGCGACCCTGGCCCAAGGAGCAAGAGTGGACATAGTTTCGTTCGTCATCATCGGGTTGGTGGCCGGTTCGATTTACGGACTGGCGGCCGTCGGCCTCGTTCTCACCTACAAGACTTCCGGAGTATTCAACCTCGGGCACGGCGCACTGGCGGCTCTCGCCGCCTACTCGTTCTACGTGCTCAACGTTCAACTCGAGCTGTCGTGGCCGATCGCAGCGTTCGTCACCGTGTGCGTAGTCGGACCCGCGGTCGGGCTGCTCCTCGAATTGCTCGCCCGGCGACTGCAGGGCGCCGCGTTGCCGCTCCAGATCGCCGGTGTCGTCGGAATCCTGCTGGTCGTCCAGGCCGGGACGCTGCTGATCTTCGGTGCGCAGGAGATGCGCCGGGTGCCGTCGTTCCTGCCGAAGGGCCGCATCGAGGTCGGTGGCACCTTCATCCAGTACGACGATGTCCTGACCTTCGTGATCGCTGTCGTGGCGACGGCGGGGCTGTGGGCGTTCCTCCGGTGGACCCGGACCGGGATCGCGATGAAGGCTGTGGTGCAGAACCCCGAACTGCTCGAGCTGGTCGGGCACAGCGCAACACGGGTGCGCCGGTGGGCCTGGATTCTCGGCACCGTGATGGCCTCCCTGTCGGGTGTCCTGCTCGCGCCGATCATGCCCCTGGACCCGGTCCAGTTGACGTTGCTGGTCGTCGCAGCCTATGCCGCCGCCGCGATCGGAACCTTCAGCAACCTGCCGGGAACGTTCGCCGGCGGACTCGTCGTCGGTGTGCTGGCCGCCCTGTCGACCCGATGGCTGACGAACGGCATCCTCGCCTCGCTCCCGGCGGCACTGCCTTTCGCGATCCTGTTCGTCGTACTGCTCTTCTTCCCGAAGAAGTACCTCGCCGACAAGACTGCCGTCCGGATACATCCCCGGCCGACGTGGAAGGCTCCGGTCCGGCTCCAGGCCATGGGCGGCGCCCTGGTCGTCGCATTCCTGGTGACCGTCCCGCTCTTCGCCGGCATTCATCTGGTCGACTGGACGGTCGCGGTGGCGATGATCCTGGTCTTCGGGTCGCTGTCGTTGCTGGTGCACACGTCCGGACAGGTGTCGCTCGCCCAGATCGGGTTCATGGCGGTCGGTGCCGCGACGTTCTCGCACCTGCTGCAGGGCACGGGGATGTCGTGGCCCGTGGCGCTGTTGCTCGCCGGTGCGGTCGCCGTGCCGATCGGTGCGGTGCTGGCGGTACCGGCGATCCGTCTCGGTGGGTTGTACCTGGCGATCGCGACGTTCGGGTTCGGGATCTTCCTGCAGCAGATGTTCTACACGCAGGACTTCATGTTCGGTGCCGCGTCGTCGGGTCTCGAGGTACGACGGCCGGACACCACGATCGTCGATTTCGCATCGGACACCGGGTACTACTACCTCGTTCTGGCGATCGCGGTCGTATCGGTGGCCGTGGTGTTCACACTCGAACGTGGCCGGCTGGGCCGACTGCTGACCTACATCAAGCAGTCGCCCCGAGCGGCGGAGGCCAACGGAGTCCCCGCGGCGGTGACACGAGTATTGATCTTCTGCATCACGGCGTTCCTCGCGGCGATCGGGGGAGCGCTGGCAGCCTCGGCGCAGCAGAGCATCTCGGCAGACAGCTACGCCCCGATCATCTCGCTGACCGTGTTCGTCATCATCGTCCTGAACGGTCCGGCGGTGCCGTGGAACGCGGTTCTCGCCGCGGCGGCATACACGCTCATTCCCAGCTATTTTCCGAGTACCGAGGTGGGGACCTACCTGCAACTGCTGTTCGGGCTCAGCGCGATCGCGCTCGTCGTGCTGCCGCCGGCACAGCTCCCGGTGCGGGTGACGTCTCTCGTCGACCGGTGGTTCCGTCGCGACGATCGGACCGAACCGGCACTGCGCACCGAACCGGTGGACGTCGAACCGATCGAACCTGTAGTACTCGAGGTTTCGAAGGTCGGTGTCACGTTCGGAGGCGTCAAGGCTCTCGACGGTGCCGACATCGTCTGCACTCCGGGACGAGTGACGGGTCTGATCGGCCCCAACGGAGCGGGGAAATCGACATTGTTCAACGCCGTGACCGGGTTGGTCACCACCTCCGGCGGATCGGTGTCCTTCGGCGGTGCCGATCTTCGGGGGAAGAGTCCCTCCGCCCGGGCACGTGCGGGCATCGGCCGAACGTTCCAAACCGTCGAGCTGTTCGAGTCGATGACGGTGCGCGACAACGTGTCGGTCGGCGCCGAGGGACGAACCGTCCGGCTCGACCCGATCACCCACCTGCGGTCGTCGAAGACCGAACGCGACCGCATTCGATCGACGACCGAATCCGCGCTCGCGGCCTGTGGCCTCGAGGACGTCGCCGACCAGCACGTGATGAATCTTCCGACGGGAACCCGGCGACTGGTCGAGGTTGCCCGCTGCCTGGCGGGCGGCCACACGGTTCTGCTTCTGGACGAACCCTCGGCGGGTCTCGACCACAACGAGTCGGCACGACTCGGCGAGCTGATCCGGCGGGTCGTCGACGAACGCGGAATCGGCGTGATCCTCGTCGAACACGATGTCTCGCTGGTGCTCGGCGTCTCCGACGAGGTGTACGTCCTCGAATTCGGACGCGTCATCTTCTCCGGCTCTGCCGCCGACGCGCGTCGCTCGAGTGTCGTGCAGGCGGCATACCTCGGAACAACCGAGCCGGTCGACGACGTGCAGTCGGATCGGGAACTGGAGGAGATCAAATGACCACGCCGACCTTGCAGGTGACCGGCCTGTCCGCCGGCTACGGGAAACTGACCGTGCTGCGGGACGCGAACGTGACCGTGGAGCCCGGTTCGGTCGTCGCGCTGCTCGGTCCGAACGGTGCCGGAAAGAGCACGTTGCTCGCGGCGATCGGTGGTTTGCTCACGCCGACTTCGGGTTCCGTTCGACTCGGGGAAACGGACATCACCGCGCACCGACCGGCAACACGAGCCGCTGCCGGAATCTGCCTGATACCCGAAGGGCGAGGGATCTTTCCGGGACTGTCCGTGCGGGAGAACCTTCTTCTCGCGGTGGACGGATCTCTCCGCGACCAGTACGCGCTGGCATTCGAAACGTTTCCCGAGATCGGCAGACGTATGGACGCGAAGGCGGGAAGCCTGTCCGGAGGCCAGCAGCAGATGGTCGCCCTGGCACGCGCCTTCCTGCCCGGTAGCTCCGTGATCGTCCTCGATGAGGTGTCGATGGGGTTGGCGCCGCTGGTGATCGACCAGATCTTCGATGCTCTCGGTGTCCTCCGGGAGTCCGGGAAGTCGATCCTGCTCGTCGAACAGTACGTCGGTCGTGCGCTCGGTAGCGCCGATGTCGTGCACCTGATCGACCGGGGACAGGTGTCGGGACCGATCGATCCGTCGTCACTCGACGAGGACGAACTCATGAGCCGGTACCTGGGAATCGATATCGCCACCGGGTAGCGGTCGGTTTCGACGGACCCTCCCCGGCATCCCGCCGGGGAGACGTAGCAGCGTAGAGAAATTCCACAGTAGAGGAGTACGTGTGATGAGAACGATTCGGAGGCGAGCCGCGCTCGCGGTCGCGCTGGGAGCACTTGTGCTGTCCGGCTGTTCCGCCGAACAGGAGCAGTCGCCGGCACCGTCGACGAACCTGACCAAACCTGCGATCGTGGTCGGCACGGTCTGTGGATGCTCGGGTGTGTCCGCACCCACCCACGGCCGCGTCGACGACGTCGCGCAGGCCTGGGCCGCGAGCGTCAACGACTCCGGTGGAATCAACGGTCATCCGGTGGAGGTC
>NZ_JBAQEO010000499.1:0-14748 GCF_049286785.1 Rhodococcus sp. (in: high G+C Gram-positive bacteria) | reverse complement strand
GGCCGGGACCGCTCATGCGGGTGGTCAAGAAGCAGGGACTCGCGTTTCTTCTGGTCGGCGGATTCAACACCGTTCTGGGAACCGCCTGGTTCATCGTGTGGCAATTGGCCCTGGGTGACCAACTGGGATATCACTTCGCGATAATCGCGGGCTACTTGACGAACGTGATGTGCGCGTTCGCGATGTACCGCTACTTGGTATTCGAGGTGCGCGGGCATTTCATCCGAGATCTCTGGCGATTCGTCGTGGTCAACTTCGGCGCGTTTGCGCTCAATCTCGCGCTCATGACCCTCACCGTGTCGGTTTTCGGTGTGTCACCGATTCCGGCGCAGATCGCTATTACGGCAGTCACCGCGACAGCCAGTTTCTTCGGCTACCGCGACTTCTCGTTCAGTAGAAAGAAAAGAGTAGCGTCATGATCCCGCGTGTGTCCGTCGTCGTACCCGCATTCAACAATGCGGACTACATCGCCGAGACGATCGATTCGATCCTGAACCAAACGTTCCAGGACTTCGAACTGATCATCGCGGACCACTCGTCGACGGATGGAACTCTCGCCACGCTCGCACCATATGCCGACGACCCCCGGGTGCGGATCCAGTCCACAGAGACCGGCGGCGGCGCGAAGCGAAATTGGGACAGGGTGAGTGAAGCGGCCAATGGGGAACTTCTCAAGCTCGTGTGCGGCGACGACACGATCTCCCCGACCTGTCTGGAAGAGCAGGTCGGGGCGTTCGATCAGCATCCCTCAGCAGTATTGGTCGCATCCCAGCGAACGCTGATCGACGCGTCGGGCAGGACCGTCCTCGCTGCCCGAGGACTGGCCGGACTGAACGGTCTGGTATCCGGCCGAGTTGCCACGCGCCGCACCGTGACCGCCGGTGCCAACATCTTCGGCGAGCCCGGCTGTGTGCTGATGAAGCGCTCTGCTTTGGAGGCAATCGGGTGGTGGGACGACACCAACCCATACGTGATCGACGAGGCAACGTACACCCGCGTCGCATTGCAAGGCGATGTCGTGGCGATTCCCAAGCCGTTGGCTGCTTTTCGCGTCAATGCGGGCCAGTGGAGTGTTCGGCTCGCGAAGGACCAGGCAGGTCAGGTGGCTGCATTCCACAAGACTCTTCGAGAATCCGACCCGACATTGCTGTCCGCCATGGATGTACGAATCGGTAATGCCAAAGCACTGCTGACGTCATTGATGCGGCGGGCGGTCTACGTGTACCTACGCAATCGCATGTCGTGAAGCATCCCGAATGACAGGATGCGACGATGACGACTGAACGGATAGAGGTCCAGCGAGCGATTTCCGCCGACCCGTCGACCATCTTCGAGATTCTGCGCGATCCACAGGGACATGTGGCGATCGACAGTTCGGGAATGTTGATGTCCGCGGAGGGTGACCCCGTGTCTGCGGTGGGCGACAGTTTCGTGGTGCACATGGACCGCGAAGCCCTGAACGATTTCGATCTGGGCCTCTACGACGTGACGGTGACAATCGAAACCTTCACACCGGAGCGGGAGATCGCCTGGAAGGTGTTCGGCCAGGTCCGACCGCAGATCGGGCACGTCTACGGGTACCGCCTCGAGCCCGCCGATTTCGGTGACGCCGGCACCGGAACGATGGTGACCTCGTATTACGACTGGTCGTCCATCGACCCGGTGTGGCGGGAGGCCGGGATCTTTCCGGTGATCTCCGAGAACGCCCTACGCGGCACCCTCGGGATCCTGGCCCGCCACGCGGCCCCCGGCCGACCGCGACCGGCCTGACCGCACACCACGCCGCGGGAGCGGACGGAGACTCACCAACAGCCCCCCGGCCCGTGAAACCGAGGGGTATCTTTCAGCCATGTCGAAGCCTCCCCTTCCCGGCGACGCCGCCGAGATGTTCGCGCGACCCAACTACGCCACCGTCAGCGTCGTTCGTCCGGACGGCCAGCCGGTGTCGGTCGCAACCTGGTATCTCTACGAGGACGGCAGAGTTCTGGTCAATATGGATGCGGAACGGCGGCGCCTCGCCTACCTGCGCTCCGATCCGCGGGTCAGCCTCACCGCGATGGATCCCGACAACTGGATCACGCACCTGAGCGTTCAGGGCCGGGTGGTCGAGTTCGTGGACGACGACGATCTCGCCGACATAGACCGCATCTCCGAGCACTACACGGGCAAGCCGTACGGGGTGCGAGATCGAGCCCGCGTGAGCGCGTGGATCGAGATCGACACCTGGCACGGGTGGGGCGCCCTGAAGCAGTCGTGAGTCAGGAACCCTCGACGTGAGCACCACGATGTGATGAGACTCCGCGCCGCATCACTTCTCCTCGCCGCGACGGCTGCGGTGTCCGCCATGCTCCTGTCGGCCCCGCCGGTCCACGAGCCCGGTGCCCCGGCACACGACGTGGCTCAGTCCGCTCCCCCGCCTTCGCCCGCTCCCGTGGTCCTCACACCCGAGGAGATCGAGGCGAGGGTGATTCCCACGATCGTTACCCTCGTCGCGGATACCGGACTGGTCGTAACCGCGGGCACCGGCATCGTGCTCACCCCCGACGGAGTGGTCGTCACCAATCATCATGTGATTTCCGGCGCCCTCGAGATCAGCGCCGTCGATCTCGGCAACGGTGCCGGCTACGCGGTGGAGGTCCTCGGCTACGACAGCTCCCACGACATCGCCGTGCTGCAACTCGAGGGCGCAGAGGACTTGCCGACGGCGCAACTCGCGGAGGCCGGCGAGGTCACGATCGGCACGGCTGTCACCGCTGTCGGGAACGCAGAAGGCGGTGGTGTGCCGGTGGCTGCCCGCGGAGTCGTCACCGCCGTGGGTCAGACGATCACCGCCCGCAGCACCACCGACGGTTCGCGTAACCGCCTCGCAGGGCTGATCCAGGTGGATGCCGCTGTCCGCCCGGGCGATTCGGGCGGTCCGCTGGTCGACGAGACAGCCACCGTCATCGGCGTCAACACCGCGGGCAACGCCGATACGGATCCGGCGCAACCTCCTCCCGCCCAGCCCAGATCGTATGCGGTGCCCATCTCCACGGCGATGGCGATCGTCGATCAGGTGTCGGAGGGGCGACCATCGGCCACCGTGCACATCGGGGACACGCCCCTGCTCGGGATCAGCGTTCGTAACCACAGCCGCGGCGCCGAAGTGGTGTGGGTCAGCTTCGGCACACCCGCAGACGATGCCGGTCTCCTCATCGGCGACGTGATCATCGAATTCGAGGGTGCGCCGGTGCGATCATCTGCCGAGCTGAACGAGCGGATGATCGCGTGTCATCCCGGCGACGCGGTGGCGGTGCGGTGGGTGAACGAGAGCGGTCAGGAACGGTTCGCCGACATCGTGCTCGCCGAGGGACCGCCGCGGTAGGGAACTCAGGCCGTCCTGCGGTGCGCCACCCCACCCGAACCGACCCGGGATACCACGAAGCGGGAGACACGGCGGAGAACCGCACGGCTTTCCGGCAATCCCGGCCACAGGGCGGGAAACGCGTGCACCTGCCCGTCCCAGATCTGCAGCATCGTCGGCACGTCGGCGGCGCCGAGCCGTTCCGCCATCAACTCCGAATCGGCGCGCAGCACTTCCCCCTCCGCGGCGATCAGCAACGACGGCGGCAACCCGGCCAGATCACCGTTCACCGGTGACAGTGTCGGGTCGAGCACGCCGTCCACACAACCGCCGAGTTTCCCGATGGCCTCGAGCGCCGAGACGGGAGCGAACACGTCCCGCTCGGCGTTCACATGGATCAGCTTGCCCGCGCAGTCGAGGTCGAGCAGCGGCGACAGCCCGACCAACCCGGCCGGGACTCCCACTTCTTCCTCCCGGGATTTCAATGCCGTCGCGAAGACGAGGAACCCGCCCGCCGAATCACCGGCAAAGACCGTCCCGCCGGCGCGCGCACCGTTCTCGAGCAACCACTTGTAGGCGGTGAGGCAGTCGTCGACCGAACCGCTGATGTCGGTGTCCGGCAGCTGCCGGTAGCCCACGTGCATCACCGGCAGCCGGGTCAGTTTCGCGATGGTCGACACCACGGGCCGATGCGTGTTCAACCCACAACAGAGAAATCCGCCGCCGTGCAGGTAGAGCACCACGCCGTCGCTCAGAGCCGACGAAACCCCCGGGGCCCGCACGATCTCGGCGTCGAATCCTGGCAGTCGCACCTTCTGACGGCGTATCCCGGCCGCGGGTCGTATCCCGGCCGCCATGTCGAGGAACGCGGCCCGTCGAATCGCCGCCTCGTTGACCGGGGCCATCTTCACCACGGGCCGGAGAAACCACCTGCAGGCCTGGTAGAGAACCTGGGACTCGATACTCGGACCGGCGAGTCTCGCTCCCGACCGGTACTGCACGGTCGGCCCGGCGGCCGGCCGGCCGGCCGGCGCGGACGTCTCTCGGTTGTTCGGCGCAGAGTCCATGCCTGCTCCCTCTCGCCGTACCGGTCACCGTCGACCGGTGCGTTCTCTCCACGCTAGGTAATCGGCGGGGTGTCGCGCTTGCGATCAGCGGTTTTGATACAAGTATTTATGCAGCTCATCCGAAGTCGACGTCGTCGAGATCGTCGACGATCGTCACCTTGCGTTTGCGGCCACCGATCACCTTGCCGAGACCGCGGCGCCCGCTGCCGGACTTGGGTGCCGGCGGAATGCGTTGCGGTGCCACACGCGGCCGCGTCACCCGTCCCGGGGGAAGGGCCTGCGACGCGGGCGGTCCGGCGAGGACAACCCGGTCCTCGGCAACTGCCGGTATCACGACCACCGCAGCCGCCGATGCGGCATCGGGAGCCACGTCCGGGCTCCGGGCCGGAACGTGCGGCGGTTCCGGCACGACGAGCGGCACCGCGCCGTCGTGATCGACGATCACCTCGCCGAGGTCGGTGGCCCACCACACGCGTCCGTCCAGCCCGCGTGCATACAGTTCCGCCGCGATCTCCTCATGCCACACCGAGGGCTCGTCGCCGCCGAAGGACCGGGAGTTCGCGCTGACCCACACCACCTCGTCGCCGGGACGTCGATCGGCCACATCGAGCACGGTCAGCCAGTTCACCGTGGCTGGATAACCCTCGTTCGACTTCCTGCCGAAGAAGGGCCGTCGACGCTGCAGGGCACGCTCGAAGATCTCCACGTGCGACACGACCGCAGGGGACACGACCTCGATGCCGATCGCCTCCAGTTCGCGCGCGAGCGTATCGGCGTAGCCGTCCGCCTTCGCTCGTGCGGCCTCGACGAAGAGAGACAGGTCTTCGCGAAGCCCCAGCCTGTCGTACATCCTCGCCTGGACCGTCAGCGCCTCGATCATCGCGGCGGATTCGCGCTGGTACCGATGGGCTATCTCCACCAGCACGAGCCGAGGAACCATGACGCGCAGCCCATTGCCGACGGCGGTGCGCACGAAGGACTCGAACCGTGAATCCCGCGTGACGGCCGACGTGTCGAGAACGATGATCATCGTCCGATTCTGCGGCGAGCCGAGCGCGCGCACCCGCTCGCCGCGCGCAGTCGTTATCGAATCTTGAAGATCACCGCACGCTGGACGACGAAGTTGATCACCGTCGCGGTGCCCTGGGCGATGACGAAGGCCACCGGCAGCCGCCACCATACGTCGGGAAACGCCTGGTACATCACCCAGTTGAGGCCCACCTGGACGGTGAACGTCAGCGCATAGAGGACGACGACGGCCACGAACCGGGCCCGGCTCGGTTCCGCCTTGAACGTCCATCGGCGGTTGATCAGGTACGCCGTGGTGGTGCCCGCAATGAAGCTGATCGACTTCGCCGCGTTCACCGGCAGACCCACCAGTTCGAGCAGCAGCCAGTACAGACCGAAGTCGACGATCGCGGACAGTCCGCCGGTCAGCATGAAACGCACGATCTGCGTCTTCAGGTCCAGCGCATCATCCGCGATGTTCTCGGTGACAGGTATCTCGACCGGCAGTGGAACATGCGGTTCTCGAGGGGAGCTCACGGGGGTATCCGACACGACGAAGAGCGTAACCACCCTGTGAGGACTTATGGACAGTCCAGGGTCGAGAAGTACTCACAGGCATCGGCTGCGGGGTACCGCCAGGTAACCTCTATCTCGATGTCCACGACAGCAGAAGAGACGCCCACTCCGGCGCTCCCCACACAGACCCGCACCCTCACCGGCTGGGGACGCACTGCGCCGACGACAGCGCAGGTGCTTTCCACTCCCGACGTCGAAGTGATCGCCCAGGCGGTCGCCCAGGTCGCCGAGCAGAACGAGTCGAAGCCTCCTCACCTGCGGCGCGGCGTGATCGCCCGCGGCCTCGGCCGCTCCTACGGCGATCCGGCGCAGAATGCCGGCGGCCTGGTGATCGACATGAACGCGCTGGACAAGATCCACCGCATCGACCGCGACTCCCACCTGGTGGAGGTGGACGCCGGCGTCAACCTGGACCAGCTCATGAAGGCGGCCCTGCCGTTCGGCCTGTGGGTTCCGGTGCTGCCGGGCACCCGCCAGGTCACCATCGGCGGCGCCATCGGCTCCGACATCCACGGTAAGAACCATCACAGTGCGGGCAGCTTCGGCAACCACGTGGTGTCGATGGATCTGCTCACCGCCGACGGGACCGTCCGCACGCTGACGCCGAAGGGCGGGCGCAACGACCCCAAGGGCGCGCTGTTCTGGGCGACGATCGGCGGCATGGGCCTGACCGGCATCATCCTCAAGGCCACCATCAAGATGACGCCCACCGAGACGGCGTACTTCATCGCCGACGGCGACGTCACCAGCAGTCTCGACGAGACCGTCGCCTTCCACAGCGACGGTTCGGAGTCGAACTACGAGTACTCGAGTGCCTGGTTCGATGCCATCTCGGCACCCCCGAAGCTCGGCCGTGCCGCGATCTCCCGCGGATCGCTGGCCAAGCTCGATCAGCTGCCGGCCAAGCTGCAGAAGAACCCGCTGGCGTTCGACGCCCCGCAGTTGCTCACCTTCCCGGATATCTTCCCGAACGGTCTCGCGAACAAGTACACCTTCGGGCCGATCGGTGAACTCTGGTACCGCAAGTCCGGCACCTACCGGGGCAAGGTCCAGAATCTGACGCAGTTCTACCACCCCCTCGACATGTTCGGTGAGTGGAACCGCGCGTACGGATCACACGGTTTCCTGCAGTACCAGTTCGTGGTGCCGACGTCCGCGGTCGAGGAGTTCAAGGCGATCATCCGCGACATCCAGAAGTCGGGGCACCACTCATTCCTCAACGTGTTCAAGCTGTTCGGCGAGGGCAATCGGGCACCGCTGAGTTTCCCGATCCCGGGGTGGAACGTGTGCGTGGACTTCCCGATCAAGGCAGGTCTCAACGAGTTCGTCACCGAACTCGACAAGCGTGTTCTCGAGTTCGGTGGCCGTCTCTACACCGCCAAGGATTCGCGGACCACCGCCGACACCTTCCACGCGATGTACCCGCGGATCGACGAGTGGATCGCCACCCGGCGCAAGTACGACCCCAATAACGTCTTCGCCTCCGATATGTCCAGAAGGTTGGAACTGTAGTGATCAACGCTGTCGGTAATCCCCAAACTCTCCTGCTTCTCGGTGGCACCTCCGAGATCGGTCTCGCCATCTGCGAGGAGTACCTGAAAAAGGCGCCGATGCGGGTGATCCTCGCAGCCCTCCCCGGTGATCCCGGACGCGACGCCGCGGTCACGCAGTTGAAGGCCGCGGGAGCGAAGGAGGTCGACCTCATCGACTTCGACGCTCTCGACACCGAAAGCCACCCGAAGGTCATCGACGAGGCCTGGGCCAAGGGTGACGTAGACGTCGCCATCGTCGCGTTCGGGCTGCTCGGCGACGCCGAGGAACTGTGGCAGAACCAGCGCAAGGCCGTCCAGATCGCAGGCGTCAACTACACCGCCGCGGTGTCGGTCGGCGTGCTGGTGGGCGAGAAGATGAAGGCGCAGGGGTACGGCCAGATCATCGCGATGTCGTCGGCGGCCGGCGAGCGTGTCCGCCGCTCCAACTTCGTGTACGGATCCACCAAGGCCGGCCTGGACGGCTTCTACCTCGGCCTCGGTGAGGCGCTGCGCGAATTCGGGCCCCGCGTCCTCGTCATCCGCCCCGGACAGGTCCGCACTCGGATGTCTGCGGGTGTGAAGGAAGCTCCGCTCACCGTGAACAAGGAAGACGTCGCCGCGCTCGCCGTCGCATCGGCCGAGAAGGGCAAGGACCTGGTCTGGGCACCGGGCGCCTTCCGCTACGTCATGATGATCCTGCGGCACATCCCGCGCCCGATCTTCAAGAAACTGCCCATCTAAGCTTCGTCCTCGTGACCGAAGCAGACGTAGCAGCCCCGGCCCGGCGGTTCCTGGCAACTGCGACCGAGATGCTGTTGGCAGCACTCGTCGCTGCCGGAGTCGCCGCCGTCGGACTGTTTGCCTTCGCCCGCGTCCAGTGGCCGGCGTTCAACTCGTCGAACGTGACGCAAGCGGTTACCACTGTGGGCCAGGTTCTGGCCGTCGCCGGTATCGCCGTGTCGGTACTCCTCGTCCGCCGTCGCAAGGTGCGACCGTTCGCGAAGCTGCTGTCGTGGGCGAGCCTTTCCGGGTTCGTGACGATCACCCTGGGCTTGCCACTGGCCGCTACCAGGCTGTATCTGCACGGTGTTTCCGTCGACCAGGAGTTCCGCACCGAATATCTGACACGCCTGACGGATTCGCCCGCCCTGCGCGACATGACCTATGCGGATCTGCCGCCGTACTACCCGGCAGGCTGGTTCTGGATCGGCGGACGCGTCGCCAACCTGCTCGGCATGGACGGCTGGGAAGCGTTCAAACCCTATGCCATCGGCTCGATGGCCGTCGCCGCCGTAGTGGCACTGGTGCTGTGGAGCAACCTGATTCGCCACGACCTCGCCATCGTGGTGTCGCTGGCGACCGCCGCCCTCGTCTCGGCCTACGCCTCACCGGAGCCGTACGGCGCGGTGATCGCACTACTCGTCGGCCCGGCTCTCGTCCTGGCCTGGGGCGGTCTCCACCCCGTGTCCGCGCGCGGCGGCTGGGGAGCGGTGATCGGCACGGGACTGTTCCTCGGCCTCGCCGCCACCTTCTACACGCTGTATCTGGGACTCGCCGCGTTCGCCGTGACTCTGCTGGCGGTGCTCGCTGCGACACTGCGAATCCGTGCGCACAGCTCATGGCGTGCGGCCGTCGATCCTCTGCTCCGACTGGTGGTCATCGCCGCCGTGTCCAGCGCGTTGGCTCTCGTTGTCTGGCTGCCCTACCTGCTGGAGGTGGTGTCGGGCTCACCGTCGGCGTCCGGTACCGCCCTGCACTACCTGCCCGAATCCGGCGCGCACCTGTCGCTGCCGATGATTCACTTCTCCCTCACCGGCGCCCTGTGCCTGCTCGGCACCATCTGGCTGGTAGGGCGCGCATCCTCGTCCCGCCGGGCTCAGGCCCTCGGCGTGGGTGTTATTGCGGTCTATCTGTGGTCGCTGCTGTCGATGGCCCTCACCGCCGTCGGCAGCACCCTGCTCTCCTTCCGTCTCGAGCCGATCCTGATCGCGGTGCTGGGCGCCGCGGGTGTCTTCGGATTCGTCGAATTCGCGCATTGGATCGTGCTGGCCACCAGCGAAAACACCCGCGTGAAAGCCGCGATGCTGGCAATCGGTGTTCTGGGTGGGCTGGCGTTCGTCCAGGACATCCCCAAGTTCCTGGATTCCGAGATCTCCATCGCCTACACGGACACAGACGGCAACGGGGAACGTGCCGACCAACGTCCACCGGGTGCGGCAGCACATTACGCGGCCGTCGACGAATCGATACAGGCCCGCATTCCGCGGGAACGCGACGACACCGTGGTCCTGACCGCCGACACCAGCTTCCTCAGCTTCTACCCGTATCTGGGGTTCCAGGCCCTCACCTCGCATTATTCGAATCCGCTGGCCGATTTCGCCGGACGAGCCGAGACCATCGCCGCGTGGAGCGAACTCGACACCCCCGACCAGTTGGTGGCAGCCCTGGACGAGTCGCCGTGGCGCGCACCCGACGCCTTCGTCTTCCGCCAGGGCGCCGACGGGTACACGCTGAGACTTGCCGAGGACGTGTACCCCAACGACCCCAACGTGCGCCGCTACACCGTCACCTTCCCGAAGGAGTTGTTCGACGATCCGCGGTTCACGGTCTCGGAGACCGGTCCCTTCGTGGTAGTGACACGTCCCTGAACACAGGTCGGGGCGTTTAGTTCGCAACAGACAGGGAATCCGGGCATATCTGGCAGGGAGCACACCTCGCGTTGCGCGAGGGGGCACGAGGAGTGGATATGCACGATGTGAACGAGCCCGTATTGCACTCCGAGGGTCTGCCCTGCTCCGAAGAACCGTTGGATCACCTTCTCGGTACCGCAGTCGGTGACGCAGTCGTGTATTTCGGTCTCGCCCTGACGGTGGGGGCGGTGGCCGGCATCTACACGAGCTACTGGCTCTTACTCATGCTCGCCGTGCTCGGCACAGGCCTGTGGACTCTCAGTGGCTTCCTTGCACATTTCGGCCGGCATGGGCCGCCGGACGTTCGTCCGGCGGCCCATGCCGCGCAGTCCGTCGGGCGGGCCGCCTAGTTCGGATGACCTAGTTGAGCCGTTGCGGCACACCGTAAGTCATCACGGTGTCACCACTCGATGTGGTGGCCATCGCGTACGGCCGGATGGTGACCGGCCCGAGGGCACCCGAGATGTAGCCGTGGATTCCCTGCATCCGGACGAG
The DNA here is from genome assembly GCF_049286785.1 of Rhodococcus sp. (in: high G+C Gram-positive bacteria). Classification (GTDB taxonomy): domain Bacteria; phylum Actinomycetota; class Actinomycetes; order Mycobacteriales; family Mycobacteriaceae; genus Rhodococcus_F. The sequence continues at coordinate 4,037 of NZ_JBAQEO010000499.1, read as the reverse complement.
GGCCGTAGGACCGTCGAAGGTCTGGCCCTTCAGGAACGGGACGGTGGTGATGCCGCCGGGCTCGAGGTCGATGTCCAGTTCCTGGGACGGGATGATCGACCCGCCCAGTTCGGCGAAGGAACCCACGTCGAGCCCGAGTTCGTCGGGCAATGTCTTCCCGTCGAGCGGTATCGCGAGGCCGAGATTGTTGTTCGATCCCACCGCCCAGTCCAGGTTCGGCGTATTCAGCACGATCGTCGCACCGGCAAGAGCGATCGGGTAGCCGATCTGATAGCCGACCGTGAGTTGGGTCCCCACGAACTTCTCGGCGTTCGGCCCCGCGACATTGACTGCGGCGTACCCGTCGTGGAAGAACTCGACACTGGTCGGAACGCCGTCCAGTGGCGGAACGGTGTGGTAGCTCGTATCGCCCTGGAGGACCTCGATGCGATTTCCGTATCTGTCCACGACAGAGGCTGAATTATCGACACCCGCCGAAGCCGTGCCATTGCCCAGGACCATCGCGAGCACTGCAATCCCGGCGACTGCGACTGCGCGCGTGAAGCGTCTGTGACCTAACTGTGATGTGCTGATGTCCGTCATGCCGACCCCATTCAGAGTGCACTGCAACCGATGCGGAATTAGAGGCTGAGCGTAACCAGCGAGACAGAACAATATCCTCGTATTGATCAGATGTTCACAAAGGAAACGCCTGTGACGCACATAACGGTCTCGTCCCGGTGACGAGGAGCGGCTCATCTCTTTCCGGTAACGTCTACCGATCGACGACCGACGACCGACGACCCACGACCGACCCGAGAACCGGAGGCCGGACTGCGTGACCGAGACACTGACCGAAGTCGAGACCGGTCGACCGCACGTGGGCGCCCCCACCACAGCCACCACCCTCACCCGTCGCCCGCTCCGCTCTCACCTCCTCCGTCCCGCACCCGCCGATGTCGCGGCCGTAGTCTTCTTCACCGGCCTGGCCGGATTCGTACTCGCCCGGCAGTGGAAGAACCTCGGTACCGGCTATCTCGTTCGCAGTGGCCAGGACCAGACGATGTGGGAATGGTTCTTCGCGGTGGCGGCCCATTCGGTGGCCCGTCTGGAGAATCCGCTGACGAGCGATCTGCAGAACTATCCGCTGGGTGTCAATCTCATGGGCAACACGGCGATGTTCGGGATCAGCGTTCCTCTTGCGCCCATCACCCTGCTGTTCGGGCCGAACGTCACGTTCACGCTCGCCCTGACGCTCGGCCTGGCGGGCACCGCGATCGCCTGGTACTGGGTGTTCTCCCGCCACGTCGTGTCGTCCCGATTCGCCGCGGCCACCGGGGGTGCGGTGTGCGGTTTCGCGCCCGCACTGATTTCGCACACCAACGGCCATCCCAACTTCGTGGCGTTGTTTCTGCTGCCGTTCATCGCACTTGCGGTGATCCGGCTCGGCACCGGACTCCACCCGGTCCGCGACGGCCTCGTCGCGGGCCTGCTCATCGCCTATCAGATCTTTCTCGGTGAAGAACCGCTCCTGATCTACGCGTTGGCGTTCGCCGTGTTCGGACTCGCGTTCGGCGTGTCCCGTCCGCGCGAGGCTCTCGGTGCGGCGCGGCGCGGGGTCAAGGGATTTACGATCGCGGGGGTCGTGGCACTGGCAGTCGCGGCCGGCCCGTTGTGGTGGCAATTCTTCGGCCCCGACAGCTACGGCGCCCTCGAACACGGTCCGGTAGGCAACGACACCGAGGCCTTCACCAGTTTCCCGACCTCCTCGCTGGCGGGCGATCCCGGTTCGGCCGAGTTCAGCATGAATGCCACCGAGGAGAACGCCTATTTCGGGTGGCCGTTGCTGATCCTTCTCGGCATGTCGGCACTGTGGATGTGGCGAGCACCGCTGGCCCGCGCCGCCGCTGCCACCATCGCGGTGATGGGGATCCTGTCTCTGGGTTCCACGCTGACGATCGGTGGCTGGGACACGGGAATCATGTTGCCGTGGAAGTTCATTGCGCATCTGCCGCTACTCGAATCGGTTCTCGAGTCGCGCTTCGCGATGGGTTGCCTGCCCGCCGCGGCGCTGCTGCTGGCACTGGGTACCGACCGTGCTCTGGTCTCCGCCCGCGAGGGTCATCGAACCACCACACTGCTGTGGGCCGGATGGCTCGTGGTCGCACTGCTTCCGTTGGCTCCCACACCCCTTCCCGTCGCGCAACGCGCCCCCGCCCCCGCGTTCTTCGCCGACGGTACCTGGCGTCAGTACGTGACCGACGGGTCGGTCGTCACGGTGCCGCTGCCCTCGCCCGAGAACGCGCGCATGCTGCAGTGGCAGACGGAGCAGGATCTCGCATTCCCCATAGCCGGTGGGTATTTCGTCGGTCCGGCCGGGCACGAGGCCCGGGGTAAGTACGGTCCGGACGATCGGCCCACCGCCCTGCTACTCGCAGCCACCCAGAACTCCGGCAGGATGCCCCTGATAGACGACACCGTGAAGGCACAGGCACGCGAGGACCTGTCGTACTGGGACGCGGACGTCCTGGTACTGCCCCACACCCGGAACGATCGCGTTCTCCGTCGCACCGTGGAGCAACTGATCGATTCCCCGGCACGATCCGTCGACGACGCCTGGGTGTGGGACGTTCGCGGGCTGACGCGCAATTCCTAACGGGTCAGTATTTCCGGACCGTTCTCGCCGATCGCCACGGTGTGTTCGCTGTGCGCCGCGCGGGCGCCGGTCGCGGTCCGCAGGGTCCAGCCGTCGGCAGCTCGGCGGTAGTCGTCGGTTCCGTCGGCAACGAGCATCGGTTCGATCGCGAGGACCATTCCCGGACGCAGCGGCATGCCTTTCCCGGCGCGGCCCTCGTTGGGTACGTGCGGATCCTCGTGCATCTGTCTGCCGATGCCGTGCCCACCATGGTCGGCGAGCAACCCGTATCCGGCGCCGCGCGCGTACCGTCCGATGGCCGCCCCGATGTCGCCCAGATGATTTCCGGATCGCGCGGCCGCGATCCCGTGCGCGAGGGCTGCGTCGGCGGCTTCCACGAGCGCGATGTCCGCCGGAGCCGCCGTCCCGACGACGAAACTGATGGCTGCGTCGCCGCACCATCCGGCCAGCCGGGCGCCGCAGTCGATACTCACCAGGTCACCGTCCCGAATCCGATAATCGTTCGGAATGCCATGCACCACAGCATCATTGATGCTCGTGCAAATCGTGCCGGGAAATGGGACCGGTGCCCACTCGGGGTGGTAGTCCAGGAACACCGGTTCGGCACCGGCGGCGCGGATCACCTCGGCTGCCACCTCGTCGAGGTCGAGCAGTCTCACGCCGATAGCAGCGGCATCGCGCACGGCATCGAGCGCCCGGGCCACCACATGCCCGGCCGCTCGCATCGCATCCACCTCGGTGGACATCTTCAACTCGAGCACCGTTCCACCTCCACCACACGTTCATATACCGGCTTCGGCATCCCCGTCGAGACCTCGGGCGAAATCGAGACGGCATAACATCGTCGTGTGCCGTCCGATGTAGCAGTGAAGCCCGAACGATCGCCCTCACAGCCGTCGCCGCTGCCGGACATCAGCAGCGTCCGCACTTCGCGGCTCGTCGCGATCGTCACGGGGCTCCTCGGATTCGTGCTGGCCCTGGCCACTCCGCTCCTGCCCGTGAAGCAGGACGCCGCCTCCATCACGTGGCCGCAGAACGGGGCCCTGGGGAGTGTTGAGGCACCGCTCGTCTCCTACACCCCGCAGCGCATGCAGGTGAACATTCCGTGTGCCGCCGTCGGGCAACTGGGTCCGGACGGCGGCACCCTGCTCTCCACCCTGCCGAGCAGTGCGCCCGACTTCGAGAAGAGCGGCCTGGTGGTGTCGGCGGGACGGGACGGGACGCTGGACGTCCGTACCCGGGGGATCTCGCTGATCTCCGCGACCGCCGCGGAACTGCAGGGTTGCGACGCCCTCACCATCACCTCGGATTATCAGAGCACGTCCGCCGAGATCACCGGGACGGCCGAATCGATCACCGGCGCCGTTCCCGGTGACGTCCGCCCGCAGATGGTCGGCCTCTT
>NZ_JBAQEO010000498.1:0-31632 GCF_049286785.1 Rhodococcus sp. (in: high G+C Gram-positive bacteria) | reverse complement strand
TGGGAATTCCCTGTCGGTATGTGTCGGGCTACCTGCATCCGAAAGCCGATGCGCCGGTGGATGAGACGGTCGCGGGAGAGAGTCACGCCTGGGTGGAGGCCTGGACCGGCGCGTGGTGGGGATACGACCCGACGAACGCGGTCTCGGTGAACGAACAGCACGTATCGGTAGGTATCGGACGGGATTACGCGGACGTTCCGCCTCTCAAGGGGATCTTCTCGGGCGGCAGGGCAACAGATCTGGAAGTTGTTGTGGAGATCACACGGCTTGCGTAGAGTCCCAGCGAGAGCTGTGTCACGCAGGACTGAGATCCATTCCGACGAACGGTGGGTTCAATGTCGACCGCGCAGGAAATCGAAGAAGTCGAACCGATTCCGGATCTGAAGAGGTATCTGGCCGAGGCGATGGGCACCTTCGTGCTGGTCTTCTTCGGAGTCGGCACGGCCGTGTTCGCGGGCGACAAGGTCGGGAATCTGGGTGTGGCATCGGCGTTCGGCTTCACCTTGCTCTTCCTTGTCTACGCCATCGGGCCGATCTCCGGCTGCCACGTCAACCCTGCTGTCACCATCGGTCACCTCGCGCTCGGCCGGCTGTCGGTCCTCAAGGCGGGCATATACATCGTGGCGCAGGTCATCGGTGGCCTTCTTGCCGGGCTGGTGATCTTCGCGATTGCACAGAGTCTGCCGTCCTACAACCGGAAGCAGGACGGTCTCGGCGCCAACGGCTGGGGACAACACAGCCCATCCGCGATCAAGGGGCCGCTGGGCGGGATCATCGAGAACGGCTACGGTATCGGCGCCGCGATGATCGTCGAGATACTGCTCACCGCTGTCCTGGTGTTCGTGGTGCTGGCGTCGACCGATCAGATTTCGGACATTCCGCTGGCCGGAGTCTCCATCGGTTTCACGCTCGCCGTGACCAACCTGGTGGCGATCCCGATCGACAACACTTCGGTAAACCCTGCCCGCAGTCTCGCTGTCGCCCCGTATCAGGACGGCGCGCTGGGGCAGGTGTGGTTGTTCCTCGTGTTCCCGTTGATCGGCGGCGCGATCGGCGCCCTGGTGTACCGTGGACTGTTCGGCCGCCACGACCATTACGACCGCCTGGCGAGCTGAGCGGAACTGGGCGGTCAGCGCCAGCTGAAGTCCTGTCGCAGCCGGATCGCGACGGAGTCGAACGTGCGCCGTTCCATGACCGCGCCCTCTCGCCGGATACCGGCCTCGGGCACTTCGAGGACCCGGTCGAGCCGGATCCAGCTGGGGCGACCCTCCGAGTCCCAGGCGCCCGAACCCACGGCATGCCAATCGCGGTCGCCGTCGCGCCTGCTCTGCGAGGAGAGCATCAACCCGAGCAAGATATCGCCGTCGCGGCCCACGACCAGTACCGGGCGGTCCTTGCCTTGACGAGGGTCGTCCTCGTACGCCACCCACGTCCAGACGATTTCCCCCGGGTCGGCCCGGCCGTCGAGATCGGGTGAGTAGGAGATCGTGCGGGCGCGTTGCGCCGTCGGTGCGGAGTGCGAGGTGACCGGACGGCCGGGGATCGGCTTCGGCACCGGCGCCGCCGATCCCGTCAACGCACCCACCGCCTTGTCGAGTACTCCCGATTTCTGCAGTTGCTGCACCAGTTGCGGGCCCTTGTCGCGTGCCAGTCGGCCCAAGGCCTTTCCGATGCTGCTCCAGGTGCTCGCCATGGGCGCCGAGTCTAACGACAATCCGGTGCGGCATGATCGTCCCGTCGGGTTCGGTCGAAGGATGTGTACTGGTTTGTCGAGGTTGTGGCGGGTGTCGGCGGTGGTCGTCTGTTCGATGGTCGCGTTCGCCGCCGGAACCCCCGGCATCGCCGGTGCGAACGAGGCTCCGGCGGAACTGAAATATGTGGCACTGGGTGACTCCCGAGCCGCGGGTCCGCGCCTGGAGCCGCAGTACACCACCGACGACTGCTCGCGCTCCTACGAGAACTTCGCGGGCAAGATCGCCCGGGAACTCGCGATCACCGACTTCGCCGACGTCTCCTGCAGCGCGGCCCGGGTCGAGAACGTGCTCGACACGCCGCAGCGGATCCCCGCCTCCTGGCCGGTCCAGATCGACGCAGTGCACCCGGACACCGACCTGGTCACGATCTCGATCGGCGGCAACAACGCGAACACCCTGTTCGTCGGTCCACTGTGTGTCGCGCCCGGGCCGGGCACCGACCGCGGCTGCCGTGACGACCCGCTCACGGAGACCGTCGCCCTGGCCGGCATCGAGCGGGCAGCGGCCGGTGTCGACAAGGTGCTCGCGGCGCTGACCGAACGGGCCCCGCACGCCCGGATCTACCTGCTCGGCGAGGGCGGACTCATCGGGACGCGCGGATGCTGGCCCAACGTCCCTTTCTCGGACGGCGACGCGTCCTGGTTCGCGGCCTACTACGCCCGGCTCAACAGTGCGTTCTTCGCGGTCGCCCACACTCGTGGGGTACAGGTTCTCGACATCGCGACTCCCGCCGTGGCCGGTGGGCACGACGCGTGCGCCGCCCCGGAGCAACGCTGGTTCGAAGGCCTCTTCTCCGACACCGACGCACAGCGGTTCCACTTCACCGACGCGGGAATGAGTGCGGTTGCCCGGATGGTCGTCGACGACCTCGCCGCGGCGGGCCTGCACGACTGACCACACCGAGGCGTTCCCGGCCGCGCGATGCGGATATCCTGCAAGGGAGACAGTGACCCGAAAGCGGGTCGGTGCCGCCGTTCAGCTAAGGGGTTCGCCATCAGCAGCTTCGCCGACAAGACGTTCACGGATCCCGCCCGGATCCGGAATTTCTGCATTATTGCGCACATCGATCACGGCAAGTCGACGCTGGCGGACCGCATGCTCCAGCTCACCGGGGTGGTGGAGGAGCGACAGATGCGTGCCCAGTACCTCGATCGCATGGACATCGAGCGCGAGCGCGGCATCACGATCAAGGCGCAGAACGTCCGGCTCCCCTGGGTGGTGGGTGACGAAGAGTTCGTCATGCATCTCATCGACACCCCCGGGCACGTCGACTTCACCTACGAGGTCTCGCGCGCACTCGAGGCGTGTGAGGGCGCGGTTCTGCTGGTGGACGCCGCGCAGGGCATCGAGGCGCAGACCCTGGCCAACCTGTACCTGGCCATGGAGAAGGACCTGACGATCATCCCGGTCCTCAACAAGATCGACCTCCCGGCCGCGGATCCCGACCGCTACGCCGAAGAGATCGCGCACATCACCGGTTGTGAACCGGGCGACGTGCTGCGTGTCTCCGGCAAGACCGGCGTGGGTGTGAAGGAACTGCTCGACGAGGTGGTCCGGCAGATTCCGGCGCCGGTCGGCAACGCCGACGGTCCGGCCCGGGCCATGATCTTCGACTCGGTGTACGACTCCTACCGTGGTGTGGTCACTTATGTGCGTGTGGTCGACGGCAGGATCACGCCCCGCGAGAAGATCACCATGATGTCAACGGGCACCACCCATGAACTGCTCGAGGTCGGCATCATCTCGCCCGAACCGAAGGCCAGTATCGGACTCGGCGTCGGTGAGGTGGGCTACCTCATCACCGGTGTGAAGGACGTCCGGCAGTCTCGAGTCGGTGACACGGTCACCTCGGCCCGCAGTGGTGCAACCGAGCCGCTCGTCGGTTACCGCGACCCCAAGCCGATGGTCTACTCCGGCCTCTACCCGATGGACGGCTCCGATTACCCGGTGCTGCGTGACGCACTCGACAAGCTGCGGCTCAACGACGCGGCGCTCGTCTACGAACCGGAGACCTCGGTGGCCCTGGGCTTCGGGTTCCGTTGTGGATTCCTCGGACTGCTCCACATGGAGATCACCCGCGACCGGCTCGAGCGCGAGTTCGGACTCGAGCTCATTTCCACCGCACCCAACGTGGTGTATCGGGTGGTGATGGAGGACGGCACCGAGCACGTGGTGACCAATCCGTCGTACTGGCCCGAGGGCAAGATCCGCGAGGTGTACGAGCCGATTGCCAAGTGCACCGTGATCGCCCCGAGCGAGTACATCGGCGCGATCATGGAGCTGTGCCAGAACCGGCGTGGCGAACTCGGCGGCATGGACTACCTGTCGGAGACCCGCGTAGAGCTGCGCTACGAAATGCCCATGGGCGAAATCATGTTCGACTTCTTCGACGCTCTGAAGTCGCGGACCAAGGGTTACGCCAGCCTCGACTACGAGGAGGCCGGTGAACAGCACGCCGACCTGGTGAAGGTGGACATCCTGCTGCAGGGTGAGGCTGTGGACGCGTTCTCGTCGATCGTGCACCGTTCCGCTGCCGGTGCGTACGGCGGCCGCATGACCTCGAAGCTGCGTGAACTCATCCCGCGCCAGCAGTTCGAGGTGCCGATTCAGGCTGCGATCGGCGCGAAGATCATCTCGCGCGAGAACATTCGCGCCATCCGCAAGGACGTGCTCGCCAAGTGCTACGGCGGCGACATCAGCCGCAAGCGCAAGCTGCTCGAGAAGCAGAAGGAGGGCAAGAAGCGGATGAAGACCATCGGACGGGTGGAAGTTCCGCAGGAGGCGTTCGTCGCCGCGTTGACGTCCGAGTCGGTCGGGGACAAGCCCAACAAGTAGATTCACTCCATGGCGATCGAAACCTGGCTCACCCGGACGCTGGGCATCGAGGTGCCCCTTTTCGGTGCACCGATGGGGGGACGCGCCGGCGGCACTCTCGTCGGCGAGGTCTCGAAAGCGGGTGGGCTGGGACTGCTCGGTGCGGCCCGCTACGCCACACCGGAGTGGATAGCGGACGAGATCGCCACCGCCCGCCGCATCGGCGGTGACGCCTTCGGTATCGGGCTCATGACATGGTCGCTCGCGGACAACGTCGATTTGCTCGACGCCGCGCTGGCGCAGCGGCCCCGCGTGGTGTCGCTGTCGTTCGGTGATCCCGCGCCGTATGTCGATCGAGTCCACGACATCGGTGCGCTGGTGGCCTCGCAGGTCAACACCGTCGAGGATCTGCGCGTCGTCGAGGCGGCCGGCGTCGACGTCGTGATTGCGCAGGGGGCTGAGGCAGGCGGACATACCGGCAGGGTCGGAACCTTGCCGCTGCTCCAGGAGGTCCTCGAGGCGACGGAACTTCCCGTTCTCGCGGCCGGTGGTATCGCGACCGGACGCGGGTTGGCGGCCGTCATCGCCGCGGGCGCCGACGGCGCGATGATCGGGACGGCTCTACTCGCAAGTCCGGAAACCGTCGGGCCCGGTTACGCTCCCGGCAGGCTGATCGCGGCACGCAGCTCCGACACGGTCTACACCTCGGTGTTCGACCAGGCGCGCAGTCAGCCGTGGCCGGCCAGATGGGGCGGACGGGCACTGAGCAACGAGTTCACCGCGAGGTGGCACGATGCCGGCGCATCCGAAGAGGAGCTCGCCGCTGCCTACGACCCTGCCGATCCCGATCTGGGTGTGGTGTATGCGGGCGAGGCGGCTGGTCTGGTCACCTCGGAGCGACCGGCCGGCGACGTGGTGCGGCAGATCGCCGCTGATGCCGAGCGACTACTGAAGCGTTTCGCGCACTAGGGGGACGCGTCACACGGCGCTGTGGGCCGGATGGAAACCCCCGGACCCGGCGGCCTCCTCTGCCCGGATCACGTGCACGACGGCATTGATCAACGCCAGGTGTGTGAAGGCCTGCGGGAAGTTGCCGAGGTGACGCCCGGATTCGGCATCGATTTCCTCGGCGTACAGGAGCAGCGGGCTGGCGAATCCCAGCAGCCTGTCACACAGTCGGGTTGCCCTCTCGAGCTCCCCGATCTCCACCAGTGCGGACACCAGCCAGAACGAACAGATGGTGAAGGTGCCCTCCTTACCCTCCATACCGTCGTCCGTGGTCTCCACGCGGTAGCGCAGCACGAGACCGTTCTCGGTCAACTCGTCGGCTATGGCGAGGACCGTGGCACGGATGTGCGGGTCGTCGGCGGGAAGGAAGCGGAGCAGGGGAGCGAGGAGCAGCGATGCGTCGAGCGAATCGGAACCGTATCGCTGGGTCAGCACTCCGCGAGCATCCACGCCGTGTGTCAGAACGTCTTCCCTGATCTCTTCTGCGATCGCGGCCCATTGCTGCGCATAGCTCATCTCACCTTGACGCTCGGCCAACTTGGCGCCCCGATCGAGCGCCACCCAGCACATGATCTTCGACGACGTGAAGTGCTGCGGTTCACCGCGCACCTCCCAGATGCCGCGGTCGGGCTGACGCCAATGTTTGATGGCCTCCTCCACCTGACGTTTGAGCATCGGCCACAGCGTCTCGGGAACCCGTTCCCTGGATTTGACGTGGACGTAGACGGAATCGAGAATCGTTCCCCAGATGTCGTGTTGCTTCTGGTTGTAGGCGCCGTTGCCGATCCGGACGGGACGGGCGCCGTCATATCCGGACAGGTGATGGAGTTCGATCTCCGCGAGTGTCTGCTCGCCGCCGATGCCGTACATCACCTGCAGGGGCTGGGGGTGGCCGTCCTCGACGGTCGACACGTCGTAAAGGAAATCGAAGAAGTCGTTGGCCTCACGGTCGAGGCCGAGGGTATACAGCCCCCACAGTGCGAACGTGGAGTCGCGCACCCATGCGTACCGGTAGTCCCAATTACGTTCGCCCCCAGGGGTCTCCGGTAGTGACGTGGTGGCGGCGGCCAGCAGGGCGCCGGTGGGCGCGTACGTGAGACCTTTCAGTGCCAGAGCGCTGCGCTGCAGGTGCCCGCGCCATTTGTGGTCGGGGAATCGACCGGTGGTTATCCAGTCACGCCAGCACTTGGCCGTCTGCCACATCTTGTCGGCGGCCTCGTCGAAAGTCTGCGGGGCGGCGAGGTGGGACCACGACAGCGCCACGAACACGTTGTCGCCCTCGACCATCCGCGTCCGGGCCCGGGCCTCGCGGCCCTCGAGGCCGATCCGCAGGTTCGAGGTCAACCGCAACGTGGGGTGCCCTCCCGGCCCCGACGACGTGCAGGTGGCGGTCGCCTCCTCGTAGACCTTCCCGGTGTATTCCCACTGGGCGGTGCCGCGGTGATAGTCGAAGGCGGGTTCGCAGCTCATCTCCAGCTCAACCGTCCCGTTGACGCATTTCACGGTGCGCAGCAGGATGTGCTCGGCGTCCCAGTCGGTGGGGGTGCGCCGGTGGGAACGGGAGCGTTCCTCGACGTTGTGCCACGGCCCGAGAACGAGAGCGTCCCGGACGATGAGCCACCCCGTCTCCGTCTGCCATGTCGTTTCCACGATGAGTCCACCGGGGAGGTAACGCCGAGCAGCCGGCACGTTCTGTCCGTAGGGGCCGATACGGAAGTGACCTGCACTGCGGTCGAGCATCGCGCCGAAGACACTGGGGGCATCGGGGCGCGGTATGCACATCCACTCGACCGACCCGTTGCGGGCGACGAGGCACGTGGTTTCGCAGTCCGACAGAAACGCGTAGTCGTCGATCGGTGGGAAGGAACTGCGGAGATGGCCGAAAGCAGCGGACCGGTTCGGTGCAGATTCCTCGGTGGACACCATAGGCACATCATCGGCCCCAACGGGTGTTCCGTCTACCGGTTCCCGACCGTGGAGGGTGCGAACGTTAGTCTGGGGTGATGGACCGGATGGCGAGTTGGTGGGACGAGTTCGAACTCTGGATCGCCGGGCTCCCGTTCGTCCCTCAGGTCGCTCTGGTGCTGCTGGTGATGGTGCCGGTGTGCAGAGGAGTTGCGTGGCTGCTCGATCGGGGGCTGGCCGCTGTATTCGTCCTGCTGAAAAGGGACCCGCCCGAGGTGGAGGAAGCCTGATGCCACGTTCACGCGTCACTCTTGCGCTGATTGCGCTGATCGTTCTCGTCATCGTTTCCTGGTTGCTCACCCGGTAGCTCTCGCTCCATTCGAACCGGGCGTATAGCCTCTGCTACAGTCCACGGCGTGTCTGAAGCAGCCGTACACCAGGTCCGCCATGAATTGGCGTTGATCGCTGTAGGCATGCTCGCCGTCGCCGACGTCGCCTGTTGTCGATAACTTCTCGCGCTCAGCGCTCCGCGCCGAAGGTGTGACTGCCCGGACCTGTGGTGTCCGATTCTGTCAGTCCTTCCGAGGTCGAACCGCTCTGCATGCGCCCGCAGCACGATTCCGTGCCGGACTCTCCGATCGATCCTCTCGAGCTACCCAGTGACAGATCCCCAGGAAGGTTTCTTCAGTCATGAAACGCCGCTCTCCGAGCCTGCAATCCCGATCACGCCTTCTGCTCACGGCCCTCGTGACACTCGGAGCCGTGACGCTGACCGCATGCGGCGGCGGCGCCAGCGACACCGTCGGCAGTGAGGCTGCAGCAGGGGACGGGAGCGCCGGCACGCTCAACCTCTACGCCTACGCGGTCCCGAAGCCGGGCTACGACAAGCTGATTCCCGCCTTCAACGCCACCGAAGAGGGCGAGAACGTCAACATCCAGCAGTCCTACGGAGCCTCGGGTGATCAGTCCCGCAAGGTCAAGGACGGTGCCGAGGCCGACATCGTGAACTTCTCCGTCGAACCCGACGTGACGCGTCTCGTCGATGCCGGCCTGGTGGACAAGAGCTGGAACGAGGACGCCTACAAGGGTCTGCCGTTCGGCTCGGTCGTCACCATCGTGGTGCGCGAGGGCAACCCCAAGAACATCCAGGATTGGGACGACCTGCTCGAGCCGGGCGTCGAGGTGGTCACGCCGAACCCGTTCAGCTCCGGCTCCGCCAAGTGGAACCTACTGGCTCCCTATGCGGCCAAGAGCAACGGCGGCCAGGATCCCGCGGCTGGTCTCGCATATATCACCTCGCTGGTGAACGATCACGTCAAGATCCAGCCGAAGTCGGGACGTGAGGCGTCCGAGGCCTTCCTGCAGGGCAGCGGCGACGTTCTGCTCAGCTACGAGAACGAGGCCCTGTTCGTCGAGGGCAACGGCGACCCTGTCGAGCACGTGACTCCGCCCGTCACCTTCAAGATCGAGAACCCGGTGGCGGTGCTCTCCAACAGTAAGAACCTCGAAAAGGCCAACGCGTTCAAGGACTTCCTCTACACCACAGAGGGTCAGCGGCTGTGGGGCGAGGCCGGATTCCGCCCCGTCGACCCGGCGGTGGCCGCGGAGTTCGCGGACAAGTTCCCGGAGCCGGCCAAGTTGTGGACCATCGCCGATCTCGGTGGGTGGAAGACGGTGGACGGAGAATTGTTCGCAAAGGACACCGGAACCATCGCGGTGATCTACGACAACGCAACCAAGTAAGCGAGACGTGAGCGAGAAACCCACGACGACGGGTGGAGGCGGCACCACGGTGCTCTCTCCGCCCGTTCGTCGCACTCCCGAGAAGATCGCCAGGGTGACCGGCGCGGTCGGCCCCCTCGGTATCGGAATCGCGTCGCTGTGGCTCAGCATCATCGTGGTGCTGCCGCTCGCCGCGTTGGCAGTGGCCGCCTTCGGCGACGGAATCGGCGGTTTCGTCGACGCGATCACGTCGCCGGTGGCACTGGCCTCGCTGCGGATCACCGTGTTGGTCTCGGCGGTCGTGGCCGTGATCAACGTCGTGATGGGCACCCTGATCGCATGGGTGCTGGTCCGCGACGAGTTCCCCGGCAAACGCGTCGTCAACGCACTGATCGACCTGCCGTTCGCGTTGCCGACCATCGTCGCCAGCATCGTGCTGCTGTCGCTGTACGGGCCGGAAAGCCCGATCGACGTGCATCTCAATGCCACGCAACCGGGCGTGATCGTGGCGCTCGCCTTCGTCACGCTGCCCTTCGTGGTGCGGTCGGTGCAGCCCGTGCTCATCGAAGTGGACAAGGAAGTCGAGGAGGCCGCCGCCTCGCTCGGCGCGAACAACCTGACGATCTTCCGCCGGGTCGTTCTGCCCACCCTGGGACCGGCGATCATCGGCGGCGCCGGCCTGGCTTTCGCACGCGCGATCGGCGAGTACGGTTCGGTCGTACTCATCGGCGGCAACATTCCCCGGGAGACCCAGGTGGCCTCGCAGTACATTCAGCAGCAGATCGAGATCGATCGGCCCGCCAGTGCGGCGGCCGTGTCGGTGGCTCTCCTGGCCATCGCGTTCGCGACGCTGTTCGTGCTTCGGATCCTCGCGAGCCGGGGTCAGCGTCGAGAGGAGCAGGCACAGTGAAGCTTTCGGGGTCCACCCGGATCACGCTGCGCACCGTTGCGCTGCTCTACCTGTTCGGCCTGCTGGTCGTCCCGATCGGTCTCATCCTCTGGCGCACCTTCGAGAACGGCATCGCCGCCTTCATCGATGCGATCAGCACGCCTGCCGCGATCTCCGCGCTCAACCTGTCGCTGCTCATCGTCGCCATCGTGGTCCCGATCAATGTGGTGTTCGGAATCGTCACTGCGCTGGCCCTGGTCCGCGGGCGGTTCCCCGGCCGGGGCATCGTTCAGGCGGTGGTCGATCTGCCGTTCGCTGTCTCACCCATCGTGGTCGGTGTGTCGCTGATCCTGCTCTGGGGTGTCAACGGCTGGTTCGGTGGACTGGAGTCCCTGGGATTCAAGGTGATCTTCGGTCTCCCGGGCATGGTCATCGCGACGCTGTTCGTGACACTGCCGTTCGTCGTCCGCGAAGTGGAGCCGGTGCTGCACGAAATCGGGGAGGAGCAGGAACAGGCGGCCGCCACGCTCGGAGCGAACAAGTGGCAGACGTTCCGGATGATCACTCTTCCTGCCATCCGCTGGGGACTGACCTACGGAGTGGTCCTGACGGTCGCCCGTTCCCTCGGCGAGTTCGGCGCGGTCATCATGGTCTCGTCGGGCTTCCCGGGCGTCTCACAGACGTTGACGCTGCTGGTTCACTCGCGTTACATCGACGACCACAACACCTTCGGCGCGTACGCCGCGTCCACACTGTTGATGGGTATCGCGCTGCTCATTCTGCTTCTGATGACACTGCTCGACCGCAAGAGGAGCACCACATGATCACCGTGACCGGCGCGCGTAAGAACTACGGCTCGTTCGCCGCCCTCGACGACGTCACCATCGACATCCCGTCCGGTTCGCTGACCGCACTTCTCGGGCCGAGCGGTTCGGGTAAGTCGACGCTGCTCCGATCGATCGCCGGCCTCGAAAATCTCGACTCGGGCACCGTCACCATCGGCGGGAAGGACGTCACCAACGTTTCGCCGCAAAAGCGCGATATCGGTTTCGTTTTCCAGCATTACGCCGCGTTCAAGCACATGACGGTGCGCGACAACGTCGCGTTCGGGCTCAAGATCCGGAAGCGACCCAAGCCGGAGATCGAGAAGAAAGTCAACGAGCTCCTGGAGATCGTGGGCCTCGACGGCTTCCAGCACCGCTACCCGGCGCAGCTGTCCGGTGGTCAGCGTCAGCGCATGGCGCTCGCCCGGGCGCTCGCGGTCGATCCGCAGGTGCTGCTGCTCGACGAACCGTTCGGCGCCCTGGACGCGAAGGTGCGCGCGGATCTGCGCACCTGGCTGCGACGACTGCACGACGAGGTGCATGTCACGACCGTTCTCGTCACGCACGACCAGGAGGAGGCCCTCGACGTCGCCGACCGGATCGCAGTGCTGAACAAGGGACGGATCGAGCAGATCGGCGAGCCCGAGGACCTTTATGACCGTCCGGCCAACGACTTCGTCATGTCGTTCCTCGGGTCGGTGGCAAAACTCAACGGGCAACTGGTCCGCCCGCACGACATCCGGCTCGGGCGAACCCCCGAGCTGGCGCAGGCGCAGGAAGCGGGAACAGCCGAAACGCTCGGCGTCACGCGGGCGACGGTGGAACGGGTGGTGCACCTCGGATTCGAGGTGCGTGTGGATCTGCGCAACGAGGCGACCGGTGAGCAGTTCTCCGCGCAGGTGACCAGGGGGGACAGTGCGGCGCTGAACCTGAAGGAGGGCGAGACGGTGTACGCGCGGGCTACCCGCGTCCCCGATCTCCCCGAGGCGCTGGTACCGGTGGCTCTGTAGGCCCCACCGCGGGGCCTCCGGAGCGCGCAACTGTTCTCCGGGATCAGCCGTCGCGGCAGACCAGCACGGGGCACCGGGCATGGTGGATCAAGCTCTGGGCCGTCGAACCGACCACCGACGCCATGAAGGGAGTGCGTCCGTGACTGCCCACGACAACGAGTTGCGACCGCACCGAATGCTCGAGAAGAACCCGCATCGGCCCACCGCGCTCGATGCAGCGGGTCACCTGGACATCGGGGTACTTCTCACACCATCCCGCCAGACTCTCCGCCACCACCGCTGACAGGTGCTGCTGATGCGCAGACCAGTCGGTGAAACGCCTGACTTCCGAATAGCCGCCGAGTGTGGACTGTTCGCTCCACGAATGCACCGCGACGAGGGGGCAACCGAAGAACGACGCCAACTCGAACGCGTGCGTCACCGCCATCTCACTGAGGGGGCTGCCGTCCACTCCGACCGTCACGGGCAGGGAGTCGGTGACCTCATGGCCCTGCACACCTCGCCACACCGCCACCGGACAGTGGGCATTGTTCGAGATCCGCACCACGTCCGATCCGACGAATATCGATCGCATCTCGCTCGTGCTCGCGGGGCCGAGTACTACGATGCGTGCCGTCTGGGACAGTTCCACGAACACCCGAGCCGGTGGACCGGAGAGAATCCTGCGCTCGACGGGCAGGTTCGGCCGGTCGGCGCGGACCGCGCGTTCCGCCGCGTCGAGCAGCTCCTCCCCTTCCGTGTTCGACTCCCCGCCGGGATGTTGCGGAACGGGCAGCACATGGGTCAGACGGAGGGGTTCGTCGAACCGATCAGCAGCAGATGCGGCCCAGCGCGCCGCTTCCACGGCGCCGTCCGATCCGTCGATGCCGACGACGATTCCATGTCGAATCGGAGCTGTGGTCATGGTGATGCCTCCTACCCTCAGCTTCCAGTTTGGGCCGAGAGGGCATGGCTGCGCCAGAGCTGACTGCGTTTGCGAGGCGGCGCGGGTGCGTTCCTCAGGCAGTGAGGGCGCGGAACCTCTGCAACATCGATGCCGTCTGCTGGTAGCGGTCGAGTGCCACGTCGACCAGGTGGGGATGAGGCCCGATCGTGTCGGCGTAGAGCGCTTCGGGAGCGCAGGCCTCCGCGGCACGGGTCAGCCGGTCGGTCAGGAGCCCGGGGGCCAGGAACCACGGGGCGATCGCGATCCGCTCGGCGCCCGCCCGCCGCAGGTCTGCGATCGCCCGATCCACGCCGGGGGTCGCGGAGGTGACGAAACAGGCGGTGGCACCGACCCACCGTGTACCCACGGCAAGCGCGGCGGCGAGCGAACGGGTCCGGTCGTTCGCCCCCGGATCCGAGGAGCCGACCGCAGCGAGCACCACACCCATACGTTCGTCCTCCGCGCGGCCACCCGCTTGGGCGACACGATCACGCACAGCGTCGGTCAGCCGGCTGTCCCCGCCGAGCACATCGGACTGCGCGAGACGCAGATACGGGTGCCGCCGGCGCGCTGCGGCGATCATTCCGGGAAGGTCCACCCGCGCATGAAACGCGCTGCCCAGCAACAGCGGCACCACCACTGCGGAGGAATTGCCGTCTGCGGCGACCGCGTCGATCACCTGGTCGACGGAAGGGGCACCCAGATCGAGAAAGCACATCCGGACGTCGAGGTCGGGCCGGCGCCGGCGGATCGCGGCAACGACAGCCGTGACCGTCCGCGCACTGCGGGGGTCGCGGCTGCCGTGTGCGACAGCGATCAGGGGCGCCATGGTTGTCGCGCCTAGACGCGCTCGCCGAGTTCCACCGCAGCGATCGCGTCGCCGACGAGTCCCGCCGCCAGCGTGTTGCCGCCGGCGGGATCGATCAGCAGGAAACTGCCGGTGTGGCGGTTCACGGTGTAGTCGTCGGCCACCACCGGCTCTGCCACGCGCACCGAGATCTTGCCGATTTCGTTGAGCTCCAGCGACTCCGGGCTCGGCTCTGACGTGAGTTCCTGCTCGTTGAAGCGCTCGACGATCGCTCCCACGATGGCCTGTGTGGTCCGGGTGCCGTGCTTGAGGAGTAACCGGGCGCCGGGGCGCAGCGGCTTCTCGGCCAGCCAGCATACGGTGGCGTCGAACTCGCCGAGTGGTTCCGGGGCGTCGGCGGGCGATGCGATCACGTCACCGCGGGAGACGTCGACGTCGTCCGCGAGAACGAGGGTGACGCTGCGGCCCGCGTGAGCATTGCCGAGTTCACCGTCCGCGGTGTCGATTCTGCTGACCGTCGTCCGGATGCCGGAAGGCAGGATCACCACCTCGTCACCGGGGGAGACCTCGCCGGCTGCGACCTGACCCGCATAGCCGCGGTAGTCCGGGAACTCCGCGGTTCGCGGCCGGATCACGTACTGCACGGGAAAGCGCAGACCCACCCGATGCGGTTCGGCATCCACCGGTACCGACTCCAGATGCTCGATGAGCGTCGGGCCACCATAGTAGGGGGTGTTCTCCGAGCGCACCGCGACGTTGTCGCCGTGCAGTGCGGACACCGGGATCTCGAGAACGGCGTCGGAATCCCAGCCCAGCGAACTGGTGAGGGACCGGAACTCGTCGGAGATCTCCGCGAACACCGTGGCCGGGTCCTCGACCAGATCGATCTTGTTCACGGCCAGGACCAGCCTGGGAACACCGAGGAGGGCGAGGACGGCGGCGTGCTTGCGGGTCTGCGAGATCACACCCTTGCGGGCATCGACCAGGAGGATCACCAATTGCGCCGTGGATGCGCCGGACACCGTGTTGCGGGTGTACTGCACGTGACCGGGGGTGTCGGCGAGCACGAAGGAGCGGCGCGGCGTGGCGAAGTACCGGTACGCCACGTCGATCGTGATGCCCTGTTCGCGCTCTGCGCGCAGGCCGTCGACCAGCAGCGACAGGTCGGGCGTGGACAGACCCTTGTCGACCGAGGCGCGGGTGACGGCATCGATCTGGTCGGCGAGTACGGACTTCGTGTCGTACAACAACCGGCCCACGAGGGTGGACTTGCCGTCGTCCACGCTGCCGGCCGTGGCCAGCCGGAGGAGCTGTGTGTGCGAGGTCATGATCAGAAATAGCCCTCTCGCTTGCGGTCTTCCATGGCCGCTTCGGAAACTCGGTCGTCGCCGCGGGTCGCGCCGCGTTCGGTCAGCCTGGAAGCGGCGACCTCGGCAAGAATTGCCTCGTTGTCGGCGGCCTCGGAGAGCACCGCGCCGGTGGTCGACCCGTCGCCGACGGTCCGGTACCGCACCGACAGTGTCTGCAGCTCTTCACCTTCGGCAGGACCACCCCACACGCCGGGGGTCATCCACATGCCGTCTCGCTGGTACACCGGACGCTGGTGGGCGTAGTAGATGCCGGCCAACTCCACGTCGTCGCGGGCGATGTAACGCCAGATGTCGAGCTCGGTGAAGTTGCTCAGCGGAAAGACACGGACCTGCTCGCCGGGGGAGTGCTTGCCGTTGTACAGGTTCCACAGTTCGGGACGCTGACGCTTGGGATCCCACTGGCCGAACGCGTTGCGCAGGGAAAAGATACGTTCCTTGGCGCGGGCACGTTCTTCGTCGCGGCGGGCACCACCGAAGACCGCGTCGAAACGGTTCTCGGAGATCGCGTCGAGCAGGGGAACCGTCTGGAGCGGGTTCCGGATACCGTCGGGACGCTCGGTGAGACGACCGTCGGCAAGGTAGTCCTCGACCTTCGCGACGTGCAGTCGCAGGTTGTACTTCGCGACGATGTGATCGCGGAAGTCGAGCACCTCCTGCAGGTTGTGGCCCGTGTCGACGTGCAGGAGGGCGAACGGCAGCGGCGCCGGCCAGAAGGCCTTGATGGCCAGGTGCAGCAGCACCGTGGAGTCCTTGCCGCCCGAGAAGAGGATGACGGGTCGTTCGAACTCGCCCGCGACCTCGCGGAAGATGTGGATGGCTTCGGACTCGAGGGCGTCGAGCGTGTCGAACCGGCTGCTATCGAGCAGGGGGCGTGAAGTGGCGAGATCGAGTGTCATGAGGCGTGCAACCCGCATTCTGTCTTGGCCTTACCGGCCCAGCGACCGCTGCGGGGATCGCTGCCGGGGGCTGGCTTGCTGGTGCACGGAGCGCACCCAATGGACGGATAGCCTTCGTCGACAAGCGGATTCACGAGAATCGAATGCTCGTCGATGTAGGCCTGCATCTGTTCGTCGGACCAGGCGGCGATCGGGTTGATCTTCACCAGATCGAATGCCTCGTCGTACGAGATCAGCGGAGCATTTGCCCGCGTCGGGGCTTCGACGCGGCGGATGCCGGTGACCCAGGCCCTGTAACCGGAGAGAGTCTCCTTCAACGGCGCGACTTTGCGAAGCGCGCAGCAACGGTTGGGTTCGCGGGCGAACAGGTCCTTGCCCTCGGCCACATCCTGTTCCGCGACCGTTGCCGCCGCGCGAGCGTTGATCACGTTGACGCCGTACACCTGCTCGACCGCATCGCGGGTACCGATGGTCTCCGCGAAGTGGTAGCCGGTGTCGAGGAATAACACGTCGACGCCGGGATGGACCTGCGCAGCGAGGTGGACGAGAACGCCGTCCTGCATGTTCGAGGCGACGATGAAGCTGTCGCGCAACCCGGCGGCTTCCTCGGCCCCGGACCCGAACGTGTCCTCGGTCCATTGCAGGAGTTCCTGCGCGGACGCACCGTCGAGACTTGCCGCCCCCTGCGCGGCAAGTCGTCGAAGATCGTCCCGGGTGGTGGTGGTGTCGAGATTCATCGCAAGTCTCCTTCGTCTGCGCGAACGGCCCACTCTGCGAAGCGTTCCCCCTCGTTGCGATGCTTCACGAAATGACGGACGACGCGATCGATGTAGTCACCCAGTTCTGTGCTGGCGACCTTGTGCTGGCGCAACTTCCGACCGAATGCGGCGTCGAAACCGAGGCTTCCGCCGAGGTGGACCTGGAAACCCTCAACCTGGTTACCGTCGCCGTCGTCAACCAACATCCCCTTGAAGCCGATGTCGGCGACCTGCGAACGGGCGCACGAGTTGGGGCAGCCGTTGATGTTGATGGTGATCGGCACGTCGAGCTGGGCGTTGATGTCTTCGAGGCGCTGCTCGAGCTCGGGAACGAGTACCTGCGACCGCTTGCGTGTCTCCGCGAAGGACAGCTTGCAGAATTCGATCCCCGAGCACGCCATCAGGTTCTTGCGCCAGTGCGACGGACGCGCCGGCAGGCCCACCTCGTCGAGGTCGGCGATCAGCTGATCGAGCTTGTCGTCCGCCACATCGAGGATGATCAGCTTCTGGAAAGGCGTGAACCGGATCTTGTCGCTGCCTGCCCGCTCGGCCGCATCGGCCACCTTCGCGAGGATCGTGCCCGACACACGACCGGCGATAGGCGCGACGCCCACGGCATTGAGGCCGTTGCGGGTCTTCTGCACACCCACGTGATCGATGGGACGCGTGGGCTTCTCGGGCGCGGGACCGTCGATCAGCTTCCGCTTCAGGTACTCGGTCTCGAGCACCTCACGGAACTTCTCGATGCCCCAGTCCTTGACCAGGAACTTCAGGCGAGCCTTGCTCCGCAGGCGCCGGTAACCGTAGTCGCGGAAGATCGAGACGACCGCCTCCCACACGTCGGGAACCTCGTCCAGCGGCACCCAGACGCCCACGCGTTGCGCGAGCATCGGGTTGGTGGACAGCCCGCCGCCGACCCAGAGGTCGAGGCCGGGACCGTGTTCGGGGTGGTTGACGCCGATGAACGCGACGTCGTTGATCTCGTGGACCACGTCCTGCTGGCCCGAGATGGCGGTCTTGAACTTGCGCGGCAGGTTGGAGTACTCGGGCTTGCCGATGTAGCGACGGACGATCTCGTCGATCGCGGACGTCGGATCGAGCACCTCGGTCAGCGACTCACCGGCGAGCGGAGAACCGAGCACCACGCGCGGGCAGTCGCCGCACGCCTCGGTGGTCTTGAGCCCGACTCCTTCGAGGCGCTTCCAGATCTCCGGAACGTTCTCGACCTCGATCCAGTGGTACTGGACGTTCTCCCGGTCCGAGAGGTCGGCCGTGTCCCGGGCGAACTCCGTGGAGATTCCGGCGATGGTGCGAAGCTGCTCCACGTTGAGAGCGCCGGCGTCGCACCGGACCCGCATCATGAAGTACTCGGCCTCGAGGAGGTCGATGTTCTCGTCACCGGTGAAGGTGCCGTCGTAACCCTGCTCGCGCTGGGTGTACAGACCCCACCACCGCATCCGGCCCCGCAGGTCGCCCTTGTCGATGCTGTCGAAGCCCTGCTTCGAATAGATGTTCTCGATGCGCGCCCGGACGTTGAGAGGGTTGTCGTCCTTCTTCGCTTGCTCGTTGGCGTTGAGTGGCTCGCGGTAGCCGAGGGCCCACTGTCCCTCGGCGCGTCGGCGGACCGGCTTCGCCGTGCGGGTGCGAGCGGGCGCGGGAGGTGCGTCGGTGGCAGCGGGGGAGGCGTCGGTGGTCGACGTCATGAAGCGCTCCTGAATCTCACGGGTTACCGGCTCGAAGCAGAGGAGGAGAACTTGTTCTCGCTCAGGGCATTCGAATCCGGCCGGAAGTAGAGAAGGATGGTGAACGGAAGTGACTCTCTGGCTGAACTACTGCGCGCGGCAGGGCAGACAGCAACAGCTGCAGACGCGCTTGAGATCGACGTGACGACGCGCC
This sequence comes from Rhodococcus sp. (in: high G+C Gram-positive bacteria), assembly GCF_049286785.1. Taxonomy (GTDB): domain Bacteria; phylum Actinomycetota; class Actinomycetes; order Mycobacteriales; family Mycobacteriaceae; genus Rhodococcus_F. Next base: position 13,053 of record NZ_JBAQEO010000498.1, on the reverse strand, counting down.
ACAAGTCGCACTCCGGGTCCGGTCATGCGGTCGATTGTGCCACGTCACATCGGCGGTGGAGAGCCGGGGACCGGATTTCCACCATTTTTGGGGGAAATATCACTGTCGGGGGTGTTCCGGCGGCGGTAATCCGCCGGAACGTGGGCCTGGGACACTGGAGGGGTGAACGGAACGAGCATCACCACGGGTAGTCGGGAAGCGGCCGGATTCGAACTGCCCGCAGAGTCGCTGGCAGGGGTCGGCGACCGACCGTTCGGGATTTACGTGCACGTGCCGTTCTGCGCCACCCGCTGTGGATACTGCGATTTCAACACCTACACCGCGGGCGAACTCGGCACGTCGGCGTCGCCGCAGTCGTGGATGGAGGGATTGCGCCGCGAGCTCGATGCGGCGGCAGAGATGACCGGCGCACCGGACGTCGACACCGTCTTCGTCGGGGGCGGCACTCCGTCTCTGCTCGGCGGTGACGGTCTGGTCGAGGTCCTCGATGCGATCCGCGCGAGTTTCGGACTGGCGACCGGCGCCGAAGTGACCACCGAATCGAATCCGGAATCCACCTCACCGGAGTTCTTCGAGCGTTTGCGCACCGGCGGGTACACCCGGATCTCGCTGGGTATGCAGTCGGCCGCGCAGCACGTTCTGAAGGTGCTCGACCGTACCCACACGCCCGGCCGGGCGGTGGCCGCTGCGCGAGAGGCCCGCACGGCCGGTTTCGACCACGTGAATCTCGATCTGATCTACGGAACGCCGGGGGAGCGGGACGAGGACCTGGACCTGTCGCTCGATGCGGTCCTGTCGGCCCAGGTGGATCACGTGTCGGCCTACGCGCTCATCGTCGAGGACGGCACCGCACTGGCACGGAAGGTGCGGCGCGGTGAACTCCCCGCGCCGGACGACGACGTTCTCGCCGCACGGTACGAACGCATCGACGCCAGGCTCGCAGAGGCGGGCCTGACCTGGTATGAGGTGTCGAACTGGGCGCGTGCAGACGACGAAGGTTCGAGGTGCCGGCACAATCTGGGGTACTGGGACGGTGGCGACTGGTGGGGTGCCGGACCGGGCGCGCACAGCCATGTGGGCGGTGTGCGCTGGTGGAACGTCAAGCACCCGGCTCGCTACGCGGAGCAACTCGAGGCGGGAACTCTTCCCGTCGGTGGCAGTGAACATCTCACCGTCGAGGACCGGCATGTCGAGCGGGTGATGCTGACGGCCCGGCTGCGGACCGGACTGCCGCTCGCCGAACTTGATTCGTCCGAACGCCGCGCTGCCGAAGAAACGGTGGCCGACGGCCTGTTGCTCCCCGAGGGTGATCGCGTGGTGCTGACCGACCGGGGACGGCTGCTCGCGGATGCCGTCGTGCGCAACATCCTGCGGTGACCCGCCCGGTCAGCCCGTCACGATTCCGGGCATCTCGTCGTAGTCGAAGACACGTGCGTGTAGGACGACGCGGTTGCGCAACGCGGACCGCACGGCCCGGTGCAACCCGTCCTCGAGATACAGCACACCGTGCCAGCGGACGGCATGGGGAAAGAGGTCTCCGTAGAACGTGGAGTCCTCCGACAGCAGCCGGTCGAGTTCGAGGACTTTCGTGGTGGTGACGATCTCGTCCAGCCGCACCTGCCGAGGGGGAATCTTCGACCAGTCGCGCAGCGACAACCCGTGGTCCGGGTACGGCTTGCCGTCCATGACACCTTTGAAAATCATCGCTTCGCATCCATCTGGGTTTCGGCCGCGCCTGTTCGTCAAATCCTTGGTCGTGGCCCGAGGAGGTTCGAGCACCACACCGAGGTTTCTTGCACCACAGTAAGGCCTCGGCAGGTATCGGGGTCCGGACGATTAGACTGGATCGAGCCGAGATGGACGTGGGTCGGAGCATGTGACGGCCGATTCGCATCGACATTCGGTGAGGCGGCTACCTGTGACGATCGAGAACTGGAGGTGGATGGCGGTGTCGAGTGCAGACGACAGACGTTTCGAGGTTCTCCGCGCAATTGTTGCCGACTACGTCTCCACACAGGAACCGGTCGGGTCGAAGGCGCTGGTCGAGCGGCACAATCTCGGTGTATCGAGCGCCACCGTGCGCAACGACATGGCGTTCCTCGAGAGCGAGGGATACATTGCGCAGCCGCACACCAGCTCGGGTCGCGTACCCACGGACAAGGGCTACCGCCAGTTCGTCGACCGCATCGCAGACGTGAAGCCGCTGTCGAGCGCGGAGCGCCGCGCGATCCTCGAGTTCCTCGAGTCCGGGGTCGATCTGGACGACGTTCTCCGACGGGGGGTACGGCTGCTTGCGCAGCTCACACGCCAGGTCGCGGTTGTGCAATATCCCACACTGTCGGCGTCATCGGTCCGTCACCTCGAGGTGGTGGCACTCACCCCCGCCCGGCTGCTTCTCGTCCTCATCACCGATTCCGGCCGCGTCGATCAGCGCATCGTGGAGCTGGGTGACGTGCTCGATGACGAAAACCTCTCGCGGCTGCGATCGCTGCTCGGCGGCGCACTCGAAGGCAAGCGGCTTGCCGCCGCGTCCATCGCCGTGTCGGAACTTGCCGAGGAGGCACCCGACAATCTGCGCGACGCCGTGATCCGCTCGGCCACCGTGCTGGTGGAGACTCTCGTCGAGCACCCGGAGGAGCGGCTGGTCCTCGGTGGCACCTCGAACCTGACTCGTAACGCGGCCGATTTCACGGGTCTGGCCGGATTTCCCGGTTCGCTGCGGGCCGTGCTCGAGGCGCTCGAGGAGCAGGTGGTGGTCCTCAAACTGCTGGCCGCCACACAGGACTCCGGAACCGTCACCGTGCGGATCGGTGAGGAGACCCAGGTGGAGCAGATGCGCGGTACCTCAGTTGTCTCCACCGGCTACGGTGCAGCCGGGAACGTGCTCGGTGGGCTGGGTGTGCTCGGACCCACCCGCATGGACTATCCGGGAACAATCGCGTCGGTGGCCGCTGTTGCGAGATATATCGGTCAGGTGCTCGCCGAGCGATAACGGCCGAACTCGGCCGTGCTCGCCCGCAGCCGCCGCCGGCGGTCGGAAGACGTACTAATGCGAGTAAACGAAGCAGACAAGGACGAGAGACTCAACGTGGCACGGGATTACTACGGACTGCTCGGCGTCGATCAGAAGGCGACCGATCAAGAGCTCAAGCGCGCATACCGCAAGCTTGCGAGGGAACTGCATCCCGATGTGAACCCCGACGAGGAGGCTCAGGCCAGGTTCCGTGAGATCTCGGCGGCCTACGAGGTGCTGTCGGACCCCGAGAAGCGGCGCGTCGTCGACCTCGGCGGGGACCCCCTGTCGTCGGGTGGCGGTGGTGGAGCCGGATTCGGTGGTGGATTCGGGGGCGGGCTCGGCGACGTGTTCGAGGCGTTCTTCGGTGGCGGTGGCGGTGCCGGGCGGGGTCCCCGCGGGCGCGTACAGCCCGGTGCGGATTCCCTGCTGCGCACCAAGCTGACGCTGGCGGAGTGTGCCACCGGCGTGACCAAGCATGTCACCGTGGAGACCGCGATCCTGTGCGACAGCTGTACGGGTTCCGGCACCAACGGGGATTCGAAGCCGGTGCGATGCGAGACGTGTGGTGGCGCGGGCGAGGTCCAGTCCGTTCAGCGTTCGTTCCTCGGTCAGGTGATGACATCCCGTCCGTGCCCTACCTGCCGCGGCGCCGGCGAAACCATCCCGGACCCCTGCCACAAGTGTGGCGGTGACGGCAGGGTGCGTGCCCGCCGCGACATCTCCGTGAAGGTGCCGGCCGGTGTCGCCGGGGGCATGCGGATCCGGCTCGCCGCACAGGGTGAGGTGGGACCCGGCGGCGGACCCGCAGGCGATCTGTACGTCGAGGTGGTCGAGCAGGCTCACGAGGTCTTCGTCCGCGACGGCGAGGATCTGCACTGCACCATCCGGGTTCCCATGGTCGACGCGGCGCTCGGCACCACGGTCACCATCGACACGATCATCGATGGCCCCAAGGACATCGTCATCGAGCCGGGTACCCAGCCGGGATCGGTGACGGTATTGCGCGGGCACGGTATGCCGAAGCTCCGATCCGGTGTGCGCGGCGACGTCCACGCGCATCTCGAGGTGGTCGTTCCGTCCCGCCTCGACCACAAGGAGACCAAGCTGCTCCGCGAGTTCACGGAGATGCGGGACCGCGACGTCGCCGAGGTGGTCTCCACCCAGTCCCAGCACAGCGGTGGCTTGTTCTCGCGCCTGCGTGAAGCGTTCAGCGGTCGCTGACCGTGGCGGCCACGGTCTTCTTTCTGGACCCGCTGCCCGAAGCCGGGCACATCGCGGTACTCGACGGCCCCGAGGGCAGGCACGCCGCAACCGTGCGCAGGATCGGAGTCGGTGCGCGGATCGTTCTGGCCGACGGCCGTGGTGGGCTGGCCGACACGGTGGTGACGGCGGCCGCCAAGGACCGGCTCGAGTTGAGCGTCCACGAACGTCGTCAGATCACCGCCCCGAAGCCCGCCGTCACGCTCGTGCAGGCACTCCCCAAGGCGGAGCGGTCGGAGTTGGCGGTGGAACTCGCCACCGAGGCGGGTATCGACGCGATCGTTCCGTGGCAGTCCTCACGCTGCGTGGCCCGGTGGGAGGGGCCCAAGATCGCGAAGGGCGTCGCCCGGTGGCGCAGTGCGGCGCTCGCGGCTGCCAAGCAGTCGCGGCGTGCCCTCGTTCCCACTGTGTCCGATCCGCGCCGCACGGCGGATGTGCTCGCGCTGGTGCGCGAGGTCGCCGGTCGCGGCGGCGTGGTCGCGGTGCTGCACGAGGCGGCCACGGAAGGCCTGGCAGCACTCCCGCTGCGCTCGGCAGAAGAGGTGGTGCTGATCGTCGGTCCGGAAGGCGGGATCTCGGACGAGGAGATCGCCTCGCTCACCGAGGCCGGTGCCGTCCCCGTGCTACTCGGCCCGCATGTGCTGCGCACCTCGACGGCCGCGGCGGTGGCGCTCGGGGCGATCGGTGTGCTGACGGATCGATGGGGCGCGGCGCCCCTCGCGTGAGGGGTCGACGCCCCGGTTAGCCTGATCGCTCGTGGACCGCATTCGCATCGCCTACGGACCCGAACCCCAGCAGTTCGGGCACTTCTACCCGCCCGAAGACCCGACGTCCGGGCCGGTGCCGGTGGTGATGGTGGTGCACGGAGGATTCTGGAGCGGCAGGTACCACCTGAATCTGGGCACGAGTTTCGCGGTCGAACTGGCCCGCCACGGGGTCGCCGTCTGGAACATCGAGTACCGCAGGATCGGTGCCGGCGGTAGCTGGCCGGAAATGTCCGCGGATGTTGCCGCCGCCTTGGATGCGGTCGCGGGGCCGGTCGCGGCGCAGTCCCCGGTCCCGTTCGATCTGTCCCGTGTCAGGGTCGTCGGCCATTCGGCCGGGGGACAGTTGGCGGTGTGGCTGGCGGGGGAGTCCGGCACCCGGGTACGCCCCGAGATGGTCCTCTCGCAGGCCGGCGCGCTCGACCTCGCGTCGGCGGCGGAACGGGGACGGCGAATCGGATACATCGAGGACCTCTTCGGCGTTCCCTTCGAGGAGAATCCCGACCTCTACCGGGCGGCATCCCCGCGACACCGCGTTCCCGTCGGCGTCCCCGTCGTGTGTGTGCACGGAACCGAGGATGCACAGGTTCCGGCGAAAGTCAGCATCCGGTACGGCGAGGCCGCGGAGGCAGCGGGCGACCCGGTCGCACTGCACCTCGTCGAAGGGGAGGACCACCACGCTTTCCTCGATCCCGGTACCGAGTGCTGGAGGATCTCACGGCACATCCTGCTGTCCGGACCTACGAACTCGCCCCCGGATTCGTAATCAGGTGGGCGCGCTGACCTGCGAGCGTTAGACTTTTGGGAGCACGACGACCGTCGCGCGGCACCGGGAACCGGAAGTAGGCCATATCCCACACGTGAGTGAACAAGACCAGAACGCCGAGACGTTCACCGCTCCCCGTCCGGCGGAACGCACCGTGCGCTCGAGCATCGATCTTCCCCTCGAAACGGTTCCTGCCCTGCTCGGTTCGTCGGATGAGAACCTACGAGCGCTCGAACGGGTTCTGGACGCCGACATTCACGTACGAGGCAATGCGGTCACGCTCACCGGAAAGCCTGGTGACGTGGCGCTCGCCGAGCGGGTCATCAGCGAACTCACCGCCATCGCCGGTCGTGGCCAGCCGCTGGCACCGGATGCGGTGCGTCGTACGGTGGGGATGCTCACTCAGGGGCTGAGCGAATCGCCCGCCGAGGTGCTCACCCTCGACATCCTGTCGCGGCGGGGCAAGACGATCCGGCCCAAGACGCTGAACCAGAAGCGGTACGTCGACGCGATCGACGCCCACACGATCGTCTTCGGCATCGGGCCCGCCGGTACCGGCAAGACCTACCTGGCCATGGCGAAGGCCGTGCAGGCACTGCAGACCAAGCAGGTGTCCCGGATCATCCTCACCCGTCCAGCGGTGGAGGCGGGGGAGCGGCTCGGCTTCCTGCCGGGGACCCTGCACGAGAAGATCGATCCCTACCTGCGGCCGCTGCACGACGCACTGCACGACATGATGGATCCCGAGGCAATTCCGAAGCTCATGCAGTCGGGAATCATCGAGGTCGCACCCCTGGCGTATATGCGAGGCCGCACGCTCAACGACGCGTTCATCATTCTCGACGAGGCGCAGAACACCACCGCCGAGCAGATGAAGATGTTTCTCACCCGTCTGGGCTTCGGTTCCAAGGTGGTCGTCACCGGCGACGTCACGCAGGTGGATCTGCCCGGCGGCGCCCGGTCGGGACTGCGCGCGGCCACCGAAGTCCTCGGGGACATCGACGACATTCATTTCGCGGAGCTCAACAGCAGTGACGTGGTCCGGCACCGGCTGGTGTCCGACATCGTCGATGCCTACGAGCGTTTCGAGGCGGACCGGGACGGCAAGCTCGAGCTCGGTAACCGTGCACAGCGGCGAGCTGCGCACTCGCGTTCGCCGCGACGGTAGGGTAAGTGTCGCCGTACTAGGAGGAAGCGACACATATGAGCATCGAAGTCTCGAACGAGTCGGGCATGGACGTCTCCGAGGAGGAGCTGATCAGCGTTGCCCGCTTCGTTATCGCGCGGATGGATGTCCATCCCGCGGCCGAGTTGTCGATGGTCCTCGTGGACTCGGCCACCATGGCCGACCTCCACATGAGGTGGATGGATCTGCCCGGTCCCACCGATGTGATGTCCTTCCCGATGGACGAACTCGAGCCCGGCGGCCGCCCGGATGCGCCCGAACCCGGTCCTGCCATGCTCGGTGACATCGTGCTGTGCCCCTCGTTCGCCGCTGAGCAGGCAGACAAGGCCGGCCATCCGCTGGCGCACGAACTCGCCCTGCTCACCGTTCACGGTGTCCTTCACCTCCTCGGCTACGACCACGCAGAGCCGGCGGAGGAGAAAGAGATGTTCAGCCTGCAGAATCGGCTGCTGGAAGAGTGGTACGAAGATCTGCGCAGGGCCGAACGTGACGCCGAGCTCGCTGCCCGGGATCAGAAGCTGCTCGGCAAGGCCGGTTTCTTCGATTCCCCCGAACAGTAGCCGGCACGTGAAAGGCCATTCGTGAATAGCGCCGTCGCGCTGATCGTTCTCGCGATCGTCCTCGTCCCCGTCGGTGGTGTGGTCGCCGCCGTCGATTCCGCCCTCAATACGATCTCGCGCGCGCGGGTCGAGGAACTGGCGAAGGACGACCGTCCCGGTGCGGACCGCGTACTCCGGATCCTGTCAGATCGCCCCCGTTACGTGAACCTCATGGTGCTGCTGCGCATCGTGTGCGAGATCACGGCCACCGTGGTGCTGGTCGGCGGACTGATCGACCTCCTCGAACCGGTGTGGGCACTCACCCTCACCGCGGTCATCATGGTGCTCGTCGATTACGTGGTGATCGGTGTCGGTCCCCGTACCCTCGGACGTCAGCACGCGTACTCCATCGCGTTGATCGCGTCGATGCCGTTGCAGGCCATCGGAACGTTGCTGGGACCGATCAGCCGTCTGCTCATCCTCATCGGAAATGCGATTACACCCGGACGGGGATTCCGCAACGGGCCCTTCGCATCCGAGATCGAATTGCGTGAACTCGTCGACATGGCGCAGGAACGCGGGGTGGTGGCCGACGAGGAACGCCGGATGATCCAGTCCGTGTTCGAACTCGGCGACACCTCGGCCCGCGAAGTGATGGTGCCCCGCACCGAAATGGTGTGGATCGAGAACGACAAGAGTGCCGGCCAGGCCACCTCGCTGGCGGTGCGCAGCGGGCACTCGCGGATACCGGTGATCGGTGAGAATGTCGACGACGTGATCGGTGTCGTGTACCTCAAAGACCTGGTACAGGAGACCTATCATTCGCGCGACGGCGGTCGCAGTGTCAGCGTCCGCGACGTGATGCGGCCGGCAGTGTTCGTCCCGGATTCCAAGCCGCTCGACAGCCTGCTTGCCGAGATGCAGCGGGACCGCAACCACATGGCGATCCTCGTCGACGAATACGGCGGCGTGGCAGGACTTGTCACCATCGAGGACGTCATCGAGGAAATCGTGGGTGAGATCGCCGACGAGTACGACCAGGACGAGACGCCTCCGGTCGAGGATCTCGGAGACGGCATGTTCCGGGTGTCCGCGCGGCTACCCATCGAGGATCTCGGTGAACTGTTCGGGATCGACCTCGAGAACGACGAGGTGGAGACCGTCGGCGGGCTGATCGGCTACGTGCTCGGACGCGTCCCGCTCCCCGGTTCCGAAGTGGAGTACGGCGGCCTGGTTCTGCGGGGCGAGGGTTCCCCCGATGTTCGGGGACGGGTGCGTATCGGCACGGTCTTTGTGCAACGCGCACCGACCGACGAGGATGGCGACGACGACTACGACTACGACTACGACCGGGACCGGGAGTATGACGATGACTGAACCGGGCGACGAAGATGCCAAGCTGGTCGTGCTCGCACGTGGGGCGTTCGGCCGCACCGGAAGTGGTCAGGGGGCCGCCGTCCGCGATATCGACGGCCGCACCTACTCGGCGGGAGCGGTGGCGCTGACGTCGCTGTCGCTGACCGCGCTGCAGGCGGCTGTCGCGGCCGCGGTGTCGAGCGGCGCCGAGGGCTTCGAGGCCGCAGCTGTGATCGGCGGCAACCCGGAAGACCCGGGTATCGCCGCGCTACACGAAGTCAGCGCGCAGGCGGCAGTCGTCTTCGCGCGAACCGATGGATCCGTGATCGAGGAGTAGCATGAGCAAACCCGAATTCCGTTCCGGATTCGTCTGTTTCGTCGGACGTCCCAACACCGGCAAGTCCACGCTCACCAATGCGTTGGTGGGCAGCAAGATTGCGATCACGTCGTCCCGGCCGCAGACCACGCGGCACACCATCCGCGGCATCGTGCACCGCGAACACGCGCAGCTGATCCTCGTCGACACCCCCGGACTGCACCGGCCCCGGACACTCCTCGGTCAGCGCCTCAACGACCTTGTGCGCGACACGTACTCCGAGGTCGACGTGATCGGCCTGTGCATCCCGGCGGACGAGAAGGTCGGTCCGGGAGACCGCTGGATCGTGGAGCAGGTGCGCCGCATCGCTCCCAAGACCACACTGATCGGCATCGTCACGAAGATCGACAAGGTCAGCAAGGACGCCGTGGGTCAGCAGTTGCTTGCGGTGTCGAAACTACTCGGTCCCGATTCGGATGTGGTTCCGGTCTCCGCCACCTCGGGGGAGCAGGTCGATGTTCTCGTCGACGTGCTCGCGTCGAAGATGGAAGAGGGGCCCGCCTTCTATCCGGACGGTGAGCTCACCGACGAACCCGAAGAGACGCTGATGGCCGAACTCATCCGTGAGGCGGCACTCGAAGGGCTCGGCGACGAACTGCCGCACTCCCTGGCCGTGGTGATCGAAGAGATCATCCCGCGCGAGGGGCGCACCGAGAAACAGGGTGAACTGCTCGACGTCCACGCCCTCCTCTACGTCGAACGGCCAAGCCAGAAGGGCATCGTGATCGGCAAGGGCGGTGCCCGGCTGCGCGAGGTCGGCACCAAGGCGCGCACCCAGATCGAGAAGCTGCTCGGCACCAGGATCTTCCTCGAACTGCACGTGAAGGTGGCCAAGGACTGGCAGCGCGACCCGAAACAGCTGGGCCGTCTGGGATTCTAGGATGCGGCCCTGAGGAGAAGAAGCACCGACGCCGCGATGTCGTGATCACCGTCGCGTCCGGTTGCGAGTCTTCGGAGCTGCAGTCCGGCGATGGTGGCCACGACGGTGGGGGCGACGGCCGCCGCATCGGGGACACCGAGGGCGGTGAGGATCGTCGCCGTCAGGTCGTCGTAGGCGGCGAAACAGTCTGCGGCGGCTTGATGCAGCTCGTGGTCGCGTCCCGCGTGGATGTACAGCTCGAACGGGGCGATCCGTTCGGCGGAGAACGCAAGATCCTTCGCGACCTTCTCGGTGAGCGCCGCGGCATCCTCGAGGCTCAGACCCTTGTCGCGGTATCCCTCCGCCAGCTCCGACAGTCGCTGCGTCTCCTCCGTCACGAACCCCGACAGCGCGGCGCGCAACAGGTCCGTCTGCGTGGGGAAGTGGTACGTGATGGAACCGAGCGACACCCCGGCCTGCGCGGCGATCCGCCGATTCGTCACGCCGGGAATGCCTTCCGTCCCGACGATGTGCAGCGCCGCCGCCAGGATGCGGTCACGAACGTCCGTCGAAGCCACCGGTCACCACCACTTCCCGGGACGTTCCAGGTCCCACCGCAGCACCGATTCGAGCTGGGCCGCAACCGACACCAGCAGTGGTTCGGTGCCGTCGTGTCCCATCAGCTGGGCTCCGGTCGGCAGGTTGCCGGACGTCAACCCGGCCGGGACGTTCACGCTGGGCCAGCCCAGCACGTTCCACGGCCACGCGTACGGGCAGACCGCGGTGATCACCTTGTCCGTGGCCCATGAGCCGATGCCGTCGATCCCCTCGACCCTCGGTGGGGGAGTCGCGGTGGTCGGGGCGAGGACGAGGTCGTACTTGTCGAAGATTGCACCGACCCGCCGCCGCATCCTCGGCTCGGCTGCCCGGGCGGCGCGCAGGGGAGCCCCGCGCAGCAACCTTCCGGTCCGGGCGTTGCCCTTCGTGCGTGGGTCGACGAGCGACGGGTCCGGGATCTTCCGCATCCAGTCGTCGATGCCGGCCATCGACCGCGGGAGGAAGCCGAGGCCGAACATGATCCCGTAGTCGGGATCGTCCACCACGACCCGATGCCCGAGTCCGCGTAGCGCCTCGGCGATCCGCGCGACGCCCCGACGCACCTCGGGGTGCAGCGTGGTGGGTGTCGCGGTGAACGGGATGCGCAGGGACAGTGCGATGCGCAGCCGTCCGGGGTCGCGGCCGACGGCGTCGCTGACGGTGACCGGTGCGGGTGTGTGAATGTCGCCCTCGTGTGGGCCCGAAGCGACATCGAGGAGCAGGGCGGCGTCGGCGACCGTCCGGGCCAGCGGGCCGTTGACGGTGAGACCGTAGAACGCCTCGGGCGCAGGCCAGGTGGAGATGCGGCCGCGTTGGGGTTTGATCCCGACGAGGTTGGTCCACGCGGCGGGGATGCGGATGGAACCGGCGCCGTCCGAACCGATCGCCGCGGACACCACCCCGGCGGACACGGCCGCCGCGGCGCCGCCGGACGACCCGCCCGGGGTGTGGTCACCGTTCCAGGGGTTACGGGTGTGGCCGAAGGCCGGTCCGCCGGTGAGCGGCCACTGTCCCAGTTCGGGGCTGTTGGTCTTGCCCACGACGACGGCACCGGCGGCGCGCAGTCGTCGCACCAGTTCGGAGTCCCGCGCCGCGGGCGGGAAGTCGCCGGGGCACCCGAACGCGGTCGGTTCCCCGGCCACGTCGACGTCGTCCTTGACGGCGATCGGGACACCGAGCAGTGGTAGGCGCTCACCGGCGGCGATCCGGCGGTCGGCCTCGGCGGCTTCGGCCAGTGCCTTGTTCCGGCGGACCACCTTGAACGCGTTGAGCGTTGGCTGGCTCGCGTCGATGCGGTCGAGGGCGGCGCGGGTGGCCGCGACCGAGGTGGTGGCCGCCGATGCCAGCGCATTCACCTGCTCGACGAGTCCCGGTGCCCAGTCCCGGTCATCTTCGCCCTGCCGTTCACTGCCCTGCCGTTCACTGCCCTGCCGTTCACTGCCCTGCCGTTCACTACCCCGTTGTCCCGTGCTCATCTCGCCCCTCCGACGCCACTGTTCGTTCGAACGAACAGTATCAGCCGAGATGCCGGCGGACTACCCCGCCGATCGCCTCGGCGGCCCCGCGAGCCCGCGATTCGGGCAGCCGCGCGTATCCGCAGACCAGCCCCCGGGGTCCGCCCGGTGTGGTGCGGTAACCGGCGAGGCTCGGGACCGTCACGCCGTGGTGCAGCAGCTCAGCCGACAGGGCGACGTCGTCGACGGAACCGGGCAGCGTCAGGACGACGTGGAGACCGCCCTCGATGCCGGCGAGCCCGACGCCGTCCGTGTCGACCGCGGACAGTTGCTGCTGCAGAGCGGTGACGAAGGCGGCCCGGCGAGCCGAGTAGGTGCGGGAGGCGCGGGCGAGGTGCCGTGACAGCGCACCCGAGTCGATGAACTGCGCCAGCGCGAGGGCAGTGATCGCGCAGCAGGCCTCGCTACTCGTGTCCAGGGCCCGGACGATCCCCGGCCGGAGCGCCGGAGGGGCGATCACCCACGCCACCCGGATCGAGGGAGTGAGGATCTTCGAGGCGGTGCCCACATACGCCACGCATTCGGACCCGCGGTCGATGCTGCGCAGGGCGGGCAGCGCCGACACGTCGTAGCGGAACTCGCCATCGTAGTCGTCCTCGATGATCACCGTTCCGGACGCCGCGGCGTCGGCGACGAGTCTGGCTCTGCGGCCCACCGGCATCCGGGCACCCATCGGATACTGATGGGCCGGCGTGCAGTAGGCCGCGGCGTCGGTTGCGCGCAGCAGTGCGGGGTCGAGGCCGTCGCCGTCCACGGACACGCAGCGCGTCCGCACCCCCGAACCCTCGAGGACTGTGCGGGCCCGGCTGTAGCCGGGCTC